>CAKKOY010000004.1 GCA_919592095.1 Ralstonia syzygii subsp. syzygii | reverse complement strand
GCCATTCGCTGTGGGCGCGCGAGGTCGGCTCCCAGGCGACCGAAGTGGCCATCCGCGCTGGCGTGCTCAACCGCATGGCTGCGCTTGCCCGCCCGCAGTCCGTCCGCGTCGACTGAATTACGCCTCACAGGGATGGCTTCGACTTCAAAGTCGATTTATGCAACAACGCCGCTCAAACCCAGGAATTCGATCCAGGCTTGCCAATTGGAGAAGAAAAATAAACTGAAAATCTCCTGCCGAGATTTGTTCGTCGAGAGATTCGCGAGTAACGCTCACGCCCGCCGATGCCAGCTTCTTTGCGAATAGGCTGATGGTCCAGGTCTCTGGCCAAAAGCTCACGAAGAAGGATGTGCTTCGCGTGAGCTTCGTCACTGCCCTTCACTGCCAGTATCGGGCGCCAGTGTTCTGGATATTCCGCTCGCAGAGAAATCAGCAACCTCAGAAAGAAACTCGCCCGATAGGTGCCGCGAGTGATCTTTCCTTCCACTCCACGGAGCGACTCTGCTATTCCAGCCGCCCGCATCAAATCGCATACGTCTTGGTAACCACCCCCTTTGCGCGCCAGCAAGCCGCGCGCAGCGCGTGCCGCGAGCTGAGTCCAAGGAGTGTCCACGTGGCTCACGATGAACCAAAACCCATTTAGGTATCCCGCAAATGAGAGGGCGGAAGCCTCACGACGTCCGCCCCATCATCCACTTACAACATAGATCTGCACCAGTCCGGCCTAAAGCCGGTATGCAGTTCCAAATCGCTCACATTGGCACCGAAATCTCACAATATGTGGCCACGCATCTCAGCTTATGTGTCCGTGAGCGCCGCGGTGCTCAGTCCCACGACAGCGCGCCGCCGGTCTGGTACTCGATCACGCGCGTCTCGAAGAAGTTGCGCTCCTTCTTCAGGTCGATCATCTCGCTCATCCACGGGAACGGGTTTTCCTCGTTCGGGAACAGCGCGTCCAGGCCAATCTGCTGGCAGCGGCGGTTGCAGATGAAGCGCAGGTAGCCCTTGAACATCGGCGCGTTCAGGCCCAGCACGCCGCGTGGCATGGTGTCTTCCGCATAGCGGTATTCCAGGTCGACGGCCTTCTTGAACAGCTCTGTGATCTCGGCCTTGAATTCGGCCGTCCACAGGTGCGGGTTCTCCAGCTTGATCTGGTTGATCAGGTCGATGCCGAAATTGCAGTGCAGCGACTCGTCGCGCAGGATGTACTGGTACTGCTCGGCGGCACCCGTCATCTTGTTCTGGCGGCCCATCGCCAGGATCTGCGTGAAGCCCACGTAGAAGAACAGGCCTTCCATGATGCAGGCGAAGACGATCAGCGACTTCAGCAGCTTCTGGTCGTTCTCCGGCGTGCCGGTCTTGAACGACGGATCGGTCAGCGTGTCGATGAACGGGATCAGGAACTCGTCCTTGTCGCGAATCGAATGCACCTCGTGGTAGGCGTTGAAGATCTCCGCCTCGTTCAGGCCCAGCGACTCGACGATGTACTGGTACGCGTGCGTGTGGATCGCCTCTTCGAACGCCTGGCGCAGCAAGTACTGGCGGCACTCCGGCGCCGTGATCTGGCGATAGGTGCCCAGCACGATGTTGTTGGCGGCCAGCGAATCGGCCGTCACGAAGAAACCCAGGTTGCGCTTGATGATGCGGCGCTCGTCCTCGGTCAGGCCGTTCGGGTCCTTCCACAGGGCGATGTCGCGCGACATGTTGATTTCCTGCGGCATCCAGTGGTTGGCGCAGCCGGCCAGGTATTTTTCCCACGCCCACTTGTACTTGAACGGCACCAGTTGGTTGACGTCGGTGGCGCCGTTGATGACGCGCTTGTCGGCGGCGTTGACGCGGCGATTGCTCTGCGCGGCGGCGGCGTTCGGGTTGTTGCCGAGGATGCCCGAACCGACCGCCTGCGTGGCCGACGGGGGCAGCACGCCGCCCTGGTCGGGCGCGAACGATTGCAACTGCGGCTGCGGTTGGTAGGCGGGCTGCGGTGCAGCCTGCGGTTGTGCGGCAGGTTTGACGTCGTCGTCCCAGCTCAGCATGGAATTTCTCCGAAGTATCTCAATTGGACCGGCCGGCGGGGCGCATGTTTCGAGACATGCGCGGCGCATCCGGCCGGTGGCCGTTGGCAATAACGAGCCGCATCATCGATGACATGCGGCCCCTGGGGCGCTTGATGGACCCAGCCTCGGTTATTGGCAGGCCTCGCATTCCTCGAAACCGGGATCGCCAGGGCGCATCGTGCACACGGCGCCTTCGGCTTCCGGCATCGCCAGCGCGGTGGCGGCCACGGCGTCCAGTGCGCTGGCCGGGGCCACCGGCGAAGCACCCGCTGCCGACACGCTACCGACATCGCTGCCCGACGACACGGCGTTCAGCGTGCCGCGCGACACGGTGGACTTCTCCACGTGCGTCGCACCGATGGTGCGCAGGTAGTAGGTGGTCTTCAGGCCACGCAGCCACGCCAGCTTGTAAGTGTCGTCCAGCATCTTGCCCGACGCGCCGGCCATGTAGATGTTCAGCGACTGCGCCTGGTCGATCCACTTCTGGCGGCGCGAGGCGGCTTCCACCAGCCACTGCGGCTCCACTTCGAAGGCCGTCGCATACAGGTCGCGCAGGTCTTGCGGGATGCGGTCGATGCGGGCCAGCGAGCCATCGAAGTACTTCAGGTCGGCGACCATCACTTCGTCCCACAGGCCGCGCGCCTTCAGGTCGCGCACCAGGTAATCATTGACCACCGTGAACTCGCCCGACAGGTTCGACTTGACGTACAGGTTCTGGTACGTCGGCTCGATGCACGCGGACACGCCGATGATGTTGGAGATCGTCGCCGTCGGGGCGATCGCCACACAGTTGGAGTTGCGCATGCCGTATTGCTGGATGCGCGCGCGCAGGCTGTCCCAGTCCATCGACGACGACAGGTCGGCCTCCAGGTAGCCGCCGCGCTCCTGCGCCAGCAGCTTGAGCGAATCCTGCGGCAGGATGCCGCGATCCCACAGCGAACCCTTGTAGGTGCTGTAGCGGCCACGCTCTTCGGCCAGCTCGGTCGAGGCCCAGTACGCGTAGTAGCACACGGCTTCCATCGAAGTGTCGGCAAACTGCACCGCGGCCTCGCTGGCGTACGGGATGCGCAGCACGTGCAGCGAATCCTGGAAGCCCATGATGCCCAGGCCCACCGGACGATGGCGCAGGTTGGAGTCCCGCGCCTTCTTGACGGCGTAGTAGTTGATGTCGATCACGTTGTCGAGCATGCGCATGGCGGTGCGCACGGTCTTCTTGAGCTTGTCGTGATCGAGCGCGACGCTGCCGTCGGCCTGCTTGATCAGGTGGGCGACCAGGTTGACCGAGCCCAGGTTGCACACGGCGATCTCGCTGTCGTTGGTGTTCAGCGTGATCTCCGTGCACAGGTTGGAGCTGTGCACCACGCCCACGTGCTGCTGCGGGCTGCGGATGTTGCACGGGTCCTTGAACGTGATCCACGGGTGGCCGGTCTCGAACAGCATGCCCAGCATCTTGCGCCACAGCTGCATGGCGGGCATCTTCTTGAACAGCTTGATCTCGCCGCGCGCGACCTTCTCTTCATAGCCCAGGTAGGCGGTCTCGAATGCCTTGCCGACCTTGTCGTGCAGGTCCGGGCAGGTGGACGGCGAGAACAGCGTCCATTCGCCGTTTTCCATCACGCGCTTCATGAACAGGTCCGGAATCCAGTTGGCCGTGTTCATGTCGTGCGTGCGGCGGCGGTCGTCGCCGGTGTTCTTGCGCAGTTCCAGGAATTCCTCGATGTCCAGGTGCCACGTCTCCAGGTACGCGCACACCGCGCCCTTGCGCTTGCCGCCCTGGTTCACGGCCACGGCCGTGTCGTTGACCACCTTCAGGAACGGCACCACGCCCTGGCTCTTGCCGTTGGTGCCCTTGATGTGCGAGCCCAGCGCGCGCACGTTGGTCCAGTCGTTGCCCAGGCCGCCGGCGAACTTGGACAGCAGCGCGTTTTCCTTGAGCGCCTCGTAGATGCCGTCCAGGTCGTCCGACACCGTGGTCAGATAGCACGACGACAGCTGCGAGCGGCACGTGCCCGAGTTGAACAGCGTCGGCGTCGACGACATGAAGTCGAACGACGACAACAGCTGGTAGAACTCGATGGCGCGGCTCTCACGGTCGATCTCGTTGAGCGACAGGCCCATCGCCACGCGCATGAAGAATGCCTGCGGCATCTCGATGCGCTTTTCGCTGATGTGCAGGAAGTAGCGGTCGAACAGCGTCTGCAGGCCGAGGTAGTTGAACTGCAGGTCGCGCGAGGCGTCGAGCGCGGCACCCAGCTTGGCCAGGTCGAACTGGGCCAGCTTTTCGTCCAGCAGCCCGGCGTTGATGCCGCGCTTGATGAACTGCGGGAAGTAATCGGCATAGCGCGCGGCCATCTCGGCCTGGGTGACTTCTTCGCCCAGGATTTCGCGGCGGATCGTATGCAGCAGGATGCGCGCGGTGACCTGGCTGTAGGCCGGGTCCTTCTCGATCAGAGTCCGCGCGGCCAGGATGGCCGAGTCGTACACCTGGCTCATCGGCACGCCTTCATACAGGTTCTTGACGGTCTCCTTGAGGATCGGCTCCGGGTCCACCGCCTCGCCCAGGCCCGCGCAGGCCGACACGATCAGGTTGCGCAGCGCCGCCATGTCGAGCGGGCGGGTGATGCCGCCGTCCGTCACGTTCAGGCCGATGAAGGCCGGCGGCGGCTGCGTCTCGCCTGCCTGTGCGCGTTCCTGCGCGCGGCGCTCGCGGTACAGCACGTAGGCGCGGGCGACGTCGTGCTCGCCCGAGCGCATCAGGGCCAGTTCGACCTGGTCCTGCACATCCTCGATGTGGAACGTGCCGCCGTTCGGGCGGCTGCGCAGCAGCGCGCGCACCACGTTCTGGGTCAGGCCCTCGACCAGCTCGCGCACACGCGCGGAAGCGGCGCCCTGCCCGCCATTGACGGCGAGGAAGGCCTTGGTCATCGCAACGGCGATCTTGGAGGGCTCGAAGCCGACCACGGCGCCGTTGCGGCGGATGATCGTGTAGTCGGCGTAGCCGTCGCCGGAGGCCACGGCCGGGCCCCCGGTGGGTTGCGAAAACGCGGCGGTATTGGCGGTGCCGGAGTGGAATTCTGTTTGGGCCGTCTGCATGGTGACTCCTGTTAGCCGTTCGGGATGAAAGCCCGCCGAAGTGCGGCAGGCTCACGCGCCGTGCAGGAAATGAAGACGAAAAAGACCCTTGCCTTTGTTCCGCCCCAAGCGCCGGCTTGACCTGCCGAACACTCGCCCCCCGCGTGGCGCCGAAATCAGAATTCCGGAACGCCACCACTATATCTAGTATGCCACCCCGGAATTGGCACTAAGTATAGTGGAACGATCAAACTTGACCAGACTTGACAGATGGCGGCGACGGGCTATTTTCCAACCCCGATGCGGCGCCGCAAACCCACCACCCCAGGCGGCACAACGGGTCGGCGGGATTGGCGTGCGGCAATGCGATGCGCCTGCTTTAAGAATAAATGTTTCTATTGATCAAACAAGTTCGATAGAAATCACATGCGCAAATACGAAGTGATCGCGGACGCGTATCAGTCCGGGGCAGCGCCCGCCCGGTATGGGAACAACCCCGCCTCCAGCTTCGCGAGGCGGCGCAGATGCGTCCAGTCGAAGCACGGCCCCGGGTCCGTCTTGCGCCCGGGGGCGATGTCGGAATGCCCGGCGATCGCCCGGATCGGGTACGCCGCACAGATCGCCCGCACCAGGGCCGCCGTCGCCGCATACTGCGCGAGCGTGAAGGGCTGGTCGTCCGTCCCCTCGATCTCGATGCCGATGGAGAAGTCGTTGCAGCGCGTGCGACCTAAGAAGTCCGACACGCCGGCATGCCAGGCACGCGCATCGCAGGGGGCGAGCTGCACGCATTCCCCAGTGCGGCGGATAAAGAAGTGCGCCGAAACCCGCACGCCGCGCAGTTGCTCGAAGTAGGGGTGGGCGCCGCAGTCGAGAGTGTTAGTGAAGAAATCCAGCACGTCGTCGGTGCCGAAGCGCGCGGGCGGCAGGCTGATGTTGTGCAGCACGATCAGGTCGATCGGCATGCCCTCGGGGCGCGCATCGATATTGGGCGAAGGATGGCGATGCACGCCCGCCACCCAGCCATCCGCACCGATGCGCACCGGCCCGGCCGCCTCAGGCATCGCCCACCCCGCCGTTCCCCACCGCGGTTTCGATATCGCGCGGATCGCGGATGTCCAGCTGCTGCATCCGGTAACGCAGTTGCCGGAAGCTCAAGCCGAGCAGCTTGGCGGCCGCCGTCCGGTTGAAGCCGGTCTGTGCCAGCGCGGCCAGGATCACGCTGCGCTCCACCGATTCGAGGTAGGCCGGCAGGTCCACCGGCAAAGACACGGCGGGCATGGTTGGCGCGGCCGGCTCGATCGCCAACGCGGGCTCGACCGGCACTGCGGCGGGATGCGGCACCAGGCCCATCGGCCCCGGCACGGGAATGTAGGACGCATCGGGCCAGCCCCCCACCGGCTGCGGCACACCGAGCGGATGCGCGACATGGCCGGGATGCCCCGGATGGGCCGGATGCCCGGGCGCCGGCACCGGTGGCAGGTGCGCCGGGTGCACCGGATGGCCGCCATGCGCCTCACGCGCGCGGTGGAACAACGGCGAGCGCTCGATCTCGGAGCCCAGCGCGCCGAGGTGGTCCACGTCGATCGATTCGCCCTCGGCAAAGGCGTAGGCGCGCTCCAGCAGGTTATCCAACTCGCGCACGTTGCCGGGGAATGGATAGTTGCACAGTTGCTGCAGGGCCTGGCGCGTGAGCCGCTTCGGCCGCGGATCACCGTAGCGCGTGGCCAGTTGCTCCAGCAGCACGCCCGCCAGGACCGGCACGTCCTCGGCGCGCTCGCGCAGCGTCGGCATGCGCAGTTCCAGCACGTTCAGCCGGTAGAACAGGTCTTCGCGGAAACGTCCGGCAGCGACCAGACGCGCAAGGTTCTGGTGGCTCGCGCAGACCACGCGCACGTCGACCGGATCTTCGCGGCTCTCGCCGATCTTGCGCACGCGGCGCTCCTGCAGCGCGCGCAGCAGCTTGACCTGCATGGTCAGCGGCAGGTCGGCCACCTCGTCGAGCATGAGTGTGCCGCCGTGGGCCGCCTGGAAGAAGCCCTGGCGGTCGCTGTCGGCGCCCGTGAAGGCGCCTTTCACGTAGCCGAAGAACTCGGCTTCCATCAGGTTCTCGGGAATCGCGCCGCAGTTGACGGCCACGAACGGCCGCGCCGAGCGCGATGACAGCGCGTGGATGGCACGTGCCGCACGCTCCTTGCCGCTGCCCGATTCACCGCTGATCACCACCGGCGCCATGCTGCGCGCCAGCCGCAGCAGCGAGCGACGCACCTCCTGCATAGCGGCGGAATGGCCGGGCAGCAGCGCATTGGTGCGTTCGGCGAGATCGGCGCTGCCGGGATCAGGATCGCGCTGCTGGCGGCCCAGCGCGTTGAGCACCAGGCTGCGCAGTTGATCGAGCGACAGCGGCTTGGCGATGTAGTCGAACGCGCCCGCCTTGAGCGCCTCCACCGCGTTCTCGGCGCTGCCATAGGCGGTGATGACGGCCACCGGCGTGCGGTCGGCGGTGGCCGAGAGCTGGCGCACCAGGTCGATGCCCAGGCCGTCGCCCAGGCGCATGTCGGTCAGCACCAGCGCAAAGCGTTGCCGCGCCAGCGCCTCGCGCGCCTCGGCCAGGCCGCCGGCCAGCACCACGTCGTGCCCCATGCGCCGCAGGGAGATCTCCAGCAGCTCACGCAGGTCGGCCTCATCATCGACGACGAGAATGGGTTCACGAACGACGGCAGCTTTGGACATGGGTGGGCGGAAAAACGGCTGGCGGATCATTCCGCCGGCACAGCGGGTTGGTCGAACATCAGGGTGATGACGAAGGCGCGGCGCGGCAGGGCCTCGCGCGCCTCCATGGTCATCGCTCCGGTGCGATCGAGCAAGGATTCGAGCGCGATGTCGCCGTAGCGGATCTGCGCATCGTTGGCGCCGCACAACTCGCGGGCCATGTAGAGGCCGAGCCCCGTGCCCTGCGCGTCATTGGTGAAGAACGGCTCGAACAGGCTGCGCTGCTGCTCGGCGGAAACCTCGGGGCCGTCGTTCCAGATCACCAGTTCGGCATGGGTGTCATCCAGCGGATAGGCCGCCAGCAGGATCGAGCCCGGCACGCCGCGGCAATAGCGCAGCGCGTTGTCGAGCAGGTTGCAGACCACCTGCTGCAGGTGGGCCGGATCGAACAGCACCGGCCGCGCCAGATCGACCACCACGCGCACCAGATCGGCATTGATTTCAGTGACCTCGCCCGCGCGGCGCAGCGCCTCGGCGCGCCAGCGCTCCACCACCTCGGGCAACACCTGCGCGAGCTGCTCGCGCACGCGCTCGCCGCGCGGCCGGCGCGACAGCATCAGAACATCGGCGACCACCTGGTCGAGGCGGCGCACGTTATCACGAATGATGCGCAGCAGGCGCGTCTCCACGCCGCGGCTCTCGGGGCGCACCGGCTCGCCGCCCTCGCCCGAGTCATCCAGCAGTTCGGCCGCCTGGCTGATGGCCGCGAGCGGGTTGCGGATCTGGTGCGCGACGCTCGCCACCAGCCGCCCCATAGAGGCCAGCTTTTCCTGCTGGGCCTGCTCGGTCACGCGCTCCCAGCTCTCCACGTGCACCAGCACGGTATCGTGCAGTTCGTGGCGCAGGAAGGCCTCGTCATCGGCGGACCAGCCTTGTGCGACGCGATCGGTCGCGGGGCCGCGCGCACGCGGCGGCTCGCCGGCGGCCTCGCCCGGCGGGCTCAGACCGATCGAGCTGACCAGGCTGTCCATATAGACACGGTCCAGGTTCGCCAGGCTCGGCAGGATGAAGCGCAGGCGCAGACGGGCACGCGGCGCGGCACGGCCGCCCGGGGCGATCGGCTGCAGGTCGAGGATGCGCGCGGCCTCGTCATCGCCAGCCATATCGCTGCCGCTGCCCGGATGCCGACCCCTGCGGCGCAGCCACTGGCGCAGCGTTTCCAGCAGCGGATGCAGGTGCGGGATGTCCTTCAGGTCGAACAGCATGGTCCCGCTGCCGACGAATGCATTCTGCGGCACGCCCAGCAGCATCGCCGCGGCGGGATTGGCGGCCACCACGCGGCCGTCGGCGCGCACCAGCATCACGCCGTCCTGCATGTCGTAGACCATCAGCCGGTTCACCAGCTGCTGCAGGCGCAGTTCGCGCTCGCGGACCAGCGTCAGGCGCTCCTGCGCCACCTGCCGGTGCGACAGCCCGTACATCATCAGCGCGGCCATCATGTAGATCAGGCCATACAGCCCGGCGGAGGCCAGCCCCGATTCGATCACGCCGCCGCCCAGCATGCGCAGGAAGGGCTCGGCCAGCACCACCATCGACGCCACGGTCGCCGTGAACAGCGCGAACAGCAGGCTGGTCAGCGCGCCGGCCGCCAGCACCGGCATCAGGAACACCATCGCCACGCTGGCCGACAGGCGCGACAGCGTCGCATAGGCCAGCCCCAGGAAAAACAGGTCCAGCAGCACGTCCAGCCGTACCCGGAACTGGAAACGCGAGCGCCACCACCCCGCCGCCGCCAGGATCAGCAGCGCCAGTGCCAGATACGGCAGCGTCAGGCTCAGCATGGCGTCGCCGACGGGTGCCGGCAAGTCGCCCGCATGCTCGCGGGGGATCGAGATGAACAGCAGCAGCACCAGCGCCACCGCCGCCCGGCTGAGGGCGAAGTAGCGCAACAGGCGCCATTGGAATTCGGGCGGATCCGGCTCCAGCCACACCGCGCGCAGCGCATGCCAGGCGTTCAGGCGTGACCACAGGCGCGTACCGGAGGCCCCGGCACCGGCCGCATCGATACCGCCCGCCTTGGGCTGCCCCGAGCCGGATGCGTCGCGCATCATGCGCCGCCCCGGCCGGCATGTTCGGCATGTTCGGCGCAGCGATAGCGCCCGCCGGGCAGGGCCACCATGCCGGTGCGCGGCGCATGCACGCCACAGACGGCGCATTGCTCGATCGGCTGCGCCGCGTCCGCAGCCTCCGTACGCTGGCGCCCGGCGGGTGCCGACGGCGTCGGGCGCGCATTGCGCAGGCTCTGGCGGCTGAGCCACCACAAGCCGGCAAGCAGTAGCAGGATCAGCAGGACGGGACGGGCCATGATGGAGAGTCGAAGAACGGAACCGCGAGCGAGCGCGCTATACGCGATGCAGGATGACTTCCAGCACGAAGCGGCTGCCGACATAGGCCAGCATCAGCGTCGCAAAGGCCGTCATCACCCAGCGCAGCGCCACGCGCCCACGCCAGCCGTAGAAACGGCGGCCGATCAGGATACCGCCGAACATCGCCCACGACAGGATGGCGAAGACAGTCTTGTGATCGACATGAAAGGCACGGCCGAACAGTTGCTCGGAAAACAGCATGCCCGAGACGATCGTCAGCGTGAGCAGCACGAACCCCGCGCCGATCAGGCGGAACAGCAACTTCTCCAGCGTCAGCAGCGGCGGCAGCAGGTCCAGCCAGCGCCCGAGCCGGCCGGATTCCGCCGGCCGGTTGATGGTATGCAGGCGGCGCTCGGCGGCCAGCATCAGGATGGCGTGGAAGGCTGCCAGCGTGAACAGCCCGTAGGCCACGTTGGCGATGGCAAAGTGCAGCTTGAACAACGGACTGGCGGCATAGCCGAGGATCTGCGCGCCCGGAAACGCCAGCGGCAGCAGGCTGCCGACCAGCGCCACCGGCATCACCAGCAGGCCCAGGCCCACCAGCGAGAAGAACAGGCTCTCGATCCAGTAGATGCCGACGCCGAGCCACAGCATGGCCGACAGCGCATAGGCGAAGCCGAACTTCATGGAGGTGGCCGGGAAGATGGTCTCGTGCAGCAGCACCCCGTGCGCCGCCAGCGCGCCCAGCAGGGCCCAGCGCCACCAGGCGGGACCGGATTCGGCGGCGGCGGGCGGCGGCGGCGGCACCAGCACGGCCGCGTCGGCCGAGGGCTGCCCGCCGGGCATCAGGGCGCCCGCTGCCTGGGCCTCGAGCCCACCGCGGCGCACCCACGCATACCAGGCGAGGGTGCCATAGAGAAGCGCTGTCAGCGCATACAGTACAATGACCATTTGCGCAGTTTACCGCAGCGGCCTGACCTTTTGGCCGGCGCACACCGCCTGCCGGCCCACCGACCGGGTCCGGCATCGTGGCCACGCGGGGCGCACATTCGGAGGCGCACAGCATCGCGTGGCGGCCTTCGCAACGTTGCCGGATCCCCGTTGATTCCATTGCTTTCGTCCCCGATCACTCCCTGGATTTGCTGTCATGCTGGATAACCTGACCCAACGGCTCGCGCGGGTGGTCAAGACCATGCGCGGCGAGGCGCGCCTGACCGAAGCCAACACCGCCGAGATGCTGCGCGAGGTCCGCCTGGCGCTGCTCGAGGCCGACGTGGCGCTGCCGGTCGTGCGCGAGTTCATCGCCCGCGTCAAGGAAAAGGCGCTCGGCGAGGACGTCATCAGCAGCCTGTCGCCGGGCCAGGCGCTGGTCGGCATCGTGCAGCGCGAGCTGACCGCCATCATCGGCGGCGAAGAGGCTGTTGCCGCTGCCGCCCCCGGCCCGGCCGGCGGGCCCGCCGGCCTGCCCCTGGGCCGCGCCGCCGAACTGAACCTCAACGTCCAGCCGCCCGCGATCATCCTGATGGCCGGCCTGCAGGGCGCCGGCAAGACCACCACCGTCGGCAAGCTGGCCAAGTGGTTCAAGGAGAACAAGAAGAAGAAAGTGCTGACGGTGTCGTGCGACGTGTACCGCCCCGCCGCCATTGCACAGCTCAAGACCGTGTCGGAGCAGGTCGGCGCGGACTTCTTCCCGTCGCAGCCCGAACAGAAGCCGGTCGACATCGCCGCCGCCGCGCTCGACTGGGCCAAGAAGCATTACCACGACGTGCTGATCGTCGACACGGCCGGGCGCCTGGGCATCGACGAGGCGATGATGCAGGAGATCGCCGCGCTGCACGCCGCGCTCAAGCCGGCCGAAACGCTGTTCGTGGTCGACGCGATGCTCGGCCAGGACGCCGTCAACACCGCCAAGGCCTTCAACGATGCCCTGCCCCTGACCGGCGTGGTGCTGACCAAGCTCGATGGCGACGCGCGCGGCGGCGCGGCGCTGTCGGTGCGGCACATCACCGGCAAGCCGATCAAGTTCGTCGGCGTGGCGGAAAAGCTCGACGGGCTGGAGCCGTTCTACCCCGACCGCATGGCCCAGCGCATCCTGGGCATGGGCGACATCCTCGCGCTGGTCAAGGAAGCCCAGCGCGGCGTCGACATGGAGCAGGCTCAGAAGCTCGCCGCCAAGATCAAGAAGACCGGCGGCTTCGACCTGGAAGATTTCAAGGCGCAGATCGGCCAGATGAAGAAGATGGGCGGCCTGGGCGGCCTCATGGACAAGCTGCCTGCGCAGTTCGCACAGCAGGCCCAGGGCGCCAACATGGACCAGGCCGAGAAGCAGGTGCGCCGCATGGAAGGCATCATCAACTCGATGACGCCCGCCGAGCGAGCCAAGCCCGAACTCATCAAGGCCAGCCGCAAGCGCCGCATCGCCGCGGGCGCCGGCGTGCCGGTGCAGGAGGTCAACCGCCTGCTCAACCAGTTCGAGCAGATGCAGACCATGATGAAAAAGCTCAAGGGCGGCGGCATGATGAAGATGATGCGCGCCATGGGCGGCCTCAAGGGCGGCATGAAGGGACTGCTCCCCGGCGGCCGCTGATCCCGTCCGCGATCCGATTGACCTGAAACGTTTCACCGACCGATACGATGCTGAGCGCAGAACAGGCCCGCGAGCTGTGGGCCAACTCCGAGGAAATCGTCAGCGAAGAGGCCGTGCACGCCTCGCTGGACCGCATGGCCGCCGAGATCACCGAGAAGATCGGCGATACGTTCCCGATGGTGCTGTCCGTGATGGGCGGCGCCTGCGTCTTCACCGGCATGCTGCTGCCCAAGCTGGCCTTCCCGCTGGAGTTCGACTACATCCAACTGTCCCGCTACAACAACAAGACGGTGGGCGGCGAGATGCAGTGGCGGGTGGCGCCGCGCGAGTCGGTCAAGAGCCGCACCGTGCTGGTGCTCGACGACATCCTGGACGAAGGCGAGACCATGGCCGCCATCCGCTTGCGCATCATCGACATGGGCGCGGCCGAATTCTATTCCGCCGTGCTGTGCGAGAAAACGCTCGCCAAGGACAAGCCGCTGCATCCGGACTTCTGCGGCTTCCCGGTGCCGGACCGCTACGTATTCGGCTGCGGCATGGACGCCAAGGGCTACTGGCGCAACCTGCCGGCCATCCGGGCACTGCGCAACAGCTGATGCGCGAAGGCGCGGATCCCCTTGAGCAGCATCTCCACCGAGATCGCCACCAGGATCAGCCGCAGAACCGAAATATGAAGATGGGGATGTTGCCGAGCGGATCGGTAATCAGCAGCAGCAGGACGGTAGCGGACGCGAACGTGTATTCCATGCGGACCTTGCGAGCGGGTCGCGGCACGCTCAGGCGCCGCGCCGATAGGGCCGCTCGCGCAGCCACTTGGTGGCGATCCACTTCTCGCCGCGCTCGACCGGCAGGCCGGCAGGCCGGCATGCAGCGTGTTGTCATCGAGCGTGCCGTCGGGCCGCTTGTAGACGAAGAAGACGGCGTTGCCCTTGACGGGCGCTACCTCCAGGCCCAGCTTCGGAAAGCCGGTCGCACCACCGGCCTGCACGCTGTTCAGGTAGATGACGAGCGTGGCGACGCGCTGGCCGCCCACCTCCAGCTGGCGCGCCTCGCCGCTGCGGCCCGGGTTGAAGTAGTCGAAATGCGGCTGGTATTCGCCGCCAGGCTGGTAATGGAGCACCTGGAAGCCCTCGCCATGCTCGACAGGCACGCCGGTGGCCTGCGCAATGCGCGCCTCGATCCGGGCGATCAGCGGATGCTCGCCCACCTGGAACATCGCGCCCTGGCTGGTGCGGGCCGAGATCAGGTTCTCTTCGCCGGTCTCCGGATTCACCACCGGCGAGCGCTTCAGCCGGTGCCGCCCGAGCGCGATCAGCTCGTCGCACTCCTCGTCCGACAGGAAATGCTGGAACAGCACGATGCGAGGCGTCTCGATGGCGAAGAGGATGGGAATCTCGCGGTCGGACGTGCGCACCGCGTTGCTGTTTGCCGCTTCCGGCTCGGTCGGCGCTGGATGGGGCACCGGAGCGGCGGGTGCCGGCGCCGGCCGCTGCGCAAGCGCTTCGTCCACCACGCGCCGCGCGAAGGCGCGGTCATAGCCGGACTGCACCATCGAAGCCACCAGCGGCTCGGCCTCGAAGCCTTCGGCCACGTGACGCTGCAGCCAGTCGTGCAGCGCGTCGGACATGGTCGCGTACGGTTGGGTCGTGGACATTGCGAAAGCAGGCGAAAGGCGGACAGATGGCCTTATTGTAGGTCGATCCCCACCGCCGCCACCGTCAAGAACCGCCGGCGATACGCAGCGGCGAGAACGGATTGCGCGCCGGCGCGTCCGGCTGCACCTTGGCACGCGGCGGCGCTGCCTCCGGCGGCACGGGCGCGGATACCGTCACCGCCGATTCCTGGTACTGCCAGCGCTTCCAGGCCGCCAGCACGGCGTTCGGATACTGCGGCTGACCGCGGCTGCCGTTGTAGCGGCCCAGCGCCATGTAAAGGTTGCCGCCCTCTATGTCGAGGTAATGCCGGAGGATGGTGCAGCCATAGCGCAGGTTGCTCTGCAGATGGAACAGCTTGCGCACATCCTTGTCGCCGATGCTGCGCGTCCAGAACGGCATCACCTGCATCAAGCCCATGGCCCCGGCGCCACTGATCGCGTATTTGCGAAAGCCGCTTTCCACCTGGATCAGGCCGAGCACCAGCGCCGGGTCCAGCCCCGCGCGCTTGGCCTCGTAGTGCGCCGTCTCGATCAGCTCGACGCGTACCGATGCCAGCGGAATCTTGGCGGACATGCGCACCGACATCTCCGCCAGCCAGCGCAGGTAGCCGAGCTGCTCTTGGTTGCTGGCGAACACCGGGCGCAGCGGACGGCTATCCGCCACGGCGGCGGACAGTGCGCTGCGCACCGAGTCGGCCAGGTATTCCTCTTTCTGCGCACCCGCCCACGCCGCGCGTGTACCGGCGAGCAGCGCCGCCGCGCACAGCGTGGCGGCGATCGGGCGGACAGGGAAGCGACGCATGGCGTCCGGCTCCGTTATTGCGCCAGGCGCGACTTGAGCGTGGCCAGCACCTCGGCCGGCGCCACGGCGGCGGCGGCCTCGTCGCGGCGGCCCTGCAGTTCGAGCTTGCCTTCCTTCAGGCCACGCTCGCCCACCACGACGCGGAACGGCACACCGATCAGCTCCCAGTCGGCGAACATCACGCCGGGACGTTCACCGCGGTCGTCCAGGATCACGTCGATGCCGGCGGCAGCCAGTTCCGCGTGCAGACGGTCGGCCTCGGCGCGCACGGCCTCGGAACGGTCGTAACCCACCGGGCAGATCACCACCTCGAACGGCGCGATCGACACCGGCCAGATGATGCCGCGTGCATCGTAGTTCTGCTCGATGGCGGCACCCAGGATCCGCGTGATGCCGATACCGTAGCAGCCCATCACCATCGGCTGGGTCTTGCCGTTCTCGTCGAGGAAGGTGGCGTTCATCGATTCAGAGTAGCGCGTGCCCAGCATGAACACGTGGCCGACTTCGATGCCGCGGCAGAGCGCCAGCGCGCCCTTGCCGTCCGGCGACGGATCGCCCTCCACCACGTTGCGCAGGTCGGCCACCTCGGCTTCGGGCAGGTCGCGGCCCCAGTTGACGCCGGTGTAGTGGAAATCCTCCTCGTTGGCGCCGCAGACGAAGTCGCTCATGGCCGCAACGGTGCGGTCGGCCACCACCTTGACCGGGAGCTTGGTGCCGATGGGGCCCAGGTAGCCCGGCGGCGTGCCGAACGCGCGCAGGATCTCGCCTTCGGTGGCAAAGCGGAAATCGACCAGGCCCGGCACCTTCGAGGCCTTGATCTCGTTCAGTTCATGGTCGCCGCGCAGCAGCAGCAGCCAGATCTGCGGCTCACCGTCTTCCACGTCCTTGGCCAGCACGATGGACTTGACCGTGCGCCGCAGCGCAATGCCCAGTTGCTCAGCCACCGCCTCGCACTTGGCGCGGCCCGGCGTGGGCGTCTTGGCGAGCGGCTCGGTGGCGGGGCCGCGCGGCGTGGCCGGCGCCAGCGCCTCGGCGGCTTCGATGTTGGCGGCGTAATCGGATTCGGGGCTGTAGACGATGGCGTCCTCACCGGTCTCGGCGATCACGTGGAACTCGTGCGAGCCCGAACCGCCAATGGCGCCATTGTCGGCCGCCACCGCGCGGAATTCCAGGCCGAAGCGCTGGAAAATGCGCGTGTAGGCGTCGTACATCTTCCCGTACGAGACCTTCATGCCTTCCACGTCGCGGTCGAAGGAGTACGCATCCTTCATGGTGAACTCGCGGCCGCGCATGATGCCGAAGCGCGGACGACGCTCGTCGCGGAACTTGGTCTGGATCTGGTAGAAGTTGACCGGCATCTGCTTGTACGAGCGGATCTCGGTGCGTGCGATGTCGGTCACCACCTCTTCGGAGGTCGGCTGGATGACGAGGTCGCGCTCATGGCGGTCCTTCACGCGCATCAGCTCTTCGCCCATCTTGTCCCAGCGGCCGGTCTCCTGCCACAGCTCGCCCGGCTGCACCACCGGCATCAGCATCTCCACCGCGCCGGCGGCGTTCATTTCCTCGCGCACGATCTGCTCGACCTTGCGGATCGCGCGCAGCCCCACGGGCATGTACGTATAGATGCCGGCACCGAGCTTCTTGATCATGCCGGCACGCATCATCAGCTTGTGCGAGACGATCTCCGCGTCGGCGGGGGCTTCCTTGAGCGTGGAAATGAAGAACTGGGACGCTTTCATGCGACTGACAATAAGGAATGGTCGCGGCAACCAAAGCCGCGAGAACAGGGGCGAAAGCCACCGGAATCAGGGGACACGACAGGACGCGAAGCGCACATTTGCGCAGGCGGCGCCCCTCCCCCGAGGAGGCGCGAGCGAGCGGCAACATTGCGGCATCCGATAACAGCAGGATGGCAGGCCGCTCTATAATCGGCGTAATTCTAAAGTATTCGAGGTGCAGTCATGCTCGATCGTGAAGGCTTCCGCCCGAACGTCGGCATCATCCTCATCAACGCAAGAAACGAGGTGTTCTGGGGCAAGCGTATCGGCGAGCACTCCTGGCAGTTTCCACAAGGCGGCATCAAGTACGGCGAAACGCCCGAACAGGCGATGTACCGCGAACTGCACGAAGAAGTCGGCCTGTTGCCAGAACACGTCCGGATCGTCGGTCGCACGCGCGACTGGCTGCGGTATGAGGTGCCGGACAAGTTCATCCGCCGCGAGATCCGCGGCCATTACCGGGGCCAGAAACAGATCTGGTTCCTGCTGCGCATGGTCGGCCGCGATTGTGACATCCAGCTGCGCGCCACCGAGCATCCGGAGTTCGATGCCTGGCGCTGGAGCCAGTACTGGGTGCCGCTGGATGCGGTGATCGAGTTCAAGCGCGAGGTGTATCAGATGGCGCTGTCGGAGCTGTCGCGCTTCGTGCAACGGTCCCATCGGGCGCCGCTGTCACCTTACGGACGCGGCGGACAGCACCGCGACCGGAGCGACCAGAACGCGCGCGGCCAGCGTCAACCGCCTGCACTGACGGTCACCACATCGACGGTCGTTGTCGAAACCGTGATCGTGTCCCGGCCCGCCGCGCAGCCCATCGATTCTCCCAACCCTGACGACACCCCGTCCAAGGACTCTCTGTGACTGTGATGACGACGACACGTGGAGCGCGCCGCGCTCTCGTGCCGCTCGCGCTGGCGACTGCGCTGGCGCTGACGGCATGTGGCCACAACCGCACCGGCGACCTCGAAGACAAACTGCTGCTCGCCCCGTTCAACGACAAGCCGTTCAAGGAAGACACCGTCACCTTCCCGGCGCCGCCGGTCGATCGCGACGCGGTCCCGTTCTCGGTCGGCCGCGACGAGTCACCGCTGCGCTTCGCCATCGACCCCAAGTCGGTCAGCATCGGCAAGGACAACGTGGTGCGCCACACCGTGCTGATCACCAGCAAGACCGGCGCGCGCAACGTCAACTATGAAGGCCTGCGCTGCGATACCGGCGAGCGCCGCATCTACGCGACGCTGCGCAACGACACCGACCAGTGGATCGCCAACCGCGCCGTCGACATGAACGAAAGCGCCAACACGGAGACCGCCAGCCTGAACGCCTACAAGGCCGCGGGCGACTGGCAACGGGTCGGCAACGGCGGTCAGGCGGACTATGCGTCGGAATTAATGCGGACGTACTTCTGCGACGTGCGCTCGGTGGCGGGCGACGGCCGCGCCTCCACGCTGGTGCGGCGGCTGGGCACGACCTCGTCCGGGCGGACGTTCGGGCCGTAAGAGGATCGGCTGACAGGGATGGATCCTGGGCGATCCATCCCGACACGCTCAGAGCAGCAGCAGGTTGTCGCGGTGCACCAGCTCGGCGGCGCTGACATAGCCCAGCACCGCCTCGATCTCCGAAGACGCTTTGCGGGCAATCAGCCGCGCCTCGGCAGAGGAATAGTTGGTCAGCCCGCGCGCCACTTCGTGCCCGGCCGTGTCGATGCAGGAAATCACCTCCCCGCGCGCAAACTCGCCCTGCACTTCCCTGACGCCGATCGGCAGCAGCGACTTGCCGCCGGCCGTAAGCTTGTCGACCGCACCGGCATCCAGCACCACGCGGCCGCGCAGTTGCAGATGGTCGATCATCCACTGCTTGCGCGCGGCCATGCGCCCGGTCGGCGCGCGCAGTTGCGTGCCGATGGCCTCGCCGCCGGCCAGCCGCGCCAGCACGTCGGCCTCGCGGCCCGAGGCGATCACGGTGTGGGCGCCCGACTTGGCCGCCCGCTTGGCCGCCAGGATCTTGGTCAGCATGCCGCCCTTGCCGATGCTGCTGCCGGCCCCGCCGGCCATGGCTTCCAGTTCCGGCGTCCCCGCCTGGGCTTCGTCGACGAAACGTGCGTCGTGGTTCTTGCGCGGATCGGCGGTGTACAAGCCACGCTGATCCGTCAGGATGATCAGCGCGTCGCCTTCGATCAGGTTGGTGACCAACGCGCCCAGCGTATCGTTGTCGCCGAACTTGATCTCGTCGGTGACGACCGTGTCGTTCTCGTTGATGATCGGCACCACGCCAAGACCCAGCAGCGTCAGCAGTGTCGACCGTGCGTTCAGGTAGCGCTCGCGGTCGGCCAGGTCGCCGTGAGTCAGCAGCACCTGCGCCGTGCGGATACCGTGCCGCGCGAATTCCGATTCATACACCTGCGCCAGGCCCATCTGTCCGACGGCGGCAGCGGCCTGCAGCTCGTGGATCTCCTTCGGCCGCTTGGCCCAGCCCAGCCGCTGCATGCCTTCAGCGATGGCGCCGGAGCTCACCAGCACGACTTCCTTGCCGGCCGCGCGCAGCGCCGCGATCTGCGCGGCCCAGCGGGCGATGGCGGCCTGGTCGAGGCCGCGGCCATCATCGGTGACCAGGCTGGAACCGACCTTGACGACGAGGCGGCGCGCATCAGCGATCAGCGAACGCAGGGCCATGGTGGGCGTGTCTCCGGAGATGAAATGTTGTGGTGTTATGCGTTGGCGCTGCCGTCGTGATCCACGTTGTGCAGCGTCGGGTCGAGGCGCGCATCCGGCGCGGCAGCGGCGGCGTCCTCTTCGGCGCGCAGCGTGTCGAGGTAGTCCTGGATCGCGTGGACCAGGCCCGGACAACCGTCGTGCGTCAGCGCGGAAATGCGGTGCACCGGTCCTTTCCACTTGAAGCGCTTGATGAAGTCCTTCACGCGCGCCTCGCGCTCTTCCTCGGGCACCATGTCGAGCTTGTTGAGCACCAGCCAGCGCGGCTTGTCGTAAAGTTCGGCGTCGTATTTCTTCAGTTCGCCGACGATCGCCTTGGCTTCGGCCACCGGGTCAATGCTCTCGTCGAATGGAGCGAGGTCCACCACATGCAGCAGTACACGCGTGCGCTGCAGGTGGCGCAGGAACTGATGGCCCAGGCCCGCGCCCTCAGCGGCGCCTTCGATCAGACCCGGGATATCGGCCACCACGAACGATTTCGACGGCACGGTGCGTACCACGCCCAGGTTGGGGTGCAGCGTCGTGAACGGATAGTCGGCAATCTTCGGGCGGGCGTTGGAAATGGCCGTGATCAGCGTCGACTTGCCGGCGTTGGGCATGCCCAGCAAGCCGACGTCGGCCAGCACCTTCAGCTCCAGCCGCAGGTTGCGGCGCTCGCCGGGCTTGCCGTCGGTCTTCTGGCGCGGTGCGCGGTTGGTGCTCGACTTGAAGTGGATGTTGCCCCAGCCGCCCTCGCCGCCGCGCGCCAGGCACAGGCGCTCGCCATCGACGGTCAGGTCGGCGATCTGCTCGTCGGTGTCGGCATCGTAGATGACGGTGCCGACCGGCATGCGTAGCGTGATGTCCTCGCCAGCGGCGCCATAGCAGTCGGCGCCGCGGCCGTTTTCGCCGTTGCGCGCGAGGTGCTTCTTGGCGAAGCGGTAGTCGATCAGGGTGTTGATGTTGCGATCGGCGACTGCCCACACGCTGCCGCCCCGGCCGCCGTCACCGCCGTCCGGGCCGCCGAACGGGACGAATTTCTCGCGGCGCATCGAGGCGCTGCCGTTGCCGCCATCACCAGCGATCACTTCAATCCGGGCTTCATCGATGAACTTCATGAGGGTCTCCGCCCGTGCGGCCAGATGGCGCACGGCTGATCAGGAATGGCGCGAGGCGCCATCGGCGCCGCTAACAAAACGCTCCTGGCGATATCGTACCGGCCAGGACGATTACGTGCGTTTGGTTAGCGGCTAGAAACGAAAAAGCCCCGCACAGGTGCGGGGCCTTCTGACTGCAAGGCTGAATCAGGCCGCCGGAACGACGTCGACGAACTGCTTCTTGCCTTCGCCGCGGTTGGCGAACTTCACGTGGCCATCGACCAGCGCGAACAGCGTGTGGTCCTTGCCCATGCCCACGTTCACGCCAGCGTGCGTGCGGGTGCCGCGTTGGCGGACGATGATGCCACCAGCGTTGATGGCTTGACCGCCGTACACCTTCACGCCCAGGCGCTTCGACTCGGAATCACGGCCGTTCCGGGTGGAACCGCCGCCTTTTTTCTGTGCCATGACTGAACTCCTGTCCGGTTACGTAGACGACGCGGCCTCAGGCCACGATCGAGTCGATACGCAACTCGGTGTAATTTTGACGATGCCCTTGGCGCTTTTGATAGTGCTTACGACGGCGCATCTTGAAGATGCGAACCTTGTCGTGACGGCCATGGGAGATGACGGTGGCTTTGACGGCAGCCCCGCTCACCAGCGGCGCACCAACCTTCAGTTGGTCGCCGGCGCCCACTGCGAGCACCTGGTCAAGCGTGATTTCTGCGCCAACGTCCGCCGGTATCTGTTCTACTTTCAGTTTTTCGCCAGCAGCAACCTTGTATTGCTTACCGCCGGTTTTTACGACCGCGTACATTGTCGGACCTCGTTAAAGAACTAAACGTGACTCTCTTTTCACCCGCCACCTGCCTGCGCAGCCAACGGACACAGAGAACTCGCGATTGTACTAAGAAACCCCAGATAAGTCAAAGGCTTAAGCAGCGTCAGCCGAGCGAAACCCTCTCCTGCGCTTGTCACGCCACACGCGCCGGGCAGGCCGCGTGCTTGCTCTATAATTTCGCGGTTTTTGCGCCGCATGCCGTACGCAAGCCAACCGTCAGACTCAGCCTTCCGCCGGAACCCGCCTTGACCAAAATGCCCGCCTCCGTCCTGCTCGCCCCCGTCGCCGAAGACATGCATGCCGTCGATGCCGTGATCCGGCGCCGGCTCGGCTCGGAGGTCGCGCTGATCAACCAGATCGGCGAATACATCATCAGCGCGGGGGGCAAGCGTCTGCGCCCGGTGATCCTGCTGCTGATGGCGAACGCGCTGGGCTATCGCGGCAAACACCATCACGAACTGGCGGCGGTGGTCGAGTTCATCCATACCGCCACGCTCCTGCACGACGACGTGGTCGACGAGTCCGAGCTGCGCCGCGGTCGCCAGACCGCCAACGCGGTGTTCGGCAACGCGGCCAGCGTGCTGGTGGGCGACTTCCTCTATTCGCGCGCCTTCCAGATGATGGTGCAGGCCGACAGCATGCGCGTCATGCAGATCCTGGCCGATGCCACCAACGTCATCTCCGAAGGCGAGGTGCTGCAGTTGCTCAACATGCACGACCCGGACGTGACGGAGGAGCGGTATCTGCAGGTGATCCGCTACAAGACCGCCAAGCTGTTCGAAGCCGCCGCACAGATCGGCGCGGTGCTCTCGGGCGCCGACGCCGCCACCGAAGCCGCCGCCGCCGAGTACGGCCGGCGCATCGGTACCGCGTTCCAGATCGTCGACGACCTGCTCGACTACACCGCGACGGCCGACCAGATGGGCAAGAACGCCGGCGACGACCTGCGCGAAGGCAAGCCGACGCTGCCGCTGATCCACCTGCTGTCGCACGGCACCGAAGAACAACGCACGCTGGCGCGCCAAGCCATCGAGCAGGGCGGCACCGAGCATTTCGACGGGATCTTCGCCGCCATCCAGGCATCGGGCGCACTCGAATACACGCACAAGACGGCCGAGCGCGAGGCTTCCGCGGCCGCGGAAGCAATAAATGCATTACCCCCTTCCCTATTCCGCCAAACGCTGATACACTTGTGTGCTTTCTCGCTGCAACGTCAGTCCTGACCTGCACGAGAACTGCGAAGAAGCATCGGGGTGTAGCTTAGCCTGGTAGAGCGCTACGTTCGGGACGTAGAGGCCGGAGGTTCGAATCCTCTCACCCCGACCAATTTCTCGCATTCTGGTTGTCCTCGCGGCACGGTATTCGACGCCGCATCTGAAATTCCATGCAGGTCCCGCACAGCCCCGCCCTCTCGAGAGGACGGCCGTCGCGCCATCGCATGCCATCGGCACAGCAAACCCCTCTGTTATAGTGGGCGCCTCACCGCTCCCGCGCATCCGCCTTGGACTCCTGGCCGTTATGGGCACAGCTCGGCGCCATCGCGCTGCTGCTGTGCTGCTCCGCCTTCTTCTCGATCTCCGAGACCAGCCTGATGGCGCTCAACCGCCATCGCCTGCGCCACCTTGCCAAATCCAATGTCGCCGGCGCACGCCGGACACAGGGCCTGCTCAGCCAGACCGACAAGCTGCTGTCGCTGATCCTGATCGGCAACAACCTGATCAATACCGCCGTGCCGGTGCTGATCGCCAACCTGGCCATCCATTACTTCGGCAACAGCGGCACCACGCTGTCGATCGCCACCGCCATCGTTGCGTTCCTGATCATCGTGTTTTGCGAGATCGCGCCGAAGATCGTGGGCGCGACGTATCCCGAGCGGATCTCGTTTCCGGCCAGCTTCATCATCGCGCCGCTGCTGAGGCTGGCGACGCCGCTGGTGACCGTCGTCAATGCGTTCGCCACGGGGCTGCTGCGGCTGGTGCGCATCAATCCGCGCCAGGCGCCCGAGCAGAGGATGTCGGCCGAGGAGTTGCGCACGCTGGTGCTGGAGTCGGGCAACTTCATTCCGCACAAGCACCGCAGCATCCTGCTCAACCTGTTCGACCTGGACGCCATCACCGTGGACGACGTGATGACGCCGCGCGCGCGAGTGGAATCGCTGGACTTGTCGCGCCCCATCGAAGAAGTGATCCAGCAGCTGGAGACCTGCTACCACAACAAGCTTCCCGTGTTCGAGCGGGACACCGACCAGGTGCTCGGCATCCTGCATGTACACAAGGCACTGTCGTTGCTGGGCCACGCGGAGCTCGCCCACGACAATTTCCGCAATCTGCTGGCCAAACCCTACTTCGTGCCGAGCGGCACGCCGGTGTTCCGCCAGCTACAGTATTTCCAGGAGAGCCGGCGGCGTATCGGGCTGGTAATCAACGAATACGGCGACATGCTGGGGCTGGTGACGCTGGAAGACATCATCGAGGAGATGATCGGCGAGTTCACCACCACGCTGCCGAACGCCGGCAAGCTGGCGTGGGACGCACAAGACGCCTATCTGGCCGACGCAGGCATGTCGCTGCGCGACCTGAACCGCCGCCTGAGCCTGCAGTTGCCGACCAATGGACCGAAGACGCTCAACGGCCTGGTGCTGGAAGTGCTGGAGGAAATTCCCGAGGCCCCGGTCAGCGTGCGAATCGCCGGATGCGTGATGGACATCGTCCAGATGGACAGCCAGTCGATCCGCACCGTGCGCCTGCACCGGCCCACCACAAGGGAAAAGCGTAGCTGATGGCACCCGCTGCACCGAGCGCTTCAGCCCGTGCCATTTTCTGCCGATGTGGCACAAATGCACGTGTCACTTCTGAGTGTGCTTTACAAATCGCGGGGCGGTCGGCAAACTACCCCGATTCCGGGCCCCCCCCCCCACGAACGGGTGGAGCGCCGACAGCCAAAAACACAACAACTCGCCTCGGGGGGCGGGCGGGCGATCCGGTAGTGGGGCCGGGCGCGCGCTAAATGGTCAGCCAGACGGACTCATGACTCTCGGACTCGCTCTTGCGCAGAGCCGGCGAATTGCGCCGACATTACTCACCCAGCTTGAACAGAGCGCGCGCGAAAAGCGCACGCAGCTGATCGATGAACTGGTGAGCAGCGGCATCATGAGCGCGCACGATCTCGCCGTCTTCGTGGCGGGCAAGTACCAGATGCCGCTGCTGGACCTGGCGCAGTACAAGCTCGATACCGTGCCGGCCGTGCTGTCGGCTAACAAGCATTTCCAGCAATTGCGCCTGTTGCCGCTGGGCCGGCGCGACAACCGCATCATCGTTGCCACCTCGGACCCGAGCGACCCCAAGCCGATCGAGGAACTGCGCCAGAAGATGAACGTGGCGATCGAGACGGTCATCGTCGAGCACGACAAGCTGGTGCGCCAGCTGAGCCTCGCCAACGAAGCGCCGACCGAGATCAAGTCGCTCATCCCCAAGCAGGAAGCCACGCAGATCGAATACGACGACCCGGGCGCAGCCGCTACCGTGCGGCGCACCACGACCGACGGCATCGACGATGCGCCGGTGGTGCATTTCCTGCAAAAGCTGTTTACCGAGGCGCTGCTGCGCGGCACCTCCGACTTGCATTTCGAGCCGTTTGAAACGTTTTACCGCGTGCGCTTCCGTATCGACGGCATCCTCGCGCAGGTCGCGCAGCCACCGCTGGATATCCGCGACAAGATCGCCACCCGCATCAAGGTGCTGTCGCGCCTGGACATCTCGGAAAGGCGCGTGCCGCAGGACGGCCGCATGAAGCTCCTGATCACGGTTCCGAAAGACAAGAACGACAAGGACAACAAGGAGACGATCGAGCGCGCCATCGACTTCCGGGTGTCGACGCTGCCGACGCTGTTCGGCGAGAAGATCGTGATCCGGATTCTGGAGTCCTCCACCGAGCGGCTCGATATCGACCAGCTAGGCTATGAGCCCGAGCAAAAGCAACTCCTGCTGGACGTGATCAAGCGCCCGTACGGCATGTTGCTGGTGACCGGCCCGACCGGTAGCGGCAAGACGGTCTCGCTGTACACCTTCCTGAACAAGCTGAACCAGGGCGACATCAACATTTCCACCGCGGAAGACCCGGCGGAAATCCAGTTGCCCGGCATCAACCAGGTCAACGTCAACGACAAAGCGGGGCTGACCTTCGCCGCGGCGCTGAAATCGTTCCTGCGGCAGGATCCGGACATCATCATGGTGGGCGAAATCCGGGACCTGGAAACCGCCGACATCTCCATCAAGGCCGCGCAGACCGGCCACTTGGTGTTCTCCACGCTGCACACCAACGATGCGCCGACCACGCTCACGCGGCTGATGAACATGGGCGTGGCACCGTTCAACATCGCATCGTCGGTGCTGATGATCACGGCGCAGCGTCTGGGGCGGCGCCTGTGCAAGGCATGCAAGAAGCCGGGCCCGCTGCCCCGGGAAACATTGCTGGATGCCGGCTTCAAGGAAGCCGACCTGGACGGCTCGTGGCAGCCGTACCATCCAGTCGGCTGCGAGGCATGCAACGGCAGCGGCTACAAGGGCCGGGTCGGCATCTACCAGGTCATGCCGATCACCGAGGCGATCCAGGAAATCATCCTCAGCCACGGCACGGCACTGCAGATCGCCGAACAGGCGCGCAAGGAAGGCGTGCTCTCGCTGCGCGATTCTGGCCTGCGGAAAGTGAAACAGGGGCTGACTTCCCTTGAGGAAGTGCTGGCCACGACGAACCAGTAACCTTCTCGATCAATCGTTCCCATACCGGGGGGTAGGAACCAACCATGGCCACACGAGCACCGACCGCGAACCGGTCTGCCGCCGCATCGGCACGCAAGACCGCCGCCAAGAAGGCGCCCACGCAATACATCTTCGAGTGGGAAGGCAAGGACCGCAAAGGCAAAGCCTTCAAGGGCGAGATGCGGGCGGAGAACCTCGCCGAAGTCAACGCCACGCTGCGCAAGCAAGGTCTGTCGATCACCAAGTCCAAGCGTCGGCGCGCAGCGCGCGGCAAGAAGATCACGCCGAAAGACATCGCCTACTTCACGCGCCAGCTGTCGACCATGCTGAAGGCCGGGGTGCCGCTGCTGCAATCGGTCGACATCATCGCGCGCGGCCATGCCAACCCGAACTTCACCCAGCTGCTGACGGAAATCCGCGTCGACATCGAGTCGGGCAGCAGCATGGCGCAGGCTTTCCGCCGCCATCCGAAGTACTTCGATTCGCTGTACTGCAACCTGATCGACGCGGGTGAACAGGGCGGTATTCTCGACGCGCTGCTCGAGCGGCTGTCGCTGTACATGGAAAAGTCGATCGCGCTGAAGGCACAGATCAAGTCGGCCATGATCTATCCGATCTCGGTGCTGACGGTGGCTTTCCTGGTCACGGTGGTGCTGATGATCTTCGTGGTGCCGGCGTTCAAGGGCGTGTTCGCCAGCTTCGGCGCCACGCTGCCGGCACCGACGCTGATGGTGATGGGCATCTCGGACTTATTCGTGCAGTGGTGGTACGTCATCGTCTTCACGCCCATCATCGGCATCATCCTGTACGCGCGGGCCTTCAAGCGCTCGGAGAAGGTGCAGCGCAACACGCACAAGGCCATCCTGAAGATGCCGATCTTCGGCAGCATCATCCGCAAGGCCACCATCGCGCGCTGGACGCGTACGCTGGCAACGATGTTCTCGGCCGGAACGCCGCTGGTGGAGTCGATGGAATCCGTGGCGGGGGCGGCGGGCAACTGGGTCTACCATGACGCCACCATCGAGATCCAGCAGGCGGTGCGCATCGGTACCAGCCTCACCAACGCCATGCAGGCCACCCACGTGTTCGACAACATGGTGCTGCAGATGACGCAGATCGGCGAGGAATCCGGTGCGCTGGACAACATGCTGCTGAAGGTGGCCGAATTCTACGAGCGCGAGGTCGATGACGCGGTCGCCAACATCTCCGCCCTGATCGAGCCGCTCATCATCGTGATCCTGGGCGTGCTGATCGGTGGCATGGTGGTCGCCATGTACCTGCCGATCTTCAAGCTGGGCCAGGTGGTCTGACGATGTCCGGGATGTTCGTCATTCCCACGCTGGCGCAGTTGCCGGCGTGGTTCGTGATCGGCTCGGCGGCGCTGCTGGGCCTGCTGGTCGGCAGCTTCCTCAACGTGGTGATCCACCGCCTGCCGCGCATGATCGAGCGCGAAGAGGCCAACTACATCGCCGAGCTGCGCAACGAACCGCTGCCGCATCCCGAGCCGTACAACCTGGTCATACCGCGCTCGGCCTGCCCGTCGTGCGGCCACCAGATCAAGGCGGTCGAGAACATCCCGGTGATCAGCTGGCTGGCATTGCGCGGCCGCTGCAGCGCCTGCAAGACGCCCATCTCCTGGCGCTACCCTGCCGTGGAGCTGGTGACCGGAGTGCTGACCGGTGCCTGCCTGTGGCATTTCGGGCCGACCTGGGTGGCGGTGGCCTCGGCCGCGCTGCTGTGGTTCCTGATCGCCGGCTCGATGATCGACGCCGACACGCAGCTGTTGCCCGATGCCATCACCCAGCCGCTGCTGTGGCTCGGCCTGCTGGTGAATCTGTTCGACATGTTCGCGCGGCTGCCGGATGCGGTGATCGGCGCGATGGCCGGGTATCTGTTCCTGTGGACCATCTACTGGGCCTACAAGCTGCTGCGCGGCCGGGAAGGCATGGGCTACGGCGATTTCAAGCTGATGGCCGCGCTGGGTGCCTGGTTCGGCTGGCAGGCGCTGCCGCTGCTGGTACTGCTGTCATCGGTGGTCGGTCTGGTGTTCGGGGCGGTGCGCATCGCGCGCGGCGCCAGGAGCGAATCGCCGTTTTCGTTCGGCCCGTTCATCGCGGGTGCCGGCGTCATCGCCCTGCTGGCCGGCCCGCAGCTGGTGGCATTGACGGGGCTCGCGCCGCTGCTGGCGCGGTAAGGGGCCGCCGGCGTGCGCGTGATCGGCCTGACCGGCGGTATCGGCAGCGGCAAGAGCTACGTTGCGGAGCGCCTTGCCGAACGGGGCGCCGCGATTGTCGACACCGACGCCATCGCGCACGAGATCACCGCACCGGGCGGCGCGGCCATCCCAAAGCTGGTCGAAGCCTTCGGCCCCAGCATCCTGCGCGCCGACGGCGCCATGGACCGCGACACCATGCGCGCCCTCGCCTTCTCAGACGCCACCGCCAAGGCTCGCCTGGAGCAGATCACGCACCCGCTGATCCGCGAGCTCAGCCTGTCGCGCGGGGCGGCGGCGCAAGCTTCGGATGCCTACCCCTATCTGGTCTACGTGGTCCCCCTGTTGGTGGAGTCCCTGACCGGACATCACAGCTGGCGCGCACTGGTCGACCGCATCCTCGTGGTCGACTGTCCGGTCCAGACGCAGATCGCACGCGTGGTGGCACGCAACGGCCTGCCGCGCGCGCAAATCGAAGCCATCATCGCCCGCCAGGCCACGCGCGAAGCCCGCCTGGCCGCAGCCGACGATGTCATCGACAACGGCGGCACGCTGGCCGACCTCCTCCCCCAGATCGACCGCCTGGACCAGGTCTACCGGGCGCCTTGAAAGCATCTGAAAGCGGATGTCGCATCCCCCGCATTGTGATGCACGAGGGTCTCGCATAGAATGCGGGCAGATCGAGGCCAAACGGGCTTCGTACGATCCAAGGCGGGCATCCAGTTTTGATCCTGTACGAATATCCCTTCAACGAACGCATTCGGACGCTGCTGCGCCTCGAAGACCTGTTCGAGCGGCTGGATTTCTTTCTCGTGCAGGAACACCCGCTGCAGCACCATGTGGCGCTGACCACGCTGTTCGAGATCGTGGACGTGGCCGGCCGCGCCGATCTCAAGTCCGACCTGCTCAAGGAACTGGACCGCCAGCGCCAGACGCTGACCGTGCTGCGCAGCAATCCGCAGATCGATCAGGAAGCGCTCGACGCCGTGATCTCAGAGCTTGAGACGGCGTCCGGCAACCTTACCGCCACGCACGGCAAGGCCGGCCAGCTGATCGCCGACAACGAATGGCTGACCAGCATCCGCAGCCGCGCCATCATCCCGGGCGGGACATGCGAGTTCGACCTGCCGGCGTATTTTGCATGGCAGCATCATCCGGGCGAGCGCCGCCGGGCCGACATCATCAAATGGGCCCAGCCGCTGGTACCGCTGCGCGACGCCACAATGATCGTACTGCGCCTGCTGCGCGAGTCCGGCCAGAGCGGCAAGGTGATCGCCAATGCCGGCAGCTACCAGCAGATGCTGTCCGGCCGGATCTATCAACTGATGCAGGTCCGCATGGACGATGCCGCATTGGGTTTCATCCCCGAGATCAGCGCCAACAAGTACATGCTCTGGGTACGCTTCACCCAGCAGGATGGCGACCTGCGACCCAAACCCGTCGATGCGGACATCCCGTTCCAGCTCAAGCTCTGCAACTTCTGAGCCTGTCGTCCATGAATGTGAAGACCATCAAATGCCCGACCTGCGGTAAGCCAGTGCCCTGGGTACCGGAAAGCCGCTACCGCCCGTTCTGTTCCGAGCGCTGCAGGCAGATCGACCTGGGCGCCTGGGCCGCCGACCAGTACACGATTCCCGTGGTGGAAGACGACGACCTGCCGCCGGATGCCCCGGGCGGGGAATCGGGCGGCACCAGCGGCAGACTCAACTAGCCCCGGCCTCGGCACGCATCCACTCGAATACCGGCAGCGTCGCCGGCAGCACCGGATCGACGCTGACGGGCAGCGTCTGCCAGGCGAAATCCTGGCCCTCCAGCGCGCACAGCGTACCGTCCCACGCCGTCACTTTGCAGAAGTGCAGCCGCACGTAAGCGTGCGGGTAGTCATGCTCGATGATGTGCCACCGCTCGCAGGCGCGCAGGGTGATGTCGAGCTCTTCCTTGAGCTCGCGCGTGAGCGCCGCTTCCACTGATTCGCCCGACTCCAGCTTGCCGCCAGGGAACTCCCAGTAGCCGGCGTACGGCTTGCCCTCGGGACGCTGCGCCAGCAGGAAGCGGCCATCCGGCTGCACCAGCACACCGACGGCCACTTCGGTGATCTTGCGGCCGTCCGGCGTGAGCGTGGCCGATGCTTGCGTGATCGTGTCAGCCGACATGCTGTCGCCCATGCTTGCCCCCCCAGTCACGCGCGAACTGCCAGGCCACCCGGCCCGAGCGCGAACCGCGCTCCAGCGCCCACACCAGCGCATCGCCCCGGGCGGCGTCGATGTCCTCGGCGCTGCAGCCGAAGTGCTTGAGCCAATGGGCGACGATGGTCAGGTACTCATCCTGTTTGGGCGGGTAGAACGACAGCCACAGCCCGAAACGCTCCGACAGCGAGATATTCTCCTCCACCACTTCGCCCGGATGGATCTCGCCGTCCGGCATGTGCTGGTAGGTCTCGTTGTCCTTGATGTATTCCGGCAGCAGGTGGCGCCGGTTGGACGTGGCGTAGATCAGCACGTTGTCCGACTGCGCCGCCACTGAGCCGTCCAGCGCGGATTTCAACGCCTTGTAGCCCGATTCGCCTTCCTCGAACGACAGGTCGTCGCAGAAGATGGCGAAGCGCTCGGGACGCGCCGCGAGCTGCTCCACGATGTCGCCGAGATCGGCCAGGTCATCCTTGTCGACTTCCACCAGCCGCAGCCCTTCGCCAACGAATGCGTTCAGGCACGCCTTGATCAGCGAAGACTTGCCGGTGCCGCGCGCGCCGGTCAGCAGCACATTGTTGGCCGGCAGCCCGCGCACGAACTGGCGCGTATTGGCGACGATGGCGTCCTTCTGGCGATCGATGTTGTGCAGGTCGCTCAGATGGATCGGCGGCAGCTGGCGGATCGGCGCGAGGTAGCCGATGGTGCCGAACAGGCTCTGGCGCTTGCGCCAGCGGAAGGCGACCGCTTCCTTCCAGTCGGCCTCGGTCAGTTCGGGCGGCAGCCACTGCTCGAGGCGGCCCAGGAAGCGATCGAGCCGGGCGGTGAGATCGGAGGACATGGCGACGGTCGTAGCTTACGAGCGGTAGTCCGCGTTGATCGAGACGTAATCGTGCGAGAAATCGCACGTCCACACCGTGGCGGTCGCGTCGCCGCGGCCGAGCGCGATGCGTACGGTGATCTCGGCCTGCTTCATCACGCGCTGGCCGTCTTCCTCGCGGTAGTCGGGATTGCGGCCGCCGTCGCGGGCGACCCAGACATCGTCGAGCCACAGGTTGACGCCGTCCACGTCGAGATCGTTCACGCCCGCATAGCCGACCGCTGCCAGGATGCGGCCCAGGTTGGGGTCCGATGCATAGAACGCGGTCTTGACCAGCGGCGAATGCGCGACCGCGTAGGCGATCTGGCGGCACTCGTCCACGCTGCGGCCACCTTCGACGCGGATGGTCATGAACTTGGTCGCGCCTTCGCCGTCGCGCACGATCTTCTGCGCCAGCGCCTGCGCCAGGTCCGTGAGCGCATCGCGCAGCGCAGCGTAGTCGGGGTGCGATTCGGAGTCGATGCGCGGCGTGCCGGCACGGCCCGTGGCGATGACGACAAAGGAATCGTTGGTCGAGGTATCGCCGTCGACCGTCACGCTGTTGAAGGATTGGTCGGCGGCATGGCGCACCAGGCCCTGCAGCACGGCTTCGTCCACGTTGGCGTCGGTGGCAATGAAGCCGAGCATGGTCGCCATGTTCGGGCGGATCATGCCCGCGCCCTTGCTGATGCCCGACAGCCGCACCGGCTTGCCCGACAGCGTGCAGGTGCCTGACGCCGCCTTGGGCACGGTGTCGGTGGTCATGATGGCCTCGGCGGCCGCCAGCCAGTTGTCGGGCCGGGCGTTGGCCTGCGCGGCGGGCAGACCGGCGATAAGGCGATCCACCGGCAGCGGCTCCAGAATCACGCCGGTCGAGAATGGCAGCACCTGTTGCGGCGCAATCCCGAGCAGCGTCGCCACAGCGTCGCAGGTCTGGCGGGCAAGCGCCAGGCCCGGCGCACCGGTGCCGGCGTTCGCATTGCCGGTGTTGACGACAATCGCGCGCGCGCCCTGCCCGCTGGCCAGGTGCTCGCGGCAAACCTGCACCGGTGCCGCGCAGAAGCGGTTCTGCGTGAATACTCCCGCCACGCTCGCCCCCTCGGCGATGCGCACCAGCAGCACGTCCTTGCGATTGGCCTTGCGGATGCGGGCCTCGGCCCAACCAAGGTCAACGCCTTCGATCGGCAACAGGGAGTCAGCGGCGGGCGCGACGAGATTCACAGCCATGGAGCACCTTTCAAACGAGGATGCCCGCAGTGCGGGCATCGTTGAATCATCAGGAAACGGACGGCGCCGCGCGACGCGGCTGCGGCAGTCAGCCGATCAGACCAGCTTGCCGTGGCACTGCTTGTACTTCTTGCCCGAACCGCACGGGCACGGATCGTTGCGGCCGACCTTGGGCACCTGCCCCGCCAGCGCCGCCGCAGCGGAAGCCGCGGCCGACCGGTGGGCCGGCATGGCCGGCGTCTCGCCGTGGATCTCGGCGTCGCCCGCGGCGACTTCGGCCAGTTCGCTGAATTCGTCGTGCTTGTACTGGACGTTGGTCAGGTGGGACAGGTCTTCCTCGATCTGCTCGGAAGCCTCTTCCAGCGCCTCCTGCGACTGGATGCGCACCGTGAAGATGATGCGCGTCACTTCGTTGCGGATGGTATCCAGCAGGCGGCCGAACAGCTCGAACGACTCGCGCTTGTACTCCTGCTTCGGGTCCTTCTGCGCATAGCCGCGCAGGTGGATGCCCTGGCGCAGGTGGTCCAGCGCCGCCAGGTGCTCGCGCCAGTGCGTATCCAGGCTCTGCAGCATCACCGAGCGCTCGAAGCCGGCAAAGGCCTCGCGGCCGACCTGCGCCACCTTGCCCGCGTACACCGCCTCGACGGCCTCCCGAACCTGCGTCAGCAGGTCTTCGTCCTCGATGGACTGCGCCTGCTCCACCGTCTTCAGCAGCGGCACCTCAACGCCCCAGTCGTCGCGCAGCGTCTTCTCCAGGCCGGCGAGATCCCACTGCTCTTCCATGGTCTCGGCCGGCACGTAGGTGCGGAACAGCTCGACGAACACGGATTCGCGCAGGTTCTTGACGAGGTCGCCCGCGTCGACGGATTCGAGAATTTCGTTGCGCAGCTTGTAGATCTCGCGGCGCTGATCGTTGGCCACGTCGTCGTACTGCAGCAGTTGCTTGCGGATGTCGAAGTTGCGGCCCTCGACCTTGCGCTGCGCGGACTCGATCGAGCGCGTGACAATGCCCGCCTCGATCGGCTCGCCTTCCGGCATCTTCAGGCGGTCCATGATGGCGCGCACACGATCGCCGGCGAAGATGCGCAGCAGTTGATCGTCCAGCGACAGGTAGAAGCGCGACGAGCCCGGATCGCCCTGGCGGCCGGCGCGGCCGCGCAGCTGGTTGTCGATCCGGCGCGACTCATGGCGCTCGGTGCCGACGATATGCAGGCCGCCCGCAGCCTTGACCTGCTCGTGCAGCGACTGCCACTCGTCCTGCAGTTGCGTGACGCGCGTGGCCTTCTCTTCGTCCGACAGGGATTCGTCGACCATCACGAAGCCGGCCTGCTTTTCCACATTGCCGCCCAGCACGATGTCGGTACCGCGGCCCGCCATGTTGGTGGCGATGGTGATCATCTTGGGCCGGCCGGCCTGCGCGATGATCTCGGCTTCGCGTGCGTGCTGCTTGGCGTTGAGCACCTGGTGCGGCAGCTGGGCCTGGTTCAGCAGGTGCGACAGCAGCTCGGAGTTCTCGATGGAGGTCGTGCCCACCAGCACTGGCTGGCTGCGCTCGTAGCAGTCGCGGATGTCGCGGATGACGGCGTCGTAGCGCTCCTTCGCGGTCTTGTAGATATGGTCCTGCAAGTCCTTGCGCTGTGCCAGACGGTTGGTCGGGATCACCACGGTTTCCAGGGCATAGATATCCTGGAACTCATACGCTTCCGTATCCGCCGTGCCGGTCATGCCCGACAGCTTGGCGTACATGCGGAAGTAGTTCTGGAAGGTGATGGTCGCCAGCGTCTGGTTTTCCTGCTGGATCTGCACGCCTTCCTTGGCCTCCACGGCCTGGTGCAGGCCGTCGGACCAGCGGCGGCCCTGCATCAGGCGGCCGGTGAATTCGTCGACGATGATCACCTCGTCGCTCTGCACCACGTAGTGCTGGTCGCGGTGGAACAGGCTGTGCGCGCGCAGGGAGGCGTACAGGTGATGCATCAGCGTGATGTTCTGCGGCGCGTAGAGCGATTCGCCCTCGGCCAGCAGGCCGGCCTGCAGCAGTATCTGCTCCGCCTTCTCGTGACCCGCTTCGGTCAGGTAGACCTGGTGGGACTTTTCATCGACGTAGTAGTCACCCGGCTTCTCGACGCCGGTGCCGTCGGCCTTCTCTTCGCCGATCTGGCGCGTGAGCAGCGGCGGGATGCTGTTCATGCGGCGGTACAGGTCGGTATGGTCCTCGGCCTGGCCGGAGATGATCAGCGGCGTACGGGCCTCGTCGATCAGGATCGAGTCCACCTCGTCGACGATCGCGTAGTTCAGCGGACGCTGCACGCGCTGGCTGGCGTCGTACACCATGTTGTCGCGCAGGTAGTCGAAGCCGAACTCGTTGTTGGTGCCGTAGGTGATGTCGGCGGCGTAGGCGGCCTGCTTCTCATCGTGGGCCATGGTGGTCAGGTTGACCCCGACCGACAGGCCCAGCCAGTTGTAGAGCTTGCCCATCCATTCGGCGTCGCGCTGGGCCAGGTAGTCGTTGACTGTCACCACGTGCACGCCCAGGCCGGCGATCGCATTCAGGTAAACCGCCAGCGTGGCAGTCAGCGTCTTGCCTTCGCCCGTGCGCATTTCGGCGATCTTGCCATCGTGCAGCACCATGCCACCGATCAGCTGCACGTCGAAATGGCGCATCTTCATCACGCGCTTGCTGGCTTCGCGACACACAGCGAACGCTTCGGGCAGCAGCGCATCCAGGGTCTCGCCCTTGGCGAAACGCTGGCGGAATGCCTCGGTCTTGGCCTGCAGCTCGGCATCGGAGAGCACTTCGAACGTGGGTTCGAGCGCATTGATCTGCGCCACCTTGCGGCGGTACTGTTTGATCAGCCGCTCGTTGCGGCTGCCGAAAATCTTCTTGAGAAGGCCCGTGATCATCGATGGCAGGGACCGGCGTGCCACCCGTCGGAAGGATCGCGGAACAAACGCGAAACGCAGGCGGCGCAACGGCCCGAAAAGGGTTGGCGCAAAGGGGGGGGAGTTTAGCATGTGCCAAACCTCGCCTTGATGGCGACCGACCGGCCGGATGTGGCAGGAACGCCGCACTCTGGCGCGGCCGACGCGACCGCAACCCTGCGCAGTTGGGGATGGGCCGCCCGGTTGCAACCCTGGCCGTCAATGGCCGTCGGCGGCCATGCTCTTGCCGATGTCGGCAGCGGCCACCTGCGGGCCGGCATCCTTGTGCGCCGCCATCTTCGGCTGGCCCGCGTTCTCCAGGAACGCGACCGGATTCTGCGGTACGTCGTTGACGTACACCTCGAAGTGCAGATGGGGGCCGGTCGCGCGGCCGGTGCGGCCGATCAGGGCGATCCGCTGCCCCGCCTTGACGATGTCGCCGACCTTCACGAACACCTTGGAGGCGTGTGCATACCGGGTCTTCAGGCCGTTGCCGTGGTCGATGTCGATCATGTTGCCGTATTCGTGGTGGTACTCGCTGGCCACCACCACCCCGCCGGCGGCGGCCACGATCGGCGTGCCGACCGGCCCGACGAAGTCGACGCCATCGTGCTGCGTGCGCCGGCCCGTGAACGGATCGATGCGCACGCCAAAACCCGACGAGTCGTAGCCCGTGGCGACCGGCCGCACAGTCGGCATCATCTTGGCGTGGATCTGGCGGTCCATCAGGGTGGACTCCAGCACGCTCAGGTAATCGTTGCGCTGGTCGGCCGAGCGGGTCAGGCGATCCAGTTCGGACTGGATTTCCGGCAACGACAGCGGGCGCGAGACCGCCCCCAGCGGCCCGCCGCGCCCCGGCACCGACTTGAAGTCGAACTCGCGCGGCGGCACACCGGCCAGCCCCGAAACACGGGCGCCCAGCGCATCCAGACGCACCATCTGCGCCTGCATTTCGCCGATGCGCGCGGCCATCAGATTGAGGTTTTCGCGGGTGATGCGCTTGTCGGTCTCTGCACTGCCGATGGCGGTGGCGCCAGGCACCAGGCCGCGCTTGACCGCCAGCCAGGTCGCCCCGCCCGACAGCGCCGCCACGGCCAGCAGCGCCGCGCCCATGACCGCCGCCAGGTGGCGGCGGGACAGGTGCACCGCGCCGGCCTTGCGCGGATGAATCAGGATGATCTGCATCGCTCTTTTCCGGACAGAAAAAGCCGCCCGACGGCACGAAAGCGCGGAGAAGCGCCCTACAATGCCGGCATGCGAATCTTTGTTCATCCCGCTCTCAAGACGCACGTGGCAAAACCAGTCCAGGACTGGCTCACGGGTGCCGGCTCGGTCGGCCCGCTGATGCAGGCGGCCAAGCAACTGGCGTCTCTGGAAGCGGAGGTGTTGTCGCTGTTGCCACCCGGACTGGGCGGCGGCGTGGCGATCGGCGGCATCCGGAACGATGCGCGCGACAGCCGGGAAGCGACTTTGGTACTGCTCGCTGCAAACAGCGCAGCTGCGGCGCGCGTACGGCAGGTGGTACCCACCTTGCTGGAACGTCTGCAGCGCCGGGGATCGCAGGTTACCGTAATTCGTGTACGGGTACAACCGCAGGGCGGAAATGACAGCTTATGGCCACAAGAGACCGAAAAGCCGCCCAAACGCGCCAAGATGACGGCAGTTGGGCTCAACAGCCTGACGTCGCTGGCCGACGGCCTGCCCGATTCGCCACTCAGGCGGGCGGTGGCGGAGATGGTGGCGCGGCACCGGCCGCCCCAATAGAAAAGCGCCCTTTCGGGCGCTTTTTCATGCGTACAACCGTCGCATCGATTCAGGAAAATGCCGGCTGCAGTTGCGGCAGGAAAGCGCGCGGCGCCTCTTCCACCTTGTCGAACGTGACGATTTCGTATGCGGCCTCATCGGCCAGGAGCGCGCGCAGCAACGCATTGTTCAGGCCGTGACCGGATTTGTGCGCCGTATAGGCCGCGATCAGCGGATAGCCGACCACGTACAGGTCACCGATCGCATCCAGGATCTTGTGGCGGACGAACTCGTCGCCATAGCGCAGCTCATCGTTGTTCAGCATGCGGTGCTCGTCGAGCACGATGGCGTTGTCCAGGCTGCCACCGCGCGCCAGCCCGATCTCACGCAGCATCTCGACCTCGTGGGCAAAGCCAAAGGTGCGCGCGCGGGCGATTTCGCGGGTGTAGCTGGTGTCGGCAAAATCGATCTCGAACGTCTGCCCCGTCTTGTCGACGGCCGGATGGCGGAATTCGATGGTGAACGACAGCTTGAAGCCGAAGTACGGCTCCAGACGCGCCAGCTTGTCGCCGTCGCGCACTTCCACCGGCTTGGTCACGCGGATGAAACGCTTGGCCGCGCCCTGCTCCTCGACGCCGGCCGACTGCAGCAGAAACACGAACGAAGCCGCGCTGCCGTCCATGATGGGTATTTCCTCGGCGTCGACATCGACATACAGGTTGTCGATGCCGAGCCCCGCGCAGGCGGACATCAGGTGCTCGACCGTGGACACGCGGGCGCCGTCCTTCTGCAGCACAGAGGCCAGGCGGGTGTCGCCGATGGCGCTAGCGGTGGCGGGAATCTCGACAACCGGGTCCAGATCCACACGCGTGAAGATGATGCCGGTGCCGGGGACTGCCGGACGCAACGTCAACGTCACCTTGCGGCCCGAGTGCAACCCGATGCCGACGGTCTTGACTACGGACTTGATGGTGCGTTGTTTCAACATGGCCGCCCTCAACTCACTTTCCAATTTGATTGTTTTTATCTATGCACTCTGCATGAGTGATAACCCTAAGCATACCATTTTCACGTGCCTGCCTCCAAAACGACTTTTGTATCGGGATGTTAGGCCTTGCCATAGTCTGCTCACGATTTCAGCACGCAGCCTCAATGCCAGTGCGTCGTCGGCCTTATGGCGGTGCGGAATGCCGGACAGGACTCAGCCGTTCGGAGGGATTCGGGTGATCTCAAAGATGCGCCAGCATCGATTCCGCATCGCTGACGGCGAACTGCCCCGGGGCCTCCACCTGTAGTGCAGTTACCACACCGTTTTTGACGATCATGGCGTAGCGCTGCGAACGCACGCCCATGCCGCGCTTGGACAGGTCTTGCTCAAGGCCGAGCTTGCGCGTGAATTCGGCACTGCCATCGGCCAGCATGCGAACCCTGCCATCGGTGCCCTGCACACGGGCCCAAGCCCCCATCACGAAGGCATCGTTGACCGACACGCACCAGATCTCGTCGACGCCTTTGGCGCGCAGCGCATCGTAGTGGGCGAGATAACCGGGCACATGGCGCGCCGAACAGGTCGGTGTGAAAGCGCCGGGCAGCCCGAAGATGAGGATCGTCTTGCCCTGCGCCAGGTCCGCTGCCGAGAAGGCATTGGGCCCGAGCACGCAGCCGTCTTTTTCCACTTCGAAGTATTCGTAGAGCGTCGCGTCGGGCAGCGGCTGGCCGGGCTGAATCATGATCGTGACAAGAGTTCGCGCGCGGAATACCCGCATCATAAAACGAGACCGCCCGCGTGGGAGATCCACGCGGGCGGTCTTGGCAGACAACCACATCAGCGCGATCGCACCGCAAGCGGCGCGACGAACGGGCACACCCGCCGAGCAGGGTGAACCCTTCCGGAGAGGCGGCCAGAGGCCAACCCGCCCGGCGGCAACGACTGTGTCCGGTTCGTCGCGCGCCGCCGATCGTTCAGCGACAGGCCGTCCGCTGCGCAGCGGTCACGGAGGGGAGCCGTGAATCGCGCGCGGGCGGGCGCCGCCGCCGACAATCGAACCTGCGCGGATCGAGCCGCCGGTCAGTCGGCCTGCTTGCGCAGGAACGCCGGAATGTCGTACGTATCGACGCCCTTTTCCTGCAGCGCAGCCACGTGGGCCGAAGCCGACTCACGCGAGCTGCGCCACACGGCCGGGGTGTCGAAATTGCTGTAGTCCGGCGCGGCTGCCACCGCATGACCCACCGCGCCACCGCCGAAGGCCACCGGCTGGTTGTCGGTGCCCGTCTTGAGCAGCGTCATCGTCTGCTGCTGTTGCTGCTTGTTGCGGGCAGCGCGGCCTAGGCCCGTTGCCACCACGGTCACGCGCAGCGCGTCGCCCATTGCATCGTCGTAGACCGTACCGAAGATGACGGTGGCATCTTCCGCGGCATAGCTGCGGATGGTGTTCATCACTTCCTTGGTCTCGGACAGCTTGAGCGAGCGGCTGGCGGTGATGTTGACCAGCACGCCGCGTGCACCCGACAGGTCCACGCCTTCGAGCAGCGGGCTCGCCACGGCCTGCTCGGCTGCCAGGCGCGCACGATCGACGCCCGACACGGTGGCCGTGCCCATCATCGCCTTGCCCTGCTCGCCCATCACGGTCTTCACGTCTTCGAAGTCGACGTTCACCAGGCCATCGACGTTGATGATTTCCGCGATGCCGGCCACGGCGTTGTGCAGCACGTCGTCGGCGCACTGGAAGCACTTGTCCATCTCGGCGTCATCGCCCATGACTTCGAAGAGCTTCTCGTTGAGCACTACGATCAGCGAATCGACGTGGCTTTCAAGATCGTTGGCGCCGTGCTCGCCCACCTTGGCGCGGCGTGCGCCTTCAAAATCGAAGGGCTTGGAGACCACGCCCACCGTCAGGATGCCCATTTCCTTGGCGATCTGCGCGACCACCGGTGCGGCGCCCGTGCCCGTGCCGCCGCCCATGCCCGCGGTGATGAACACCATGTGCGCGCCGCGCAGCGCATCGGCGATCTGCTCGCGCGCCTGCTCTGCGCAGGTCTTGCCGACCTCGGGCTTGGCACCCGCGCCCAGGCCAGAGTTGCCCAGTTGCAGGACGCGCGATGCGGTCGAGCGCTTGAGCGCCTGCGCATCGGTGTTCATGCAGATGAATTCCACCCCCTGCACACCACGGTTGATCATGTGCTGCACGGCATTGCCGCCCGCGCCGCCGACGCCCACCACCTTGATGATGGTGCCGCCCTGGATTTCCGTTTCAATCATGTCGAAGTCCATCGTTGCCTCCAGAAGTTCTCAGTCCCAGACGATGCGGCCTCCCCGCCGCAACGCCTGGCTCCTGAGTCAAAAAACATCAAAACAAAAACCAAGCTTCGCTCCCCCCCGGGAGCACATCGCTAAACATCATGGTTCGAGTTAGAAATTGCCGATGAACCACTCCTTCATGCGCATCCAGATCTGTTTGGCAGACCCGGACTGCACTGCGACTTTACAACCGCGCATACGCTGCACGCGGCCCTCCTGCAATAACCCCATGACCGTCGAGTAACGCGGGCTCTTCACGACCTCGTGCAGGTTGCCGCGATACTCGGGCACGCCCACGCGCACGGGCTTGAGGAAAATGTCTTCGCCCAGTTCCACCATGCCGGGCATCATCGCGGTGCCGCCGGTCAGCACCACGCCGCTGCTCAGCAGTTCCTCATAGCCCGATTCGCGCACCACCTGGTGCACCAGCGAGAACAGCTCTTCCACGCGCGGCTCGATCACCGCCGCCAGCGCCTGGCGCGACAGCGTGCGCGGGCCGCGGTCGCCCACGCCGGGCACGTCGATCATCTCGTCCGGGTCGGCCAGCACCTGCTTGGCGATGCCGTACTGGATCTTGATGTCCTCGGCATCCGGCGTCGGCGTGCGCAGGGCCATGGCGATGTCGTTGGTGATCTGGTCGCCGGCGATGGGGATCACGGCCGTGTGGCGGATCGCGCCTTCGCTGAAAATGGCGATGTCGGTGGTGCCGCTGCCGATGTCGACCAGCACCACGCCCAGTTCCTTTTCGTCTTCGGTCAGCACCGCCAGGCTCGAGGCCAGTGGCTGCAGGATCAGGTCGTGCACCTCCAGACCGCAGCGGCGCACGCACTTGACGATGTTCTGTGCCGCGCTGACCGCGCCGGTGACGATGTGCACCTTCACTTCCAGGCGGATGCCGCTCATGCCGATCGGCTCGCGCACGTCCTCCTGGCCATCGATGATGAATTCCTGCGTGAGGATGTGCAGGATCTGCTGGTCGGTCGGGATGTTGACCGCCTTGGCGGTCTCGATCACGCGCGCCACGTCGGCCGGCGTGACCTCCTTGTCCTTGATCGCCACCATGCCGCTCGAATTGAAGCTGCGGATGTGGCTGCCGGCGATGCCCGTGAAAACCTCGCTGATCTTGCAGTCGGCCATCAGCTCCGCTTCTTCGAGCGCTTTCTGGATCGACTGGACGGTCGCCTCGATGTTGACGACCACGCCTTTCTTCAGCCCCTTGGACTCGGTCTGGCCCATGCCGATGACCTCGTAGGCGCCGTCAGGCCGTAGCTCGGCCACCACCGCCACCACCTTGGAGGTGCCGATGTCCAGCCCGACCAGGAGATCCTTGTATTCCTTGCTCATCGCGTTTTCTCTGTGCTTCGCGTCGATTTGTTGTTGGCCGCCGCGCTGGCCCCCGCTTTCGCGTCGGCCTTGGCGGCATTGCCGGTGCCGGGCAGCTTGCCCCCCCTTGCCAGCACCGCGGCCTGCGCATCGGTAAGGAAGCGCACGCCCGCCGCACGAACCGCGAACCCGTTCGGGTAACGCAGATCGGCGTATTCGATCTGGCCGCCCCAGCGCTGGGTCACCTGCGGCCACGCGCGCACAAAGCGGCGGGCACGCGCGGCCAGCGCGGTGCGGTCATCGTCATTCAGTTCGCGGCCCAGTTCGACGACCGTGCCGTTGGACAGCCGCGCGCGCCAGGCGTAGCGGTCTGTGAGCGTCACGCTCACGGGTTCCACGTTCATCGGCTTGAACCACTCGGTCATGGTTTCCAGCTTGTCGACCACTTCCTGCTCGGTGCCCTCGGGACCGGCCAGCGCGACCAGATCGGCATCGTCCTCGGCCTCGGCGAGGTTGGCGACGAAGACCTCGCCATACGTGTTGATCAGCTTGCCGGACTCGTTGCCGCCCCAGGTGCCGAGCGCCTCGTGCTCCTGCACTTCCACCAGCAGCCCGTTCGGCCAGACCCGGCGCACGCTCGCGCGGCGCACCCAGGGCACGGACTCGAAGGCGACGCGCGCGTCGTCCAGGTTCAGCGTGAAGAAGTTGCCGTGCAGCTTGACCAGCGCGTTGGCCCGGATACTCGGTACATTCACGTGGCGCAGTTCGCTGCCGGCCATCGGCATCACGCGCACCTGCCGCAGCTGGAACACCGGGCGCTGCATCAGCCAGAACACGCCCACCCCCACGGCCGCCAGCGCGTACAGCGCGTACAGCGCGCTCGCGACGACGTTGAGGAGGCGGGTGTTGTTCCACATGGCGGACGGGCTTCCTTTCGCTTATTCCGGTTTCCAGTCGTGGCTCGCGCGCAGCTCCAGCGACGCGGTCGCCGCAAGCTGCAGCACGAAGTCCTCATAGCTGATGCCCACCGCGCGCGCGGCCATCGGCACCAGCGAATGCCCGGTCATGCCGGGCGAAGTGTTCATCTCCAGCAGGAACGGCGCGTTGTCGTGCTCGCGCAGCATGATGTCGGCACGGCCCCAGCCACGGCAGCCCAGGCCGCGATACGCCTGCACCACCAGCGCCTGCACGCGCGCCGCCACATCGGCAGGAATCGGTGCCGGGCACTCGTAGCGGGTGTCATCGGTGAAGTACTTGTGCTGGTAGTCGTAGTTGGCCTGCGGCGCGACGATGCGGATCAGCGGCAGCGCCGTCGCGCTCTCGCCTTCGCCGATCACGGCGCAAGTCAGCTCGTCGCCTTCGATAAACTGTTCAGCCATCACGTCGCGGTCCAGGCGCGCGGCCTTCTCGTAGGCGGCGGGCAGTTCGGCCACGCTGGTCACCTTGGTCAGGCCGATCGACGAACCCTCGCGCGCCGGCTTGACGATCAGCGGCAGGCCCAGGCGGTCGGCAACGGCCTGCCAGTCCGCGCCGGCGTGCAGCATCGCGAAATCGGGGGTCGGCAGGCCGTGCGTCTGCCACAGGCGCTTGGTGGCCTCTTTGTCCATCGCCAGCGCAGACGCGAGTACGCCACTGCCGGTGTAGGGAATGCCGAACTGCTCGAGCAGCCCCTGGATCGTGCCGTCCTCGCCGAAGCGGCCGTGCAGCGAGATCACCACGCGGTGGAAGCCCTGCGTGGCGAGCCCGGCCACCGGCTGCGTGCCCGGGTCGAACGGATGCGCGTCGACGCCGCGCGAACGCAGCGCCGCCAGCACGCCATTGCCCGACAGCAGCGATATCTCGCGCTCGGCCGAACGGCCGCCGAGGATCACGCCCACCTTGCCGAGGGACTTCGGATCGAGCGTCGGATGGGGGACGAACGGACCGGTCGTCATGCTGCGGCGCCCCCATTGAGATCGACCACGTTGGAGGCACGCACTTCCGCCTGCCGCGCAACCACCTGACCGGGCACCTGCCCGATCGACCCTGCACCCATGGTGATGACCACGTCGTTGTCCTGCGCCGCATCCAGGATGGCTTGCGGCATGTCTTCAATCTGTTCCACGAAGACCGGCTCGATCTTGCCGGCCACCCGCAACGCGCGCGTGAGCGCACGCCCATCCGCCGCCACGATGAACGGCTCGCCGGCCGCGTACACCTCGGCCAGCAGCAAGGCGTCGACCGTGCCGAGCACCTTGACGAAGTCTTCGAAGCAATCCCGCGTGCGCGTGAAGCGGTGCGGCTGGAAGGCCAGCACCAAGCGGCGGCCCGGGAACGCGCCGCGTGCGGCGGCGAGCGTGGCCGCCATCTCGACCGGATGGTGGCCGTAGTCGTCGATCAGCGTGAAGCGGCCCTGGCCGTCGGCGGTGGGCACCTCGCCGTAGCGCTGGAAGCGGCGGCCGACGCCGTTGAACTCGGCCAGCGCCTTGACGATGGCCTCGTCCGGCACTTCCAGCTCGGTGGCGATGGCGATGGCGGCCAGCGCGTTCTGCACGTTGTGCATGCCCGGCAGGTTGAGCGTGATCGACAGCGGCGGTTCGGCATGGCCGTTGAGCTGGCGGATCACGGTGAATTCCATGCGGCCGTCCACCGCGCGCGCGTTGACAGCGCGGACCTGCGCATACTCGGCAAAGCCGTAGCGCACCACCGGCTTGGAGACGAACGGCAGGATCTCGCGCACGTTCGGATCGTCCACGCACAGCACGGCGATGCCATAAAACGGCAGGCGGTGCGTGAACTCGATGAACGCCTGCTTGAGCCGTGCGAAGTCGTGCCCGTAGGTGTCCATGTGATCGGCATCGATATTGGTGATGACCTCGATCACGGGGAACAGGTTGAGGAACGACGCATCGGACTCGTCCGCCTCGGCGACGATGAAGTCGCCCGTGCCCAGTCGCGCGTTGGCACCGGCCGAATTGAGCCGCCCGCCGATCACGAAGGTCGGATCGAGCCCGCCTTCGGCCAGCACGGAGGCGACCAGGCTGGTGGTGGTCGTCTTGCCGTGCGTGCCAGCGATGGCGATGCCCTGCTTCAAGCGCATCAACTCGGCCAGCATCACCGCGCGCGGCACGATGGGGATGCGCTTGGCGCGCGCGGCCAGCACCTCGGGGTTGTCGCCGCGCACGGCGGTGGACACGACCACGGCGTTGGCGCCGACCACGTGCTCCGGCGCATGCCCCTGCATGACCGTGGCGCCAAGGGCTGCGAGGCGCTGCGTGGCCGCGCTCTGCCCCAGGTCGGAGCCTGTCACGCGGTAGCCCAGGTTCAGCAGCACCTCGGCGATGCCGCTCATGCCGGCGCCGCCGATGCCCACGAAATGGATGTTCTTGACGATGTGCTTCATAAATCGGTTCCCTATGCCCGTGCCGCCGCGACACAGATGTCGGCGACGCGCTCGGCCGCTTCCGGCCGCGCCTGTTCGCGTGCTTTGGCCGCCATATCGGCCAACTGTGCGCGCGTCAGGGACGCGAGTGTATCCGCCAGCGATGCCGGACCCAGCGACGGCTGGGGCACCAGCAGCGCCGCGCCGCGCTCGGACAGGAAGCGCGCGTTGGTGGTCTGGTGGTCGTCCACCGCGTGCGGGAACGGCACGAACAGCGCCGCCACCCCGGCCGCGGCCACCTCCGACACCGTCATCGCGCCGGCGCGGCAGATCACCAGATCCGCCTGCGCGTAGGCAGCGGCCATGTCGTCGATGAAGGGCACGGCCTGTGCGTGCGTCGCGTCGATGCCCGCGGCGGCGTAGTTGGCGCGCAACATGTCGATCTGCTTGGTACCGGCCTGGTGGATGACGATCGGGCGCGTGTCAGCAGGCAGCAAGGCCAGCGCCTTGGGCACCACGTCATTGAGCGCAGCGGCGCCGAGGCTGCCCCCCACGACCAGCACACGCAGCGGACCGCTCCGCTCGGCATAGCGCGCTTGCGGCGACGGCAGCACCGCCAGATCGGCACGGATCGGATTGCCGACCCACTCGGCGCCGGGCAGGGCGTTCGGAAAGGCGCACAGCACGCGGTCGGCCACGCGCGCGAGCACGCGGTTGGCCAGACCGGCGATCGAATTCTGTTCGTGCAGCACCAGCGGCGCGCCCAGCAGCACGCTCATCATGCCGCCCGGGAAGGTGATATAGCCCCCCATGCCCAGCACGACGTTCGGACGCACGCGGCGCACCACGCCCAGGCTCTGCCAGAACGCGCGCAGCAGGTTCAGCGGCAGGAAGAACTTGGTCAGCAGCCCCTTGCCGCGCAGGCCGCCGAAGCGCACGGATTCCAGCGGGAAGCCGTGCTTGGGCACCAGTTGGCCTTCCATGCTGCTGGCGTTGCCGAGCCAGACCACCTTCCACCCGCGCGCGGCCAGCAGCCTGGCCACCGACAGCGCGGGAAAGATGTGGCCGCCGGTGCCACCGGCCATGACGAGAAGGGTGCGCGGCGTATCGGCCGTGGCCGTCATACCTTCCCTCCGCGCATCAGCACTCTGTTCTCGTAATCGATCCGCAGCAGCAGCGCGATCGCCATGCAATTCATCAGGATGCCCGAACCGCCGTAGCTGACCATCGGCAGCGTCAGCCCCTTGGTCGGCAGCAGGCCCAGGTTCACGCCCATGTTGATGAAGGCCTGCCAGCCCATCCAGATGCCCAGACCCTTGGCGACCAGGCCGGCGAAGGTGCGGTCGAGCTGCAGCGCGGTGCGGCCGATCTCGAAGGCGCGGCGCACCATCCAGTAGAACAGCAGGATCACGATCAGCACGCCGACGAAGCCCAGCTCCTCGCCGATCACGGCCAGGATGAAGTCGGTGTGCGCTTCGGGCAGGTAGTGCAGCTTCTCGATGCTGCCGCCCAGGCCGACGCCGGTCCATTCGCCGCGGCCGAAGGCGATCAGCGAGTGGGTGAGCTGGTACGCCTTGCCCTGTGCGTACTCCTCCTGCCACGGATTCAGGTAGGCGAAGATCCGCTCGCGCCGCCACGGCGACATCAGGATCAGCAGCGAGAACGTCGACACCGCGGTGAGCACCAGCCCGCCGAACAGCTTGCCGTTGACCCCGCCGAGGAACAGGATGCCCATCGCCACCGCGGCAATCACCAGGAAGGCGCCCATGTCGGGCTCCAGGAGCAGCAGAGAACCGACAAAGGCCACCGCCACACCCATCGGCAGGAAGCCCTTGCGCACGCTCTGCATCCAATCCTGCTTGCGCACCGTGTAGTTGGCGGCATACAGCACCACCGCCAGCTTCATCAGCTCGGACGGCTGGAAGTTCATGATGCCCAGCGGCAGCCAGCGGCGCGCGCCGTTCACGCCCTTGCCCACGTGCGGGATCAGCACCACCACCAGCAGCACCAGCGCGATGATGAAAAGCTTGGGTGCGTACCTGTCCCAGAACTTGACCGGGATATGGAAAGCGACCACGGCACCGATCACGCCAATCAGCAGCGAAAACGCGTGGCGCACCAGGAAATGCCCGTTGGTGTAATTGGCGTACTTGGGCGAATCCGGCAGCGCGATCGACGCCGAATACACCATCACCAGACCCAGGCCCAGCAGCACGATCGACACCCACAGCAGCGGCTGGTCGTACTCCATCATCTTGGAGCGCGTGGGCTTGACGCCCGACACGGCGTCGCGCAGCCCTTCCCAGGCGTTGCCGATGGTGGCGCCGATGAAGCCGCTGCGCTTGATCTGGGTGTCGCTCATAGCATCACTCCCCGGTCTGCCGCCAGCGCGGTCACGGCTTCGTGGAACACCTGCGCGCGGTGTTCGTAGTTGCGGAACATGTCGAAGCTCGCGCAGGCCGGCGACAGCAGCACGGCATCCCCTGCCTGGGCGCGCGCGGCAGCTTCCTGCACCGCGGCCTCCAGCGTGGGGGCCTCCACCAGTTCGACACCGCTGTCGGCCAGCGCGGCGCGGATCCGCGGCGCATCGCGGCCGATCAGCACCACGGCGCGCGCGTACTGCCCGACCGGCGCGGCCAGCGGCGAGAAGTCCTGCCCCTTGCCGTCGCCGCCGGCGATCAGCACCACGCGCTTGGACAGACCCGACAGCGCTGCGACCGTGGCACCGACGTTGGTGCCCTTGCTGTCGTCGAAGAATTCGATGTCGTCGAAGGCGGCGATCAGCTCGACGCGGTGCGGCTCGCCGGCGTAGTCGCGCAGACCGTGCAGCAAGGCGCTCGCCGGCAGGCCGATCGCGCGGCACAGCGCCAGCGCGGCCATCGCATTGGTGGCGTTGTGCAGACCGCGGATGCGCAGGGCATCGGCCGGCATCAGGCGCTTGAGCCGCACCGGCACAGGCGCGGCGGGCGTGGTGTCGCCCTTCTTGCGGCGCGCGGGTTTCGGCAGCTCGTCATCGTCGGCTTCGGCCAGCACGATCCACGGGATGCCCCCATCGCGCAGCAGGCCGAGCGCACCAGGCGTAGCCGGTTCGTCGATACCGAACGTGACATCGCCTCCACGCTTGCTGGCGAAGGCCATCACCGCGGCGTCCTGCCGGTTCAGCACGCGCACCGTGCCGGCACCGAAGATGCGGCCCTTGGCGGCGGCGTAGGCGGCCATCGAGCCATGCCAGTCCAGGTGGTCCTGCGTGATGTTCAGGATGGTCGCGGCGTCGGCATCGAGCGTGTGCGTGGTTTCCAGCTGGAAGCTGGAGAGCTCCAGCGCCCACACGTCCGGCAGAGTGCCAGCGTCGACGCATTCAGTCAGTTTGTCCAGCGCCGACGGGCTGATGTTGCCCGCCACGCCGACGGTCTTGCCGGCGCGCTGGGCCAGGGCGCCCGTCAGCGCCGTGGTGGTGGTCTTGCCATTGGTGCCGGTGATGGCCAGGACGCGGGGCGCGTAGCCCTGCGCCGACTGCAGGCCGGCCAGCGCGCGCGCGAACAGTTCGATCTCGCCCCACACCGGCACGGCACGCTCGCGTGCACCGTCCAGCAGCGCGGCAACGGCGGCGTCGAGCGGCGACAGACCGGGGCTGATCGCCACCAGCGTCACACCTTCCAGCAGCGACGGGACAAACGGTCCGCCGATGAATTCGGCATCCGGCACGTGCGCGCGCAGCGCCGGCAGGTTGGCAGGCGCCTCGCGCGTATCGGCCACGCGCACGCGCGCGCCATGGCGGGCGCACCAGCGCGCCATCGCCAGGCCGGATTCGCCCAGGCCCAGCACCAGCACGAACGGCGATTCCAGATCGCCGAACATGCGCGGCGCCTGCGCGGTTTCGGCGGCGGGCATCGGCTCGGCCGAATCGACGGTCGCGGCGATGGCGCCGGCGATGATCTCGTCCCCGGCAGCCGGCGGCATCGGCAGCGTGTCTTCGGGAGGGGCGATCGGTTCGGTCATGTCCGCATCCTCACCGCAGCTTCAGCGTCGACAGGCCGATCAGCACCAGCATCATGGTGATGACCCAGAAGCGCACAACGACCTGCGTTTCCTTCCAGCCGCTCAACTCGAAATGGTGATGCAGCGGGGCCATGCGGAACAGCCGCCGGCCCTCGCCGTAGCGCCGCTTGGTGTACTTGAACCAGGTCACCTGCAGCATCACCGAGACGGTTTCGGCCACGAACACGCCGCCCATGATGAACAGCACGATCTCCTGCCGCACGATCACGGCGATGGTGCCGAGCGCCCCGCCCAGCGCCAGCGCACCGACGTCGCCCATGAACACCTGGGCCGGATGGGCGTTGAACCACAGGAAGGCCAGACCGGCACCCGCCATCGCCGAGCAGAAGATCAGCAGTTCGCCCGCGCCCGGAATGTGCGGGAACAGCAGGTACTTGCTATAGACCGCGCTGCCCATCACGTAGGCGAAGATGCCCAGCGCGCTGCCCACCAGCACCACCGGCATGATGACGAGGCCATCCAGGCCGTCGGTCAGGTTCACCGCATTGCTGGAGCCGACGATGACGAGGTAGGTCAGCACGATGAAGCCGAACACGCCCAGCGGGTAGCTGATCTCCTTGAAGAACGGCACGATCAGGTGCGACTTGGCCGGCAGGCTCAGCGACAGGCCGCTGCGCACCCAGTCCAGGAACAGCTCCAGCACGCGCGTGTTGCTGGTCTCGGACACCGAGAACGCCAGGTAGGCGGCGGCGAACAGGCCGATCACCGTCTGCCAGAAGAACTTCTCGCGCGAGGACATGCCCTTCGGGTCGCGGTGGACCACCTTGCGGTAATCGTCCACCCAGCCGATCGCCCCATAGCCGAGCGTGACCAGCAGCACGATCCAGATGAAGCGGTTGCCCCAGTCGCACCACAGCAGCGTGGAGACGGCAATGCCGATCAGCACCAGCACGCCGCCCATGGTGGGCGTGCCGGCCTTGACCAGGTGGGTCTGCGGACCATAGCTGCGCACGGCCTGGCCGACCTTCAGCTCGGTCAGGCGACGGATCACCCATGGCCCGAACCCGAGGCCGATCACCAGCGCCGTGAGGGATGCCATCACGGCCCGGAATGTCAGATAGTTGAAGACGCGCAGGAAGCCGAAGTCATTCTGCAGCCACTGCGCCAATGCCAATAACATGGGTGCTACATCCCTTAATGCGTCTGTTGTGTGTGTGTCGTCCCCGGCGCCCCTTGCGAACCTGCTGCCGGGTCTTTCAAGACCAGCGCATCGACAATGCGTTCCATCCGCATGAAGCGCGAGCCCTTCACCAGAACCGTCGCGCCCGGCGCAATGGCCGGCACGCCCTGCTCGATCAACGCCTCGGCCGACGCGAAATGCCGTGCGCCGCTGCCGAAGGTATCCACCATATGGCGCGCCAGCTCACCGGTGGCCAGAACCGCGTCGATGCCGCGCTCGCGGGCATACGCGCCGATCTCCTGATGGAACGCCGGTCCATGCGTGCCCACCTCGCCCATATCGCCCAGCACCAGCCAGCGCGGTGCCGGCAGCGTCGCCAGCGCATCGATGGCAGCGCGCACGGAATCCGGGTTCGCGTTGTAGGTGTCGTCGACCACCAGCCCGCCGTGAACGCCCAGCTTGCGCTGCAGGCGCCCCTTGACCGGCGCGAACGCCGACAGCGCCTGCGCGATCACCTCGGGCGCGATGCCCGCGGCCAGCGAGCACGCTGTCGCTGCCAGCGCGTTGCGCGCGTTGTGCACGCCCAATAACGGCAATGTGAAGGAAAAGCGCAGGTCTGGCGCATGCACATCGATATGCTGGCCATCGGCCGTGTCCGTCACGGTGGCCGACACCGCGCCGCCTTCGATGCCGAAATCCAGCACGCGCCGCGTACCCGCCGCTGCGCGCCACAGCGGCGCATATTCGCCACCGTTGGCCGCATCGCGCGGAAAAACCGCCACGCCGTCGGCCGGCAGCGCGGCCAGCACCGCGGCGTGCTCGGTCGCCACGGCTTCCACGCTGACCATGAACTCCTGGTGCTCGCGCTGTGCGTTGTTGATCAGCGCCACGGTGGGCTGGGCAATGGTGGCCAGCACCTCGGTTTCGCCGGGATGGTTCATGCCCAGTTCGAGCACCGCCAGCCTGTGCTGCGCGTGCAGGCGGAACAGCGTCAGCGGCAGGCCGATGTCGTTGTTGAGGTTGCCGGCGGTCGCCAGGCGGGCCTCTTCGCCCACGGCGCGCGCGAAGACGGCCGAAATCATTTCCTTGACCGTGGTCTTGCCATTGCTGCCCGTCACCGCCACCACCGGGATCGGAAACTGGCGGCGCCAGCCCGCAGCCAGCTGGCCCAGCGCGATGTGCGTATCGGCGACGGTCAGAACCGCCACGCCGGACAGGTCGAGCGTGCCGGCCAGAGGGCGCGACACCAGCACCGCAGCTGCTCCGCGCGCCACCACGTCCGGCAGGAAGTCATGCGCATCGAAGCGCTCGCCGATCAGCGCGACGAACAGATCGCCGGGCTGCACGGTGCGGCTGTCGGTGGTGACGCGGCGGATGGCGGCGTCCGGGCCGACCAGGTGCGCGCCGGCCATCCAGGCGGCGGCATCGGTGGCGGACATCATCACGGGCTGTGCCTCGCTCATGCGTTCACCCCCCGTGCCGCCAGCGCCAGGCGGACGTGCTCCTGGTCGGAGAACGGTCGCTTGCGCCCGCCAATTTCCTGCGTCGATTCGTGCCCCTTGCCGGCCACGACGATGACGTCATGGGCATCGGCGTGCCGCACCGCATGCAGGATGGCGGCGGCACGGTCTTCGATCTGGGTGGCGGCGTATGAGTCTTCCATGCCGTCGGCAATCATGTCGAGAATTTGTTGCGGGTCTTCGCTGCGCGGGTTGTCGGAGGTCAGCACCACGTGCTGCGCCAGGCGTTCGGCGATGGCGCCCATCTGCGGGCGCTTGCCCGGATCGCGGTCGCCGCCGCAACCGAACACCGCCCACAGGCGGCCAGCCCGCGCCTCGGTGATCGGTGCGAGCGCGCGCAGCGTCTGCTCCAGGGCATCGGGCGTGTGGGCGTAGTCGACCACCACCAGCGGGCCGTCCTCGCCGCCGAAGCGCTCCATGCGGCCGCTCACCGGCTGCAGCTTTTCCAGCCGGACGATCGCGTCCTGCCACGGCACACCGGCCATCAGCAACACGCCGAGCACGCCCAGCTGGTTCGAAACGTTGAACAAACCGACCATCGGCGAATGCACGGTCGCCCGGCCAAAGCTACCGTCGATATCGAATGTCGTGCCGGTGCGGTGCGCGCGCACGTTGGTGGCACGCAGCCAATGCCCGGCACCGCGCTGCGCGGCCGCTTCGCCGTCGATGCCGTATTCGATCGCCTCGATGCCGGCGCGCAGGCCGGTCAGCAGGCGCACGCCCGCCGCGTCGTCGCGGTTGATCACGGCAGCGCGCAGGCCCGGCCAGCCGAACAGGCGTGCCTTGGCGAGTTCGTACTCGGCCATGGTGCCGTGGTAGTCCAGGTGATCCTGCGTCAAGTTGGTGAACAGCGCGATGTCGAAGCGGGTGCCATCCGCGCGGCCCTGCTCCAAGCCGTGCGACGACACCTCCATGGCGACCGCGCGGGCGCCGGCGCGATGCAGCTCGGCCAGGCTGTGCTGGAGCTGGATGGCATCCGGCGTGGTGAAGCCCGTGGCGACCAGCGCGTCGACAAACCCGGTGCCGAGCGTACCCACCACTGCGCAGCGCTCGCCCTGCCGGCTCAGCGCCTGGGCGATCCATTGCGAGCAAGACGTCTTGCCGTTGGTGCCCGTCACGCCGATCACGCGCAGGGCATCCGGCCCCGGCACCGCGTACCACTGCGCCGCCAGCCGCCCGGCCAGTTCGGCCAGGTCGTCCACCGGCAGGATGCGCAGCGGTGCATCGGCCGGCACCACGTAGCCATGCGCCTCGGCCAGCACGGCACTGGCTCCGGCCTCGATGGCCTGCGGAATGTGCGGACGGCCGTCGCCGCGCTGGCGCACATTACCGAGCACGTAGGCGACGAATACATCGCCGGCCTTGAGCTTGCGTGTATCGCTGGTCAGGTCGGCGCCGGCCGGCACGTGCGCGCGCAGCCAGTCCAGCACCGGCGCCAGGCGCGCGGCGATCGGCGGGCGGTCGGAGGTCGGTACGGCCGTCATTGCAACGCCCCCACGGGTTCTTCGGCCACGCCTTCGGTCATCACGAGCTGGCGCACCGGCGAGTCCGGCGACACGTTCAGGGCACGCAGGCTGCCACCGGCAATCGAGGCAAACACCGGCCCGGCCACCGAGCCGCCGTAATGGCTGCCGGCCGAAGGCTCGTCGACGCTGACGGCAACGATGATGCGCGGGTTCGACATGGGCGCCAGGCCGATGAACGACGCACGGTACTTGGAGCGGTCATACCCGCGGCCAACATGCTTGTACGCTGTGCCGGTCTTGCCGCCCACGCGGTAGCCCATCACCTGCGCCTGCGGCGCGGTGCCGCCGGGCGAGGTCACGGTCTCCAGCATCTGGCGCACCTGCCGCGCCACCTCCGGCGACAGCGCGCGCTCGCCCTGCGGCGGCTGGCCGTTGGTGCGGTACATCGTGACCGGGATCAGCTCGCCGTCGTGCGCGAAGATCGTGTAGGCATGCGCCATCTGGAACAGCGACACCGACAGGCCGTAGCCGTACGACATGGTCGCCTGTTCGATGCGCCGCCAGTTCTTGGCCGGCCGCAGCCGCCCTGCCACCGCGCCCGGGAAGCCGACCTTGGGTGCCTGGCCGAAGCCGACGCTGGTGAACATGTCCCACATTTCCTGCGGCTTGAGCATCAGCGCGATCTTGGTCGTGCCGATGTTGCTCGAGTGCTGGATGACTTGGCCGACAGTCAGCGTGCCATAGTTGCTGGTGTCGGAGATGGTCGCACCGTCCAGCGTGAACTTGCCGTTAGTCTGCACCAGCGTAGTGGGCGTCACGCGATGCAGCTGCAGCGCGAGGCCGATTGTGATCGGCTTCATCATCGAGCCGGGCTCGAAGGTGTCGGTCAGCACGCGGTTGCGTAGTTGCTCGCCCGACAGGCGCGTGCGGTCGTTCGGGTTGTAGGTCGGGTAGTTGGCCAGCGCCAGCACCTCGCCGGTCTGCGCGTCCAGCACGATGGCGCTGCCGGCCTTGGCACGGTTGCGCTCCACGGCCGCCTTGAGCTCGTTGAACGTCAGGTACTGGATCTTGGCGTCGATGGAGAGCGTCATATCGCGGCCCTCGCGCGGCGCCTTCAGCACGCCGACGTCTTCCACCACGCGGCCCAGGCGGTCCTTGATCACATGGCGCTGGCCGGGCGCACCCGCGAGATCCGGCTCGCGCGCCAGTTCCATGCCTTCCTGGCCCTTGTCCTCGACGTTGGTGAAGCCAACGATGTGCGCCATCGCCTCACCTTCCGGGTAAAAGCGCTTGTATTCGCGCGCCTGATAGATGCCGTCGATCTTCAGGCTGGCGATCTGGTCGGCGACGTCCGGCAGCACCTGGCGCTTCAGGTAGACGAAGCCCTTGTCCTCGCCCAGCTTGCCCGCCAGGTCCTTGTTGCTCATGCCGAGCAGCTTGGCGAGCTTCTGCATGTCTTCACCGGGCACGGTGTTGGGCACGTCCTCGGGCACGGCCCAGACGACCTTGACCGGCAGGCTGGTGGCCAGCACCAGGCCGTTGCGGTCGAGAATCTTGCCGCGCGTGGCCGGCAATTCCAGCGTGCGCTGGAAGCGCTTCTTGCCTTCGGCCTCGTAGAAGCGGTTACCCGGGCCCTGGATCCACAGCGCACGGCCGATCAGCGCCATGAACGCGGCGAACATCAGGAAGACCACCAGCTTGGAGCGCCACATCGGCAGGCGCAGCCCCAGCACCGGGCTGGCGGAGAACTGGCCCAGGCGGGCGCGTGCCGCCGTCCCGGGATTCTTGGGTGCGCCGCTCATGGCTGGACTCCCGAAGCCGCGGGCACGCTGGCCGCGGCGGACGATGCCGCCGGCAAGTCGGCAAACCCCTGCAGATACTGCGTGCGACCCGCCTGCGCGGGTGCCATCTTCAATTGCGCGCGCGCGATCTCGGCGATGCGCGCGCTCTTGCCCAGCGAACTCTGCTCGTACTGCAGGCGCGACCAGTCGATATTCAGTTGCTTCTCTTCCGCCTGCGCGCGGTCGAGCTCGACGAACAGCTGCCGCGCCTGGTGCTGCGCATTGACCAGCGACAGCGCGCACAGCACCAGCGCGGTCAGCAGGAACATGTTGAGGCGGTTCATGGCGTCCGGCTCCGTCGGTCAGCAGCGTTCAGCCACGCGCATGATGGCCGAGCGCGCCCGCGGATTGGCCGAGACCTCGGCCTCCGACGGGCGCACGCGGCCCAGCAGGCGCAGTTGCGGCGCCGGCAGTTCATGCGCACGCAGCGGCGCCCGGCGCATCTCCGGCGCGGCGGATTGCTCCGGCCGTGCCAGTGCCTGCATGAAGCGCTTGACGATGCGGTCTTCCAGCGAATGGAAGCTGATCACGACGAGTCGCCCCCCCTGTTCCAGACGTTCGAATGCCGCCTTCAGACCGGTCTCGAGGTCCGCAAGCTCTTGATTGACGTGAACCCGTAGAGCCTGAAAGGTGCGGGTCGCAGGGTCTTGACCCTTCTCGCGTGTCTTGACGGCCTGCGCCACGAGCGCGGCAAGCTCGGATGTGCGATCGAGAGGACCTCGAGTCCCGGATTCGCTCCGGCGAGCAACAATCGCCTTTGCAATCTGTACAGCAAACCGTTCTTCCCCATAGTCCCGTATCACCCTCGCAATATCGCGCGCATCGGCCTCGGCCAACCATTGGGCCGCGGTGACGCCGCGCGTGGTGTCCATCCGCATGTCGAGCGGACCGTCCATCCGGAACGAGAAGCCGCGCGCACCTTCGTCGATCTGTGGCGAACTGACGCCCAGATCGAGCAGCACGCCGGCCACCCGTCCGATGCCGCGCGCATCCAGTGCAGCGTCAAGGTGCGCGAAGCTGTCATGCTCAATAGCGAAGCGGGCATCCTCTACGGTGCCCGCTTCGGTGATTGCTGCCGGGTCCTTGTCGAAAGCGATCAGTCTTCCGCCGGGCCCCAGCCGCTCCAGAATGAGCCGGCTGTGCCCGCCCCGCCCGAAGGTTCCATCGATATAGATGCCGTCGTCGCGCCACAGCAGCGCATCGACCGCTTCGTCTCTCAGCACCGTTTGATGGCGCAGTCCCGTATTGGCCTGGGTCGTCATCGTGCGTCATCAAAAGGAGAAATTCTTGAGGGCGTCGGGCATGCCTTGCGCCATGGCGGCCTGCTCCTTCGCGGTGTACATGGCGGCGTCCCAGATTTCGAAATGGCTGCCCATGCCGAGCAGCATCACGTCGCGTTCGAGGGTGGCCGCCAGGCGCAGTTCGGGGGTGATGAGAACGCGGCCTGCCGTGTCGAGCTCGACGTCGGCGGCACTGCCCAGGAAGATCCGCTTCCACCAGTGCGCTTCCATCGGCAGCGCAGCGATGCGCTCCCGGAAGCGCTCCCATTCCGGGCGCGGAAACAGCATGAGGCAGCCGTCCGGGTGCTTGGTCACAGTCACCCGGCCCTCGGCCTGCAGCTGAAGCGCTTCGCGATGCCGGGTCGGGATGGACATCCGCCCCTTGGCATCCAGCGTCAGCGCCGACGCTCCCTGGAACACGTGGAATCTCTCTCCCTACCGCTATCGAAAGGCCCGCAAAACAGCCCGTTCAAACCACAAAACTACACTTTCTGACACTATTTCCCACTTTAGAGGAACGCATTTGGCCGGTCAAGGCTTGCCGGACCGTGTCAGGAGGATTTTTTGCAATCAGAACAATGACTTAGCGTGGCCACACCAAGGTGGCGCAGCGCTTTTCTCAATCAAATGAAGGAGATAGCGTGATTTATCGAGAAACCACGTGAGAGACTGCCCTCCGTACCCTCGCAAAGCGTGGGCCGGAAAGGCGTTTTGGACGGCTCCACCAAATGGTGGAGAGTACGCCACACAGGCGCGCAAACCTACCTCAAATGCGGTAGGCAGTGGTGGTCATGATGCGCGAGGCGATGCGCATGGCCTCGCGCACCGGCGTCGGCAGATCGATGCCGCCGGCGGCGCGAGCGTTGTCGCCATGACGGACTTCGTCGTCGCGCATCTGGGCGACGATGGCCCGGGAGCGGGCATCCTGCTCGGGCAGGCGATCAAGATGGCCGTCGAGGTGATGCTCGACCTGGCGCTCGGTCTCGGCGACGAAGCCGAGGCTGATCTTGTCGCCCAAACGGCCGGCAAGCGCGCCGATGGCGAAGGCGCCGGCATACCACAGCGGATTGAGCAGGCTTGGGCGGTCGTTCAGTTCCTGCAGGCGCTGAGCGCACCAGGCAAGGTGGTCCTCCTCCTCGCACGCGGCTTCATCGAGCTGGGCGCGGATGGCCGGGGCGCGTGCGAACAGCGCCTGCCCCTGGTACAGCGCCTGGGCGCACACTTCGCCCACATGGTTGACGCGCATCAGCCCGGCGGCATGGCGACGCTCAACGTCGGACAACTTCCCGCCGTCGTCGGCGTGGGCGACGATGGCATCGGCGGGGTTGGGGCGGGAGGCGCGGGTGATGCCGGCCACGGCGCGCAGGGCGCGGTCGAATTCGGGAATGAAGCGATCGAGCATAGGGAACGGGGCCGGCGACAGAGGCGCACGGCTCGTCCAGCATTGTACGGGCCCCGCCCCTCGCTGGCTTGGGTTCGGTCAACGGCGCACACACCAAACAGTACGGTATGGGATAACCCTGTGCCAGCCACGCATCCCGTCCGGATTCGCGAGGAATCTCGGCGCCACATCCCCTGGCTATTGCAGAATCAGAAATAGCCTGTTGCTCAGATCAGACAGCAAACGCATGCTTGCGAACATTCGTTCGCATATTTGCGTCCGCACCATCCGCGCGTTGCTACATTTGTCGGCGACTTTGATTGAAAGTCGGCGGGCGGCGAGACGGGAATGGAGGATCTGGCCGCCTGCAAAAACCCGGATGAAGAGCAATTGGAGACCGACCGATGAAGAAATCGCTGCTTGCGATGGCAGTGCTGGGCGCGTTCGCGAGTGCCGCGCATGCCCAGTCCAGTGTGACGCTGTACGGCGTGGTCGACGCCAACGTCGAGTACGTCAACCATGAGCAAAACGTGACATCGGCGGGGATCGCTATTCCGGGCAGCGGTTCACGCGTGGCGATGCAGGCGGGCGGCCTGTCATCCAACCGCTGGGGCCTGCGCGGCGTGGAAGACATCGGCGGCGGCCTGAAGGGCCTGTTCGTGCTGGAATCCGGCTTCTCCATGGATGACGGCCGGCTGCAGCAAGGCGGCCGCCTGTTCGGCCGGCAGGCGTTCGTGGGGCTGCAGGGCAACTGGGGCAAGATCACGCTGGGCCGGCAGTACACCACGATCTTCGACATGATGGCGAACTTCTCGCCGAGCGGCTATGCCACCCAGTACGAACCGGTGGTCGGCCTGCTGGGCCCGAACTTCCGCGAAGACAACGTGATCAAGTACACCGGCCTGTTCGGCCCGGTGACGGTCGAGGGCCACTGGGCCTTCGGCGAGCGCGCGGGCAGCCAGACGGCCAACTCGGCCTACGGCCTGGGCGCCAACTACTTTGCCGGTCCGTTCGGACTCGGTGTCGCCTACGACGAAGTGAAGGTGCTGACCGCCGCCGAGGCACTGGGCGGCGCCGGCAACGAGTACGCCCGCGACAAGCGCGCCGCCATTGCGGCCAGCTATACGGTGGGCCCGGTCAAGCTGATGGGTGGATACCGCTATGGCAAGACCGATACGGCGTCGAGCGGCGCAACGCTTGCCCTGCTGCCGCACCGCGACGACCTGTACTGGATCGGCGCGAACTACCAGGCGACGCAGGCCCTGAGCTTCACGCTGTCGTACTACTACGACAACATCAAGGAAGCGACCATCGGCGGCACGACGGTCCATCCGCGCAAGCCGCAGCAGCTCAACTTCATCGCCGACTACAACTTCTCCAAGCGCACCGACGTGTATTTCACGGCGGCCTACTCGCGCAATGCCTCGCTCAACTGGGACTCGATCGGCTACGTGACGACGTCGGGCGGACAGCTGTCGGTGGGTTACCTGCCGGCCGCTTCGCAGACGTACTTCATCACGCCGGATGCCAGCAACCAGCTGGGTGCGGCCATCGGTATCCGTCACAAGTTCTGACGCCGCGCGGTTTTCGTCCGCACCCCCTCTCCCATGGCGGACGCAGGAAGGCACCTCCGGGTGCCTTTTTGCATGGCGCGCCGTCATGGCCAGGACTTCCAGCGCGCGGATGGATTGAGCCGGCGCACAATGGGCGGCGCATGCGGAGCGGCCAGCCCCATCGATCGAGCCACCACATCGACACGACAACAACGGGAGACAACCATGTCCGCTTCCCCCTCCTCGCCCACCATGGCGGCGCCGGCCGCCGATACGGCGAACGAGGCCAGCCGCACGCGCATCGTCTTGGCGAGCTTCATCGGCACCGCCATCGAGTTCTACGATTTCTACGTCTACGCCACGGCGGCTGCGCTCGTCATCGGCCCGGTGTTCTTTCCGCACGGGTCGGCCACGGCGCAGGCGCTGTCCGCCTTCATCACGTTCGGCATCGCCTTCATCGCACGGCCGATCGGCTCGTTCCTGTTCGGCCACTTCGGTGACCGCATCGGCCGCAAGTCGACGCTGGTCGCGTCGCTGCTGGTGATGGGCATCTCGACCACGCTGATCGGCCTGGTGCCCGGCTATGACGCGATCGGCAGCCTGGCGCCTGTGCTGCTGTGCGTCCTGCGCTTCGGGCAGGGCATCGGACTGGGCGGCGAATGGGGCGGCTCGGCGCTGCTCGCCACCGAGAACGCACCAGAAGGCAAGCGGGCCTGGTTCGGCATGTTCCCGCAGCTGGGGCCATCGGTCGGCTTCCTGGCGTCGAACGGGCTGTTCTTCGGCCTGGCGCTGTCGCTGTCCGACGAACAGTTCCGCAGCTGGGGCTGGCGCGTGCCGTTCCTGGTGAGCGCGGTGCTGGTGGCGCTGGGCCTGTATGTGCGGCTCAAGATCGCCGAAACGCCGGCCTTCCAGGCAGCGATCGAGCGGCGGGAGCGCGTGCGCTTGCCGATCGCCGCGCTGCTGGCGCATCACTGGTGGCCGATGCTGCTGGGGGCGCTGGCGATGGTGGTCTGCTACACCCTGTTCTATATCTCGACCGTGTTCTCACTGTCGTATGGCGTCTCGGCGCTGCACTTCACGCGCCAGGGCTTCCTGGGGCTGCTGTGCCTGGCGGTGGTGTTCATGGCGCTGGCCACGCCGCTGTCGGCCTGGGCGTCGGACCGCTGGGGGCGCAAGCCGGTGCTGATCGCCGGCATCCTCGCGGCCATCCTGTCGGGCTTCACGATGGCGCCGCTGGTGGCGCTGTTCCTCATCATCGAGCTGTTCCTGATGGGTGTCACCTTTGCACCGATGGGGGCCCTGCTGCCGGAGCTCTTCCCGACGCACGTGCGCTACACTGGAGCCGGCGTGTCCTACAACCTGGGCGGCATCCTGGGGGCATCGATCGCGCCGTACATCGCGCAGGTGCTCGTGGCGCAGGGCGGCCTCGCCTGGGTGGGCGCGTATGTGTCGGCGGCGGCGGCGGCGGTGAGCCTGGCCGGTGTGCTGTGCATGCGCGAGACGCGGGATGCGCGGCTGATGTAGGCGATGCGCTTCGGAAAAGCAAAAGAGCCGCGAGGCATCGCAGCTCTTTTGCCGGCCACGCCGGGACAGGCGTGCCTTACGCGCGCGTCTTCATCGCCTCGTCGCGCAGTTCGCGGCGCAGGATCTTGCCGACGTTGGTCTTCGGCAGTTCGTTGCGGAACTCGATGAACTTGGGACGCTTGTAGCCGGTGAGCTGCTCCTTGCAGAACGCCAGCAGCTTCTCCTCGGTGAGCGACGGATCACGGCGCACCACGAACAGCTTGACCACCTCGCCCGAGTGCACGTCGGGCACGCCCACGGCCGCGACTTCCAGCACGCCGGGGCACATCGCCACCACACCCTCGACCTCGTTCGGGTACACGTTGAAGCCGGACACCAGGATCATGTCCTTCTTGCGGTCGACGATCTTGGTGTAGCCGCGCTCGTCCATCACGCCCACGTCGCCGGTCTTGAAGAAGCCGTCGGCATACATGACCTTAGCGGTCTCGTCGGGGCGCTTCCAGTAGCCGGCCATGACCTGCGGGCCGCGGATGCAGATCTCGCCGGCCTGGCCTAGGGCCAAGTCGCGGCCCTCGTCGTCGCGGATGGTGATCTCAGTGGACGGGAGCGGCACGCCGATCGTGCCCGAGAAGACATCGGTATCAGTCGGGTTGCAAGTGGCCGAAGGCGAGGTTTCGGACAGCCCGTAGCCTTCGATGATCGGGCAGCCGGTCACCTCGAGCCACTTCTTGGCCACCGCTTTCTGCACCGCCATGCCGCCGCCGTTGGCGACGCGCAGGCGTGAACAGTCCACGCTGGCGAACTCAGGATTGTTGAGCAGCGCGTTGTACAGCGTGTTGACCGCCGGGAACATGTGGAAGCGGTACCGCTTGAGCACCTTGACGAAGCCCGGGATGTCGCGCGGGTTGGGGATCAGTACCGCCAGGCCGCCCTTGCGCATCGACAGCAGGCAGCACACCGTCAGCGCGAAGATGTGGTACAGCGGCAGCGCGGTGATGGTGACGACCTCATCGTCCGGCGCCAGCCTGCTGCCGTCGCGGGCAGGCTTGTCGAGCGCCGGCTGCATCCACGCCGCCGACTGCAGCACGTTGACGACGATGTTCCGGTGCAGCAGCGTCGCGCCTTTCGACACGCCGGTGGTGCCACCGGTGTATTGCAGGAAAGCGATGTCGTCGGGGCCGACCGAGGTGGGCCTGGCCGCCAGCTTGGCGCCCTCTTCCAGCGCGGTGTTGAAGCGGATGCAGTTGGGCAGCTCCCACGCCGGCACCATCTTCTTGACGCTGCGCACGACGAAATTGACCAGCATGCCCTTCAGCCCGCCCAGCAGGTCGCCCATGCTGGCCACGACGATGTGCTTGACCGGTGTGTTCGGCAGCACCTGCTGCAGCGTGGTCGCGAAATTCTCCAGGATGACGATGGCTTCCGCGCCGCTGTCCTTGAGCTGGTGCTCCAGTTCGCGCGGGGTATAGAGCGGGTTGACGTTGACGACCACGTAACCGGCGCGCAGCACGGCGGCCAGCGCCACCGGGTACTGCAGCACGTTCGGCATCATCAGCGCGACGCGCGCGCCGGGCGCAAGGCCCCGCGACTGCAGCCACGCCGCCAGCTGGCGCGACAGCGTATCAACTTCGCCGTAGGTCAGCACGCGGCCCATGCACTCCAAGGCGCGGCGGTCACGGTTCTTCTGGAAGGAATCTTCAAGCAGATGGGCCAGGGATCGGTACTGCGACGCGTCGATCTCGGCGGGGACCCCGGGGGGATAGTGCTTCAGCCACGGTTTCTCCATGGGCGTGCCTCCTAGCGATTGTCGAATTTTTCCGAATGATCGTTCGATTTTTTCCGCATCGTACGCGGATGAGTGTGTCAAAACAATAACTTAGACGAATCCCTCGGGCGTCCGGAGGTGCCAGAGGCCGCCGCGCTGGCCGCCCGGGACGCTTCCGCGCCCGGTGCCGCCGGCGGTGACAGCGCGGTCAGCGCGGCAGTCCGTTCGGCCTGCGGTGCGCGCGCCATCGCCTTGACGTCGGCATAGAAGCGCGCCCAGTCGCCGCCGTCACGCTGATACAGCGCCGTGAAGGCCGGCACCCACTGCAGGTAGCTGGCCACCGCCCCCAGGTGCGCATTCGACAGCGGCTGCGCGAACCAGCGGTCGTAGCCGGTGTAGCCGCCCCAACTGGCCTTGAGCTTGGCGTAATCGGCCCGCAGGCCGTCGAACAGCGCGCGTTTGCCGGCACGTTTCTCGTCATCGGACACGGGGCTGGCGTACAGCGCTTCCAGGCGGTTGCGGTAATCCAGCAGCAACACGCGGAATTGTACGCGCCGGGCGTCGTATGTGGCGTATTCCGCACGGATTTCCGGGGTTGCCGCATCCGCCAGCCAGCGCTCGACGCCAATGGTCTCCACCGCGGTAGCGAAAGACTCGTTGAACGCCGTATCGCCCTTGGCGTAGACCACCTGGTGCGCAAGCTCGTGGAAGATCAGTCGCGCCAGTTCGCCCTCCGGCAGGTTGACGAAGGTATTGAGCAGCGGATCGTCGAAGTACCCGAGCGTGGAGTACGCAGGAATGCCCGCCACATCCACGTCCCAGCCCTGGGCACGCAGCGTGTAGGCGTAGGCCTGGGCGGCATTGCGGTCGTAGTAGCCGCGATAGGTCACGCAGCCGACCACCAGGAAGCACCACTGCTTGAGCGTGACCGACAGTTCGGGCGCGGCGAACACGTTCCACACCGCGAACGGGCGCTTGATGTTGGCGTAGACGCGGTAGCTGTGGTTGTCGGGCAGGCCGAGCTCGCGCGAAGCATAGACGCGGATGGCACGGGCGTCCTCCAGCCGGCGGGCAAGCCGGTCGTCGTGCGCCTGGCGGGCGTTCTCGATGGCTTCGTCGAGCGACTGCCGCTGCGCCATCAGCGACAGGTGCCCGGCGACCGACTGGTAGTAATAGCCGACCGTGTCGCAACCGGCCAGCAACGCCAGGCCGGCCAGGGACAGTGCCAGCACCCACACACGAATGGCGGCGCGCATGTCCCGGGCCCTCAGGCGGCCTGCGCCGCCGGCGCGACCTCCACCAGGCAGTCGTAGAAGGTGGGGGCGCGGCCCATGTCGGTCAGGCGCTGGCTGGTCAGCTCGTTGGCGTTGGTGCCGTCCGGCGCCAGCTTCTTCCACCAGATCGACAGGCCGACCACCACGCCCGGCCGGGCGCGATCGGTCACGCGGGCGCGGGCGTGCATGGTGCCGCGGTCGTTGAAGACGCGGACCATGCTGCCGTCGGCCACGCCGCGCGCGCGGGCGTCGTCCGGGTGGATGTCGAGATGCGGCTCTCCCTCGGTGCTGCGCAGGCTGTCCACGTTGACGAAGGTCGAGTTGAGGAAGTTGCGCGCCGGCGGCGAGATCATCGACAGCGGATAGCGCCTGGCCAGCTCCGGCGCGCTGACCGACGACTCATGCAGCGGCACATAGCCGGGCAGCGGGTCGAGGCCGTCGCGGGCCATCGGCTCCGAGTAGAACTCGCAGCGGCCGGACGGCGTGCGGAAGCCTCCGCACGCGAACGGCGCGGCCGGGTGCGCCAGCTTCTGCCAGCCCTCGCGCCTGAGCGTGGCCCAGTCGATGTGGGCGGCGGACGGGTCGTCGCGGCGCAGGGCCTGGGCGGCGATGTCGTCGTCGGAATCGGCGAAGCACGGATCGGCAAACCCCATGCGCTGCGCGAGGCGGCGGAATATCTCCGTGTTCGGCAACGCCTGGCCCAGCGGCGCGATGGCGGCGTTGTTGGCCAGCATGTAGGTATGGCCGTAGGCCTTGTGCACGTCGACGTGTTCGAGCTGCGTGGTGGCGGGCAGCAGGATATCGGCGGTGTCGGTCCGGAAGTGCTCCAGCACGACGGTGAACAGGTCTTCGCGCGCGAAGCCGGCGGCCACCTTGCGCGATTCCGGCGCCACCGCCACCGGATTGCTGTTGTAGACGACCACGGCCTCCACCTTCGGGCCGAACGACGCATCGCCCGGGTGCAACAGCGCATCGCCGATGGTGCTCATGTTGATGGTACGCGGCTGCGCGGGCCAGCCGGGCAGCAGGTCGGGACGCTGCAAGGCGGCGTTGTCGATCGGAAAAAAGCCCGAAGTCGACAGCTGCAGCCCGCCCGCCGGTGCGCGCCACGCGCCCACCAGCGACGGCAGGCACGCCACCGCGCGCACGCCCTGCCCGCCGCCGTGGGCGCGCTGCATGCCGTAGTTCAAGCGGATGGCCGCAGGCTGGCGGTCGCGCACGACGGTGGCGCCGTACAGCGTGGCCAGCCATTCGATGTCGGCCGCATCGATGCCGCACAGCGTGGCGGCATGCTCGGGGGTGTACTGCCGCGCGCGCTCGCGCAGCGCCTCGAAGCCCAGCGTGTGATCAGCGATGTAGTCGTGGTCGAGCAGATCGTCGCGGATCAGCACGTGGATCATCGCCAGCGCCAGCGCCGCGTCGGTGCCGGGGCGCACAGCCAGATGCCGATGGCACTTCTCGGCCGTCAGCGAGCGGTACGGGTCAATCGAGACCAGCGTGGCACCGCGCCGCTTGGCCTCCTGGGCGCGCGTCCAGAAATGCAGGTTGGAGGCGATCGGGTTGGCGCCCCAGATCAGGATCAGCCTGGCATCCTGCACGTGCTCGACGTCCATGCCGAGGCTCGCGCCATACGTGTAGCGCAGCGCCGTCGCGCCGGCCGACGCGCAGATGGTGCGGTCCAGCAGCGACGCGCCCAGCTTGTGGAAGAAGCGCGCGGCCATGCTTTCGCCCTGCACCAGGCCCATGGTGCCGGCATAGCTGTACGGCAGGATGGCCTGCGGGCTGCGTGCGGCGATCTCGCCCAGGCGGGCGGCGATGGTGTCGAGTGCCTCGTCCCACGAGATCGGTACGAACGTGCCCTCACCCTTGGCGCCGATGCGCTTCATCGGTGTCAGCAGCCGGTCCGGATGGTAGGTGCGTTCGGCGTAGCGGTTGACCTTGGTGCAGAGCACCCCCTGCGTGGTCGGATGATCCGGATCGCCCTGCACGCGCGTGGCGCGGCCGTCTTCCACGGTGACGAGCAAGGCGCAGGTGTCGGGGCAGTCGTGCGGGCAGGCGGCACGGATGACTTGGGTGGACATCGAGAGCTCCGGAGTGGTGTGGCGGGCGTTGCCGCCTTCGTCGGGGCATTGTAATCGCCCGCTATCTGCGCCGCTGCGGCGTGGAGCCGCGCGCCACCAGCCGCCCGGTCAGCAGCACCCGGCGCACGGGCAATTCGGGCTGCGCCAGCCGCTCCTGCAGCATCGTCATCGCCAGGCGCCCGATGTCGTAGACCGGCTGTTCGATCACGGTGACGCCCGGCCCGGCCAGTTCCGTCCACGGCTCGTTGTCGAAACCGGCCACGGCGATGTCGCCCGGTACGTCCAGCGACAGGCGGCGGATCGCCCGCAGCACGCCCAGCAAGGACTGCGCGTTGCTGGCGACCAGTGCGTCGGGCCGCTCGCCCGAGGCCAGCCATGCCAGCGTTTCGGCCTCGGCTGCCTCGGCGGTGGGCAGGATGAAGCGCGCATCGATCGCCAGGCCGTGGCGGGCCAGCCCGGCGGCCACGCCCGCGTGCCGCTCCGCGCCGGTGCTGCTGGTGCGGCCGAACAGCCCGCCGATGCGCCGGTAGCCGTGCTGCGCCAGATGCTCGGCCAGCGCCTGCGCCGCTTGCTGGTTGTCGAGCACCACGGCGTCGACGCCGCAGGCCGGTCCGGCGCGGTCGATCAGCACCACCGGAAACCCGAGCACCACCGGCGCCGGCGATTCGGCGATGCGGCGCGTGGGCGACAGGATCACGCCGGTCACACGCTCCTCTTCCATCAGGCGCAGGTACATCGCTTCCTTGTCGGGATCCTCGTCGGAATTGCACAGGATCACGCGCAGGCCGGCCGCGTAGGCCGCGTCCTCCACCGCCCGGCTGACGCTGGTGAAGAATGGGTTGCGGATGTCCGACACGATCAGTCCGACGGTCTGCGCCTGCTGCGAGCGCAGCCGCCGCGCCGACAGGTTGGGGCGATAGCCCGACGCCGCCACCGCGGCATCGACGCGCTTGCGCAGCGCCTCGCTGACCGGCCCGCCGGCCAGCGCGCGCGACACCGTTGCCACCGATACCCCGGCCACCGCCGCGACATCCTTGATCCGGACCGTCATCGCTGAAATCGTTTCCAAAGAAAGCGCCATGATAGCGAATGCCGACATGCCGACCAACGGCCACGTTATCCGGAGATTCCACGATATTGGGCACAATAATCCACTTTTCACCGACATCACGACGCACCACACATTGACATGGAACATGTAATCGATTTCAATCCGACCACATCAACGACACGCCCGCCGCGCCCGCGAGCCCGGCGATCGCAGGAGACACCGTCGCATGCCGTCCCCCCTCATCTGTGCCGAGCGCATCCGCCTGCAGCAGCGCGCCACTGACAAGACCCGCGCCATCCGGGCAGCCGGCCAGTTGCTGGCCGACACCGGCTGTATCGACCCGGCGTACATCGACAGCCTGCTGCGCCGCGAAACGGTGGCCAACACCTTCCTCGGCCACGGCGTCGCCATTCCGCATGGCATGGGCGAGGACCGCCACCTGATCCGCCAGACCGGCATCGCGGTGCTGCAGTTTCCCGATGGGCTGGAATGGCACCCGGGCCAGACCACGCACCTGGTGTTTGCGATTGCCGCGCAGTCGGACGAGCACATCACGCTGCTGCGCCGGCTGACGCGCCTGCTGAACGACGACGCGCGCCTGCGGCAGCTGTTTTCCACGCAGCGGGCGGAGGACATCGTCGCCGCGCTGTCGCAGGATGCGCCGGCCCCGGCCGCCAGCGTCCCGGGCGGCGACCTGGCCGAACAGCTGGCGCTCACGCTGGACTACCCCAGCGGCCTGCATGCCCGCCCGGCCGCGCAATGGGTGGAGACCGCGCGCCGGTTCGCCGCGCGCGTGCAGGTCCGCCACGGCGCGGAAACGGCCGATGCCAAGAACCTGGTGGCGCTGCTGCAGCTGGGGCTGGCCGCCGGCGCCACGCTCACGCTGTCGGCCGAAGGGCCGGATGCCCGCGCCGCACTGGAGGCGCTGCAGCACACCATCCGCAGCCTGACGGTCCAGGAACGCGCCCAGGCCGCGCGCGATACGCAAGCCGCCCGCACGCGCCAGATCGCACGCGGCTGGCAACCCACGGCGAACCTGCCCACCATCGGCGGCATCGGCGCGAGCCCCGGGCTGGCCATCGGCACCGTCCACGTCATGCAGCCGGGGGGATCGGCCGTGCCGGACCACCCGGTGCCGCTGGCCGCGGGCGGCGATCTGCTGGACCGTGCCCTGGGCGACACGCGCGCCGAACTGGCCGCGCTCGCCCGCGACACCGCCGCGCGGCTGGGCGAAGCCGAGGCAGGCATCTTCAAAGCCCAGGCCGAACTGCTGGGCGACACCGACCTGATGACGCTGACCTGCCAGGCAATGGTCGAGGGCCATGGCGTGGCGTGGTCATGGCATCACGCCGTGGAGCGGCTGGCCGAGCGGCTGGCGGCGCTGGGCAATCCGCTGCTGGCCGCGCGCGCCGCCGATCTGCGCGATGTGGGCCGGCGCGTGCTCAGCCATCTCGATCCCACCTTGCGCAGCGCCGCGCAAACGCTGCCGGACGGGCCGTGCATCCTGGTGGCGCAAGACCTGTCGCCGTCGGACACCGCCGCCCTGGATACCCGCCGCATCGCCGGCATCGTCACCGCGCAGGGCGGGCCCACCTCGCATACGGCCATCCTGACGCGCACGCTGGGCATTCCGGCGGTGGTCGCAGCCGGGCCGGCCGTGCTGGATGTGGCGTCCGGCACGCAGGCCATCGTCGACGGCTCCGGCGGCCAGTTGTATCTCGACCCGGATGACGCCGGCATCGCCAGCGCCAAGGCCTGGCTGCAGGAAGACGCCGCGCGGGCGCAGCGCGAGCAGGCCGAACGCGGCCTGCCGGCCCGCACGCGCGACGGCCACACGGTGGAGATCGCCGCCAACGTCAACCTGCCCGCGCAGGCCATCGAGACCGTCACCCTGGGCGCCGAAGGCGTCGGGCTGATGCGCACCGAGTTCCTCTTCCTCGAGCGCGACCATGCTCCGGACGAAGACGAACAGTACGACGTCTATGCCGCCATGCTCGCCGCCCTGGGCGGCCGTCCGCTGATCGTGCGCACGCTCGATATCGGCGGCGACAAGCAGGTGCCGCACCTGAACCTGCCCAAGGAGGAGAACCCCTTCCTGGGGGTGCGCGGCGCGCGGCTGCTGCTGCGCCGGCCCGACCTGATGGAACCGCAGTTGCGCGCACTCTACCGCGCAGCCGGCAGCGGCGGCCCGCTGTCCATCATGTTCCCCATGATCACGTCGCTCGATGAAGTGATCGCGCTGCGTGCCGCCTGCGAGCGCATCCGCGCCGAGCTCGGCGCGCCGGCGGTGCCGCTGGGCATCATGGTGGAGGTGCCGGCGGCCGCGCTGCTGGCCGACCGGCTGGCCGAGCATGTCGATTTCTTCTCCATCGGCACCAACGACCTCACGCAATACACGCTGGCGATCGACCGCCAGCACCCCGACCTCGCCGCCGAGGCCGACAGCCTGCACCCCGCCGTGCTGCGGCTGATCCAGCTGGCCGTGCAAGGCGCGACGCGGCGCGGCCGCTGGGTAGGCGTGTGCGGCGGCCTGGCCGGCGATCCGTTCGGCGCCCTGCTGCTGACGGGCCTGGGCGTGCACGAGCTGTCGATGAGCCCGCGCGACATTCCCGCCGTGAAGGCACGCCTGCGCGATGCGCATGTCCGGCAGTTGACCGAACTGGCCGGGCAGGCACTCGCCTGCGCATCGGCCGAAGACGTGCGGGCGCTCGAAGCCACCCTCCCCGCTCACCGCGCCGGCACGGAGATGGCCGCAGCATGACCAAGCGCATCGTCACCGTCACACTGAACCCGGCCATCGACATGACGGTCGGCCTGGACCGGCTCGAACGCGGCCGCGTCAACCTCGGCCGCAGCGTCACGCACCAGGCCGGCGGCAAGGGCGTCAACGTGGCCGGCTGCCTGGCCGACTGGCAGGTGCCCGTGGTGGCCACCGGCCTGCTGGGCGAAGCCAACGCCGAACTGTTCGAGGCGCTGCTCGCGCGCAAGGGCGTGGCCGACGGCTTTTGTCGCGTGCCCGGCACCAACCGCACCAATATCAAGATCAGCGACCAGTCCGACAGACAGACCACCGACATCAACCTGCCCGGGATCGCGGCAACGCCTGCCGACCTCGACAGCGTGTGCGAACGCATCGATGCGGTGGCTGACGTGGCAGGCATCGCGCTATGCGGCAGCCTCCCGGGCGGCCTGCCCGCCGACACTTACGTCCGCTTGCTGGCGCGCCTGAACCGGCGCGGCGCGCACACGCTGCTCGACACCAGCGGCGCGCCGCTCACGCACGCCCTGGCCGCACCGCGCGAGGCCTTGCCCACGGCGATCAAGCCCAACCGGCACGAACTGGAACTGTGGGCCGGCAGGCCACTGCCGGCGTTGCAGGATGTGGTGGAGGCCGCGCGTGGCATCCACGCCCGCGGCGTAGCGCAGGTCATCGTCTCGCTGGGCGAGGAAGGTGCCCTGTTCGTGACCGGCGAAGGCATCTGGCAGGCCAGCCTGCCGCCGGTGCGCGCGGCCAGCACGGTCGGCGCGGGCGATGCCATGGTGGCCGGCGTGCTGGCCGGCTGGCACGCCGGCGCCTCGACGGAAGAGACCGTCCGCCTGTCGGTGGCATTTGCCGCCTGCAAACTGCAGCGCATCGGCCCCCACCTGCCGCCACCGCAACAGGTGCGCGAGCGCGCCGCTGCCGTGCGCATGCAGCGGGTGGCCTGACGCCCCCGCTCAACCGATCCCAAGGAGCAAGACATGCCCCATCTGTTGGCAATTCTCGGCGCGGACAGCCACAGCACGCGCCCCCTGCTGGCCGGCGAAGCGCTGCGGCATGCGGCGCAGCAGGCCGGCTGCCGGCTCGACGTGGACGTCCGCACGCCGGACACCCCGTCGGCCGTGGCCGCCACCGCGCTGGCCACCGCCGACGCGGTGGTGTGGGCCGGTGTCACGCCCGATGCCGCCGCGCGCCAGGCCAATCCGCGCATGATCGAGGTGGCGCTCGACGATGTGCTGGCCGATGCCCGCGCCGTGCTGGCGCGCATGCTGGACAGCCACCCCGCCCAGCCCGCCGCAGCCGCGCAAGACCAGCGCCTCATCGCCATCACCTCGTGCCCGACCGGCATTGCCCATACCTTCATGGCCGCCGAGGCGCTGACCCAGGCGGCCACCGCGCTCGGCCACCCCATCCATGTCGAGACGCAGGGTTCGGTGGGTGCGCAGAACACCCTGTCGGCCGACGCGATCGCACGGGCGGACGTCGTGCTGATCGCGGCGGACACGCAGGTCGATCTGTCGCGCTTCGCGGGCAAGCGCGTCTTCCGCAGCGGTACCAAGGCGGCCATCCACGATGGGCAGGCGCTGATCCGCCGCGCGCTGGCCGAAGCCGCCGTCGCCGCGCCCACGGCACAGGCCCAGGCCAACACCGCTGCGAACACGGCCCCCGCCGAACAGCAGCGCACCGGACCTTACAAACACCTGATGACAGGAGTGTCGTTCATGCTGCCTTTTGTGGTCGCTGGCGGCATCCTGATCGCGCTGGCCTTTGCCGTGGGCGGCATCTACGCCGCGGACGACGCGGCGTACGGCACGCTCGGCTGGGCCCTGTTCCAGATCGGCGCCAAGTCCGCCTTTGCGCTGATGGTGCCGGCACTGGCCGGGTACATCGCCTACTCCGTCGCCAGCCGGCCCGGCATCGCCCCCGGCATGGTCGGGGGCATGCTGGCCGCGAGCCTGGGGGCCGGCTTCCTGGGCGGCATTGTGGCCGGGTTCGTGGCCGGCTACGGCACCGCGGCGCTCAACCGGTGGCTGCAATTGCCGCGCAACCTCGACGGTCTCAAGCCGGTGCTGATCCTGCCGATGCTCGGCTCGCTGCTGACGGGCCTGGTGATGCTCTATGTCGTGGGCGCGCCGGTGGCCGCGCTGCTGGCCTCGCTGACCGCCTGGCTGCGCGGCATGCAGGGCGCCAACGCGGTGCCGCTGGGCGCGCTGCTGGGCGGCATGATGGCGTTCGACATGGGCGGGCCGGTCAACAAGGCCGCCTATGCCTTCAGCACGGGCCTCATCGGCAGCCAGGTCTACACGCCGATGGCCGCGACCATGGCCGCCGGCATGACGCCACCGCTGGGCATTGCGCTGGCGGCCTGGCTGTTCCCCTCGCGCTTCACCGGCGAGGAGCGGCAGGCCGCGCGCGCCACCGCCGTGCTCGGCCTGGCCTTCATCAGCGAAGGCGCGATCCCATATGCCGCGCGCGATCCGCTGCGCGTCATTCCCGCGCTGGTAAGCGGCTCGGCCTGTGCCGGCGCGCTGTCGATGCTGTTCGGCGTCGAGCTGCACGTGCCCCACGGCGGAGCGTTCGTGCTGCCGATTCCCAATGCGGTCACGCACCTGGGCGGCTACGTGACGGCGCTCATCGCCGGCACGGTGCTCACGGCCGTGTTGCTTGCGCTGCTCAAGCGCCCCGTGGACGCCGCTGCCTGACGCCCGCGGCGTCCATGGCGCCGCCACCCCCGTATCAAAAACACCGCAGTCACAGCAATTCCGCTTGCCTGTCACGCAAGTTTGGCTATGATGGCCGGCGTTCGAGCCCGGTACCGGCATGTTTGTCGGTGTATCGGGCGTTTTAATCTCTGGGGGAAGAATATGCAACGACGCAGCATTACGGGATGGCGTGCGACGCTCATGGCGGGCGTGCTCGGCGTAGCGGCCTTCGGCGCGCGTGCCGAGACCGGCGTGACCAACGACGCCATCATCATCGGCCAGTCCGCCGCCATGAGCGGTCCGGCCGCGCAGCTGGGCCAGCAGATGAACCTCGGCGCCAAGCTGTACTTCAATGCCGTCAACGCGGCGGGCGGCGTCAACGGCCGCAAGATCGAGCTGAAGGTGCTCGACGATTTCTACGAGCCCGAAACCACCACGCGCAACACCAAGACGCTGATCAACGACACCAAGGTGTTCGCCCTGTTCGGCTATGTCGGCACCCCGACCAGCCTAGCCGCGCTCAAGCTGGCCAACCCGGCGGGCGTACCGTTCTTCGCGCCGTATTCCGGCGCCATGGCGCTGCGTGAGCCGTTCGCCCGCAACGTCTTCCACGTGCGCGCCAGCTACAACGACGAAACCGCGGCTATCATCAAGCAGATCCGCACCACGGGCCTCAAGCACATCGCGGTGGTCTACAACGATGACGCCTACGGCAAGGCCGGCCTGGAAGGCGTGCAGCACGCGCTGAAGCAGCCCGAAAACAAGGCCGTGACGCTCGCGGCGGAAGCCAGCGTGGAACGCAACACCACCGACGTCAAGGGTGCGCTGTCGGCGGTGCTGGCCAAGAAGCCGGATGCCATCGTGGTCATCAGCGCCTACCAGACCGTCGCGACGCTGGTAAAAAACGCGCAGGCACAAGGCTATGCGGGCCAGTTCTACAACGTCTCGTTCGTCGGCACCAAGGCGCTGGCCGATGCGCTGGGCGCGGCCGGCGGCGGTGTGATCATCTCGCAGGTGATGCCGTATCCGAGGAGCGCCTCGTCGCCGCTGGTGCGCGAGTACCAGAAACTGCTCAAGGCCGGGGGCGTCTCCGATTTCGACTACGGCAGCATGGAAGGCTATATCGCGGCACGCGTGTTCGTGGAAGGCCTCAAGCGCGCCGGCCGCGACCTGACGCGCGAGAAGTTCATCAGCGCGCTCGAGTCGATGGGCTCCACCGACCTGGGCGGCTTTGCGGTCAACTTCTCGCCGTCCAACCACGTCGGCTCGAAGCTTGTCGAGATGACGATCATCAACTCGCACGGCCAAGTGATCCGCTGAACGCGCATCGCTTGCACCAGCAGAAAACCGGGCCATGCGCCCGGTTTTTTGTTGCGCCTACGCCGGCTGCAGCTGCCGCTGCGCCAGCCGCCGCATGAAAGCCTCACACTGCGCCACCTGCGACAGCGCGATGTACTCGCTGGGCTTGTGCGCCTGCTCGATATTGCCGGGACCGCACACCACGGTCGGAATGCCCGCGCGCGCGAACAGGCCCGCCTCGGTGCCATAGTCGACCTTGCCCGGCCGCGTGCCGCGGCTGTCCGCCAGCGCCTGGGCCAGCGCCACCAGTTCGTGCGACGGCGCGATCGACAGGCCGGGCGTGTTCGCCTTGATGGCGAAACTGATGTCGGCCTCGCTCGCGATCCCGCGCATCCGCGGTAGCAGGACCTCGCGCGCGTAGTGCTCGACCTGGCTGAACAGCCAGTCCGGATCGGTGCCCGGCAGGTAGCGGAAATCGAAGGTGAACTCGCAATCGCGCGGCACCACGTTGGTGGCGATGCCGCCTTGAATGGTGCCCGTGTTGAGCGTGGTGTGCGGCACCACGAAGTCGGCATCGTGCGCTTCCTCCGCGGCCATGCGCTCCCCCAGCGACCGGATGTGCGCGATCAACAGCGCCGCGAACTCGATGGCATTCACGCCCTGCGGCGCCAGCGCCGAATGCGCCTCCTTGCCGCGCACGCAGCAGTGGTATTCGCGCTTGCCCTTGTGCGCGATCACCGCGCGCATCGAGGTCGGCTCGCCGACGATGCAGCCCGCGGGCTGGATGCCGTTGGCCTCCAGATCGCGCAGCAGGCCGCGCACGCCGACACAGCCGATCTCCTCGTCATACGACAGCGACAGATGGAAACTGGCATCGCCCTCGGCCGCCATGAAGTCGGGCACGGTCGCCAGCGCCACCGCGATGAAGCTCTTCATGTCGGCCGTGCCCCGCCCATACAGGCGCCCGTCGCGGATCTGCGCGTCAAACGGATCGGTGTCCCACGGCTGGCCGTCGACCGGCACCACATCGGTATGGCCCGACAGCACCAGCCCCGGCTTGCGCCCCGGCGACAGCGTGGCGAACAGGTTGGCCTTGCAGCCGGCAGCGTCATAGGTCAGGCGGCATGCCGCGCCCTGTGCCCGCAGCCGGTCCCGCACCCACTCGATCAGGCCAAGGTTGGAATGGCGGCTGACGGTATCGAACGCCACCAGCGTACGGATCAGTTGCAGGACTTCATCGGAAGGCTGCAGGGCAGCGGCAATGTCGTCGGCGGGCATCGGGCTATATGGCCTATGACGGGTCGTTCAGATGACACGCGGAAAACCGTAGCGGTGCGATCTCCTTGAGCGCCGGCGACTCCGTCTTGCAGCGCGCCATCGCATACGGGCAGCGCGGGTGGAAATGGCAGCCGGATGGCGGATGCAGCGGCGACGGGATCTCGCCGGAAATCGCAACGTACGTCTTCTTGCGCACCTCCAGTTTAGGTGCTTCGGCAAGCAATGCCTGCGTGTACGGGTGGTTGGGCGACGCGAAGATCGCTTCGGTGGGCGCGGACTCCACCACGCGCCCCAGGTACATGATCACCACGCGGTCGCTGATGTGCTTGACCACGCCCAGATCGTGGCTGATGAACAGGTACGTCAGGTTCAACTGCTCGCGCAGTCGGATGAACAGGTTCAGCACCTGCGCCTGGATCGACACGTCCAGCGCCACCACCGACTCATCGCAGACCAGGAACTCCGGCCTGACCGCCAGCGCCCGCGCGATGCCGATCCGCGCCCGTTGCCCGCCCGAGAACTGGTGCGGAAAGCGCCGCATCACGCTCGGGTCCAGGCCGACCCGCGTGAGCATCTCGGCCACGTAGTCGCGCTGGGCAGCCGCATCGACCATGCCATGCACCACCGGCGCCTCGCCGACGATGTCCTGCACGCGCAGGCGCGGGTTCAGCGAGGCATACGGGTCCTGGAAGATCATCTGGATGGCGAGCTGCTTCTCGCGGCGGCGCTCGGGCTGCAGGCGATCGAGATCGACACCCTTCCACAGCCGCGTGCCGGCGGTCGGCTTGTGCAGGCCCACGGCCAGCCGGCCCAACGTGGATTTGCCGCAACCCGATTCGCCCACCAGCCCGACCACCTCGCCGGCAGCGATGTCGAGATCGACATGATCGACGGCATGCACCACCTCTTCCTGCACGCCCGCGCCAAACCAGTTGGCAATGCGGGACGAGAGGTCCAGCCCTTTGACGAAGCGCTTGGACATGCCCTGCAGAGACAGGATCGGCACCAGCAGCTCGGGCTTGGCGGGCGGCACATCGACGGCCGCGGCGGCATCGTGTTCGGGATGCGTCGCGTTCATGCGGTGGCCTCCTCGGGGCGTTGGGTCACGGGGTGGAAGCAGCGCAGCGCACGGCCGTCATCGAGCGACTCGAGCAAGGGCGTCTGCTTGCAGACTTCGGTGGCAAAGGCACAGCGCTCGCGGAACGCGCATCCGCTGGGCAGCGCCAGCAGCGACGGCGTCATGCCGGGAATCTGCCGCAGCGGCACGCCACGCGGATTGCGCGACGGCGCCGAGGCGATCAGCCCGAAGGTGTACGGATGGCGCGGCGTTTCCAGCACCTGCTGCACGCTGCCCTGCTCGACGACGCGGCCGGCGTACATCACGCACACGCGATCGGCCAGCCCGGCCACCACGGACAGATCGTGCGTGATCCAGATCAGCGCCGTCCCGCTCTCGCAGCACAGCGTCTGCACCTCGGCCAGAATCTGGCCCTGGATGGTCACATCCAGCGCCGTGGTCGGCTCGTCGGCGATGATCAGGTCCGGCTTGTTGAGCAACGCAATGGCGATGGCCACCCGCTGCCGCATGCCGCCCGAGAACTGGTGCGGATACGCCTGCAGCCGCGCCTCCGGCGACGGGATGCCGACCTTGGCCAGCGCCTCCCGCGCCATCTCGCGCGCCTGCTGCCGGCTCACGCGCTGGTGCGCCAGCACCGCCTCGGTCATCTGCGTATCGACGCGCAGGACCGGGTTCAACGTCATCATCGGGGCCTGGAAGATCATGGCGATGCTGTTGCCGCGCATGTCGCGCATCTGCCCGGCCGACAGCGTGCGCAGGTCGTGCGTCACGCCATCGCGCCCGGTCAGCTCGATGCGCCCGCCGACCACGCGCCCGGGCGGGTCGATCAGGCCCATGATCGAATAGCCGGTCATCGACTTGCCCGAGCCGGACTCGCCGACCAGGCCCATGATCTCGCCGCGCCCGACCGTGAACGACACGTCATCGACCGCCCGCGCGACACCGCCGCGCGTGGTGAACTCGGTCTTCAGGCCCTCGACGACGAGCGTCGGCTTGGAAGTGGCTGGCGTCGTCATAGCGTCTGCAGGCGCGGATTGAGCACGTCGCGGAGCTGGTCCGAGACCAGATTCATCGACACGATGGTCAGCAGCAGCGCCAGACCGGGAAAGAAGCTGATCCAGTACTTGCCCGACAGCATGTACTGGAAGCCGTTGGCGATCAGCAGGCCCAGCGACGGCTCCGTGATCGGCACGCCCAGCCCCAGGAACGACAGCGTCGCCTCCAGCGTGATCGCCGAGGCCACCTGCAGCGCCGCGATCACGATCAGCGGCGGCAGGCAGTTCGGCAGCAGATGGCGGAACATGATGCGCGACGGCGGCAGGCCCAGCACCTGCGCCGCTTCGATGTATTCACGCCGGCGCTCGACCAGCGCCGCGCTGCGCGTGGTGCGCGCGTAATACGCCCATTGCACCGCCACCAGCGCGATCACGATATTGGTCAGGCCCGGCCTGAGCAGCGCCAGCAGGATCAGCGCCAGCAGGATCAGCGGAAACGACAGCTGCAGGTCGGCGATCCGCATGATCAGCGATTCGATGCGCCCGCCCGCGAAGCCGGCGATCAGCCCCAGCACCGTGCCCAGCGCCAGTGCGATCACGGTGCTCACCGCGCCCACGCCCACGCTGATGCGCAGGCCATAGAGGATGGCGGAGAGGATGTCGCGCCCCTGGTCATCCGAACCGAGCAGGAAGGTCATGCCGTCGCCGGCCTTCTCGCCGGGCGCAAGGCGCGAATCGAGCACATCGAGCTTGGACAGATCGTACGGGTTCTGCGGCGCGATCCACGGCGCGGCAATCGCCACGACAATGATGATGGCCAGCACGATCACGCCGATCACCGCCACGCGGCTGGCGCAGAACTGGCGCACGAAGCCGCGCAGCGGCGTTTCTTCAGCGACCGGCTTGGCGGCCGCGGTGGTGGAAGTCGTCATGTCAGCCCCGGCTTTCGGACAGGCGCACGCGCGGATCGAGCACGCCATAGATCAGGTCGACCACCAGATTGATCAGGATGAACAGCGTCACGATCACCAGCAGATAAGCAACGATCACCGGACGGTCAAGCAGCTGGATCGAATCGATGATCAGCTTGCCCATCCCCGGCCAGGCGTAGATCGATTCGGTGACGATGGAAAACGCGATCACCGAACCGAACTGCAGGCCCACCACCGTCACGATCGGGATCAGGATGTTCTTCAGCACATGCACCCCGACGATGCGCGTATTCGACAGCCCCTTGGCGCGCGCGAACTTCACGTAGTCCTGCAGCATCGCCTCCTGCGTTCCGGCACGCGTCAGCCGGATCACCATGGCGATGTTGAGCAGTGACAGCGTCACGCCGGGCAGGATCAGGTGCCGCAGCCCGTCGAGCGTCAAAAAGCTCACCGGGATGCCGAACAGCAGCCGCGTCTCGCCCCGCCCGTTGGATGGCAGCCACCCCAGCTGCACCGCAAACACCATGATCAGCATCAGCCCGACCCAGAACGTCGGCAGCGAAAACCCCAGGATCGAGACCGTCATGATGGTGCGGTTGGCCACCCCGTTCGGCCGCAGCCCCGCCCACAACCCAAGCGGAATCCCCAGCACGATCGCCAGCAGCATGGCGAACACCGCCAGCTCGAACGTCGCCGGCATGCGCTCGAAGATCAGCTTGAGGGCGGGCGTGCCGTGCGCGAACGACACGCCCAGGTTGCCCTGCAGCGCCCCCGTCAGGAAGTACAGGTACTGCTGCCACAGCGGCTTGTCGAGCCCCAGCGCGGCAATCGTGCGCGCGATGTCCTGCTGGTCCGCCTGCGGGTTGATAAGGATGTCGACCGGGTTGCCGATGGCGTACACGCCCAGGAACACCAGGACCGACATCACCAGCAGCACCGCCACGGATTCCAGCAGCCGTCGGATCAGGAACACCAGCATCGGAGGCTCGCTTCGTTACGCATGGATGGGAGCAGCCGCAGCTCTATTGCGGCTTGAAGTTGTGCGCGTAGGTCCGCTCATCGGTGCGCGGCGTATAGACGATGCCCTTGCGGGTCGCCCATGTCGTCACCTGGTGATGGATCGGGATGATGCCGCCATCATCCACCACGATCGCGGTCGCTTCCTGCAGCAGCTTGGAGCGCTCCTTGTCTTCCATGGTGTAGAGCGCCTTGTCGAGCACCGCATCCATCTTCGGATTGCAGTACTGGCCCCAGTTGACCGCACCGTAGCCCTTCTTGGAATCCTCGCACGCCACCAGCGCACGCAGCGGCGAGCTGACTTCGCCCGTCTGCGCGCCCCAGCCCACCAGCCCGAACGAATACTCGTGCCGGATGCTCTTGGCCGCGAAGGTCGCCATCGGCATGCCCTCCACCTTGGTCACGATGCCGATGCGCGTCAGGTTCTGCGCGATGGTCTGCGCGATCTTCTCATCGTTCACGTACCGGTTGTTGGGCGTGTGCAGCGTGATGCCGAAGCCGTCCGGATAGCCCGCCTCGGCAAGCAGCTTCTTCGCGCCCTCCGGATCGTACTTGAGGGTCTTCAGGTTCGGGTTGTAGCCGAACAGCTGCGGCGGCACCAGATTGTTGGTCGGCTCCGCCAAGCCCTCCATGATGCGGTCCTTGATGCCCTGGCGGTTGATCGCCATGCTCATGGCCTTGCGGACACGCGGGTCCTTCAGCGGATTCTTGTCCAGCGGCTTGCCGTCCTTGCTCGTCGCGTACGGTGTCTGGTCACGCTTGTCGTCCGTGTACAGGTAGATGACGCGGTGCGAGATCTTCGAGAAGAAGTTCAGCGACGCATCGCCGCGCACCCGTGCCAAATCCGGCGTCGGCACGTTCTCGATCGCCTGCACATCCCCTGACAGCAGCGCCGCGATGCGCGTCGCACCATTGGGGATGAAGCGCAGCGTCACCTTGTCCCAGGCCGGCTTCGGGCCCCAGTACTGGTCGTTGCGCACCAGTTCGACGCGGTCGTCCCGCGCGTAGCTGACGAACTTGAACGGCCCGGTGCCGATCATGCCCTTGCCTTGCGCGAAGTCATCGCTCGACAGTCCCTGCGTCGCCTTCTTCTGCACGATGAACACCGACGTCAAGTCCGGCAGGATCAGCGGATACGGCTGCGAGGTCGTCAACTGGATCGTGTACTTGTCGATGATCTTCTTGTTGATGATCGCCTTAGTACTACAGCCGTAGCTCAAAATGGCGGAGCACATCCCCGCGCCCGGTAGTGACACTGCTGAGCGCGCCACTGATGCGCGCGCCGCCATCGCGACCATGCCAGCACCTG
>CAKKOY010000003.1 GCA_919592095.1 Ralstonia syzygii subsp. syzygii | reverse complement strand
ACGCTTGAACAGCATCCCCAGCCGTTCGTGCAACCCTTCCAGCTCTCTCTCCCAGCCCCTCACCGTTCCTTGCATCGGACCATGATCGTCTCATCTCACATGGACAACATCATAGGCGATAGGTACGGCTGTAGCACTATAAAGCCCGCCGGCCATCCAGCACCCATGTAAACCATGTGGATGTAAACCATGAAGGTGCCGGCCCGCGCCCAAAGAAAAGGCCCGCCGAAGCGGGCCCGGGTCAGGCGACCAGCCGCGTGATCAGCGCGGCAGTTCCGAATGGCCCATGAGGAACGCGTCCACCGCGCGCGCAGCCTGGCGGCCCTCTCGGATGGCCCACACGACCAGCGACTGTCCGCGGCGCACGTCGCCGGCGGCGAACACCTTCGGCACATTGGTGGCGTAGGCGTGGTCACCCTCGGTGGCAGCGCGGACGTTGTTGCGCGCATCCTTGGCCACGCCGAATGCGTCCAGCACGCCGCCGACCGGGTTGGTGAAGCCCATCGCCAGCAGCACGAGGTCGGCCTTGAGCGTGAACTGGCTGCCCTCGACCTCGGCCATCTTGCCATCCTTCCACTCCAGGCGCACGGCCTGAAGCCCCGTCACGCGCCCGTTCTCGCCGATCAACGCCTTGGTGGCGACCGACCAGTCGCGCTCGCAACCTTCGTCATGCGACGACGACGTGCGCAGCTTGATCGGCCAGTACGGCCACACCAGCGGCTTGTTCTCCTCTTCCGGCGGCCGCGGCAGCAGCTCGAACTGCGTGACCGACGCGGCGCCATGGCGGTTGGAGGTGCCCACGCAGTCCGAACCCGTATCGCCGCCCCCGATGACGATGACGTGCTTGCCATCGGCGCGGATCGGGTTGGGCGCGTCGCCGGCCACTTCCTTGTTCTGCGGGATCAGGAATTCGAGCGCGTAATGCACGCCGTCCAGGTCGCGGCCCGGCACCGGCAGGTCGCGCGGGACTTCCGAGCCGCCCGTGAGCACCGCGGCGTCGAAGGTCTTGAGGATGTCCTGTGCAGCGATGGTCTCGCGCGCATCGTTGCAGATGCCGACGGGGACCGTCTTGTCACCCACCATCACGCCGGTGCGGAAGGTCACGCCTTCGGCTTCCATTTGCTGGGTGCGGCGGTCGATCTGCGTTTTTTCCAGCTTGAAGTCGGGGATGCCATAACGCAGCAGGCCACCGATGCGGTCGTTCTTCTCGAACACCGTCACGTCGTGGCCGGCGCGTGCCAGTTGCTGCGCCGCCGCCAGACCGGCCGGGCCCGAGCCGACCACGGCCACGGTCTTGCCGGTCTTGTGCCTGGGCACCTGCGGATGCACCCAGCCCTCGGCCCACGCCTTGTCGATGATGGCGTGCTCGATCGACTTGATGCCGACCGGCGCCTCATTGATGCCCAGCGTGCAGGCCGCCTCGCACGGCGCCGGGCAGATGCGGCCCGTGAACTCGGGGAAGTTGTTGGTCGAGTGCAGCACCTCGATCGCCGTCTTCCAGTCCTGGCGGTACACCAGGTCGTTGAAGTCGGGGATGATGTTGTTGACCGGGCAGCCGTTGTTGCAGAACGGGATGCCGCAGTCCATGCAGCGCGCGCCCTGGATCTTGGCTTCGCTGTCCGCCAGCGCGAACACGAATTCCTTGTAATGCTTCACGCGCGCTTCGGGCGCTTCATATCCCTCGTTCTGGCGGGGAAATTCGAGAAAGCCGGTCGCCTTGCCCATGGTGTCCTTCCTGGCGCGATGCCGGCCGGCACGGCAATCCTGCCGGGCGGTCGCGCCTGTCTTGTGAGGTTGCGTTATTCAGGGATGGCAGGCAGCACGCACGCGCGGGCTGCCCGCCTGGTCGCTTGGAACGGTCAGGCCGCGATCTGCTCGCGTGCGCTTTCCTGTTCGCGCTCGTACATCTCGGTCAGCGCGCGCTTGTACTCGGTCGGGAAGACCTTGACGAAGCGGCGGCGCGCGTTGTTCCAATCGACCAGCAGTTCCTTGGCACGCTCCGAACCGGTGTAGCGGAAATGCTTTTCCACCAGCGCCTTGAGCAGCTGCTCGTCGAGCATGCGCTCGCCGCCCGCCTTGTGCCAGGTCGACGGCGTGTGCGCCTTCTCCTGGTCGGCGGCCGACAACACGGACTCCAGCGCCACCATCGCGGTGTTGCAGCGCTTGTCGAACAGGCCATCTTCGTCGTAGACGTAGGCTACGCCGCCCGACATGCCCGCCGCGAAGTTGCGGCCGGTCGCCCCCAGCACGACGACCGTGCCGCCGGTCATGTATTCGCAGCCGTGGTCGCCGGTGCCTTCCACCACCGCAGTGGCGCCGGAGTTGCGCACCGCGAAGCGCTCGCCGGCCACGCCGTTGAAGAAGGCCTCGCCAGCCAGTGCGCCGTACAGCACGGTGTTGCCGACGATGATGTTGGCGGTCGGATCGCCGCGGAACTCGTGGCCGGGGCGCACGATGACGCGGCCGCCCGACAGCCCCTTGCCGACGTAGTCGTTGCCGTCGCCCACCAGGTCCAGCGTCACGCCATGCGCCAGGAACGCGCCGAACGATTGGCCGGCCGTGCCTTGCAGCTGAATGTGGATGGAATCGTCCGGCAGGCCCTCGTGGCCGTAACGCTTGGCCACCTCACCCGAGAGCATCGCGCCCACCGTGCGGTTGACGTTGCGCACCGGCTGGATGAACGACACGCGCTCGCCCTTGTCGATGGCCGCGCGCGCCTTCTCGATCAGTTGGTGGTCCAGTGCGCGGTCCAGGCCGTGGTCTTGCACGTCCACCTGATAGCACGGCTGGCCTTCCTTCTTCGGCGGCTGGTGGAAGATGCGGGCGAAGTCCAGGCCGCGCGCCTTCCAGTGTTCGATGCCAGCCTTGGTGTCGAGCAGGTCGGCGCGGCCGATCAGCTCGCTGAACGAGCGAATGCCCAGTTGCGCCATGATCTCGCGCACTTCCTCGGCCACGAAGAAGAAGTAGTTCACCACGTGCTCGGGCCTGCCCGAGAACTTCTTGCGCAGCACCGGATCCTGCGTCGCCACGCCCACCGGGCAGGTGTTCAGGTGGCACTTGCGCATCATGATGCAGCCCTCGACCACCAGCGGCGCGGTGGCGCAGCCGAATTCGTCGGCACCCAGCAGCGCGCCGATCACGACGTCGCGGCCGGTCTTCATCTGGCCGTCGGCCTGCACGCGGATGCGGTTGCGCAGGCCGTTGAGCATCAGCGTCTGCTGCGTCTCGGCCAGGCCCAGTTCCCACGGCGTGCCGGCATGCTTGATCGACGACCACGGCGATGCCCCGGTGCCGCCGTCATGACCGGCGATCACCACGTGGTCGGCCTTGGCCTTGGCCACGCCCGCTGCCACCGTGCCCACGCCCACTTCCGACACCAGCTTGACCGACACGTCCGAACGCGGGTTGACGTTCTTCAGGTCGTGGATCAGTTGCGCCAGGTCTTCGATCGAGTAGATGTCATGGTGCGGCGGCGGCGAAATCAGGCCCACGCCCGGCACCGAGTAGCGCAGCTTGCCGATGTAATCCGTCACCTTCTGGCCGGGCAGCTGGCCGCCCTCGCCAGGCTTGGCGCCCTGGGCCATCTTGATCTGGATCTGGTCGGCGGAGGCCAGGTACTCGGCTGTCACGCCGAAGCGGCCCGACGCCACCTGCTTGATCTTCGAGCGCAGCGAATCGCCCTCCTGCAGTTCCAGGTCGCGCTCGATCACGTCGCGGCCGATCACATCCGACAGCTTGGTGCCCTGCTTGATGGGAATGCCGCGCAGTTCGTTGCGGTAGCGGCGCTCGTCTTCACCGCCCTCACCCGTGTTCGACTTGCCGCCGATGCGGTTCATGGCGACGGCCAGCGTGGTGTGCGCCTCGGTCGAGATCGAACCGAGCGACATCGCACCGGTGGCGAAACGCTTGACGATCTCCTTGGCCGGCTCCACTTCATCGAGCGCAATGGCGCGCGCGGGCTCCACCCTGAACTCGAACAGGCCGCGCAGCGTCATGTGGCGCTTGCTCTGGTCGTTGATCAGGTTGGCGTATTCCTTGTACGTCTGGTACGAATTGGCGCGCGTGGCATGCTGCAGCTTGGCGATCGAATCCGGCGTCCACATGTGCTCTTCGCCGCGGATGCGGAAGGCGTATTCGCCGCCGGCTTCCAGCATGTTGGCCAGCACCGGCGCATCGCCGAAGGCATCGCGGTGCAGGCGCAGGGCTTCCTCGGCCACCTCGAAGATACCGATGCCGCCCACGTTGGAAGCCGTGCCGTGGAAGTACTTGTCCACCAGCTCGCGCGACAAGCCGATCGCCTCGAAGATCTGCGCGCCGGTGTACGACATGTAGGTCGAGATGCCCATCTTGGACATCACCTTCTGCAAGCCCTTGCCGATCGCCTTGACGAAGTTCTTGACCGCCTTCTCGGGCGACAGGTCACCCAGGCTCGGGGCCATCTCGGCCAGCGTTTCCATCGCCAGGTACGGGTGCACGGCTTCGGCGCCGTAGCCGGCCAGCAGCGCGAAGTGATGCACTTCACGTGCGGAGCCAGTTTCCACCACCAGGCCGGTGCTGGTGCGCAGGCCCTTCTCCACCAGGTGATGATGGATGGCCGACGTGGCCAGCAGCGCCGGGATGGCGGCCTGCTTCTCGTCGACCGCGCGGTCCGACACGATCAGGATGTTGTAGCCCGATTTGACCGCATCGACCGCCTCAGCGCACAACGAGGCCAGGCGCGCCTCGATGCCTTCCTTGCCCCACGCCACCGGATAGCAGATGTTCAGCTCGTAGGCCATGAACTTGCCGCCGGTGTAGTGCTCGATATTGCGGATCTTCGCCATGTCCTTGAAGTCCAGCACGGGCTGGCTCACTTCGAGGCGCATCGGCGGGTTGATGTTGTTCAGCTCGAGCAGGTTCGGCTTCGGCCCGATGAAGGACACCAGCGACATCACCATGTTCTCGCGGATCGGGTCGATCGGCGGGTTGGTGACCTGCGCGAACAGCTGCTTGAAGTAGTGATACAGCGTCTTGTTCTTGGACGACAGCACGGCCAGCGGGCTGTCGTTGCCCATCGAGCCCGTCGCTTCCTCACCGTTGGCGGCCATCGGCGCCATCAGGAACTTGACGTCTTCCTGCGTGTAGCCGAAGGACTGCTGGCGGTCCAGCAGCTTGGCGGCCGGCTTGGTCTCGGCGGCCACGTCTTCGGCCTTGGCCTCCAGCTCGTCGAGCTTGATGCGCACGGCGTCGATCCAGCTCTTGTAGGGCTTGGCGTTGGCCAGGTTGTCCTTGAGCTCCTTGTCGTCGATGATGCGGCCCTGCTCCATGTCGATCAGGAACATCTTGCCCGGCTGCAGGCGCCACTTCTTGACGATGCGCGACTCGGGGATCGGCAGCACGCCGGCTTCCGAGGCCATCACGACCATGTCGTCGTCGGTCACGTAGTAGCGCGCCGGACGCAGGCCGTTGCGGTCGAGCGTCGCGCCGATCTGGCGGCCGTCGGTGAAGCAGATCGCAGCGGGACCATCCCACGGCTCCATCATGGCGGCGTGGTATTCGTAGAAGGCGCGGCGGTTGTCGTCCATCAGCGTGTGCTGTTCCCACGCTTCCGGGATCATCATCATCATTGCCTGGGCGAGCGGGTAGCCGGCCATCGTCAGCAGTTCGAGACAGTTGTCGAACGAGGCGGTGTCGGACTGGCCCGGGTAGATCAGCGGCCACAGCTTGTGCAGGTCATCGCCCAGCACCGGCGACGAGATGCCGCCCGTGCGCGCGTTGATCCAGTTGACGTTGCCCTTGACGGTGTTGAACTCGCCGTTGTGCGCGACCATGCGGTACGGGTGCGCCAGCTCCCATGCCGGGAAGGTGTTGGTCGAGAAGCGCTGGTGCACCAGCGCCAGCGCCGATACCGTGCGCGGATCGGCCAGGTCCTGGTAGTAGCGGCCGACCTGCTCGCACAGCAGCAGGCCCTTGTAGACCACCGTGCGCGCCGACATCGACGGCACGAAATATTCCTTGCCGTGCTTGAGCTTGAGCGCCTGGATGGCGTGGCTGGCAGTCTTGCGGATCACATACAGCTTCCGCTCCAGCGCATCGGTGGTCATGATGTCGCGGCCGCGCCCGATGAAGATCTGGCGGATCACCGGCTCGGTCTTCTGCACCGTGGGCGACATCGGCATGGTCTTGTCGACCGGCACATCGCGCCAGCCCAGCACGACCTGGCCTTCCAGGCGCACCGTGCGCTCCAGCTCCTGCTCGCAAGCGAGGCGCGAGGCGTGTTCCTTCGGCAGGAAGATCATGCCGACGCCGTATTCGCCAGCCGGCGGCAGGTGCACGCCCTGGCGCGCCATCTCCTCACGGTAGTACTGGTCGGGAATCTGCAGCAGGATGCCCGCGCCGTCGCCCATCAGCGGATCGGCGCCGACCGCGCCCCGGTGGTCGAGGTTGTGCAGGATGCGCAATCCCTGCTGGACGATCTCGTGGCTCTTCTTGCCCTTGATGTGTGCCACGAAGCCGACGCCGCACGCGTCGTGCTCGTTGCTCGGGTCGTACAGCCCTTGGGCGGACGGCACGCCCCGGAGGGTCGTCGATTCAGCGCTCTGCGGCGCAGCGGGGGAGGAATGTTGTTCCACGGCGATCTTCCGATGTTATCGGCACGACGCACCGCAGAAGGCCCTCGCGATGGCTGCGACGGGGCATGGCGCGCCGCACCATGATGCGGGGTGAGAACGACTATAAAAGAGCGGTCCGCAGCAGGCAAAAGGTTTTAAATGGGGTCAGAACAAATTAATGACGACATGCTCCTGGCGCGGTCTTTTTATTGGGGACAGATTAAATTTGCGCGCAACGTGCTGTCGGCATGCATCCCCAGCAGCACCCGATCAGCCTGCTTCGGCCTCCGCTTCCGTCCCCACATCTGCGGGACCGCGTGGCGGCCGTCCTTTCGGCAACGGCGCTACACGCCGCCCGCCCGCCCGCGCCAGCGTAGCCAGGAACGCCTCGCCGCCGAGCGGCCAGCCGCTGTGCACGTGCTGCCGGATACGGGCGATCTGGTCGGACCCGAGCCCCTCATGCCAGAGGGTTCGGTAGCGTGACTGGCGCTCGAATGGCGTATTGCCAAGCCGCCAGTAACAGTAGTGATCGCTCACCCACGGAATCAACTGGATGCCGACGTGATGACGGTAGGTGCTCCAGCGATCCTCTTCCGGCGTGGCGACAAGACCTGCGCGCACGGCATTGGCCTCCACATACAGAATCATCGGCAGCACCCACTCGGTGGGATCCAGCACCGTCGACCGGAAGCGCCCTTCCCACAGCGTACCGCTGCGGCCGGCCGCCGCGTTGAAGTAGCGCGTATAGCGTCGCCCGACGGCCTGCAGCGTGCGCGACAGGCTATCGGCCACTTTGGGTGTGCCGACGAGGTGCACGTGGTTCGGCATCAGTGCAAAGGCGTGGATCGCGAAATCGTGCTCGCGCGCCGCCATGCGCAGGGTATCGAGGTAGAAGGCGTAGTCCTCATCGGCGCGGAACACCGCCTGCCGGTTGTTGCCGCGCTGCAACACGTGGACCGGAGAATCGACGGGACTGAGGCGAGGCAGGCGGGCCATGACGAAAAAACGGGCAGGCAAAATGACATCGTAGCGCGAAGCCCTTGAATCTGTCCCCAATTTTCCGGGCGCAAACGGTTGCGAATGCCTGTCGGCGCAGTGCAACGGAAGTTCGCAGCGGATGTTTGCGTCCGGTCAAACACGCTCCTGCCTGCCCGGCATCCCGGTCGGCATCTTGATCCTGCGCAAATGCAGGGCCGCCCATCCGCGCAAGACTGTCTCCCGTCACATCAACGAAACCACATCGAGAGGGAACGCTTTCATGGCATTTGCTCGTCCAGCCATCGTTGCAGCCGCAGCAAGCCTCATCGCGGCGGCCTTTTGTCCGATTGCGTACGCCGAGGGTGGCGACCAGCCCCCGGCCGCCGGCAATTGGATGGTCCGCCTGCGCGCGGTCAACCTGACGGCGGCCAACAAGTCCGACGCCATTCCCGCGCTGGCGGTGCCCGATGACGCCATCCATATCAACAACAAGGCGTTTCCCGAGCTGGATATCTCGTATTTCTTCACACCCAATCTGGCTGCAGAGCTGATCCTGACCTACCCGCAGCAGCAGGACGTGACGGTCATGCAAAGCGCGCTGGGCGGGCCGACCAAGATCGGCAGCTTCCGCCACCTACCGCCGATCCTGACGCTGCAATACCACTTTCGGCCGGAATCGCGCTTCACGCCCTACCTCGGCGCCGGCATCAACTACACACGCATCTCCAGCGTGGATCTGCAGGTGCCCGGCGTCGGCCCGCTCGACCTGAGCCGCAACAGTTTCGGCCCCGCGCTGCAGGCCGGATTCGACTACCGCCTGACGGACAGCCTCTACTTCAACGTCGACATCAAGAAGACTTGGATCAGCGCCGACGTGAAACTGGCGGGCCAGACCATCAGCAAGGTGAGGGTGGATCCGTGGCTGGTCGGCGTGGGCCTGGGCTACCGCTTCTGAGAAGGAGAAGATCAACGAACACGCTTTCCTGATGGACTTTTCCGACGCGCCGCAGGGGCCGTCGACGGCGGGGGCGCTCGTCGGCGGTGGTTGGTGCGTTCGGCCCGGCATGCGTTGGGGCGGCCGGGCATTTTTTTGGGCGCTCGCGCCCCTCAGAGCACCTCGACCGCGAAGATGCGGCGATGCTCCTTGATGGCGTAGCGGTCCGTCATGCCGGCAATGTAGTGCGCGATCCAGCGCGGCTGGTCAGCGGGATCCTTGGCCTGGTACTGCGGCGGCAGCAGGCGCGGATCCTCCAGGAAGGCGCGGAACAGATCCTCGATGATGCGGCGCGCCTTGGCCGCCATGCGCATCACCAGATAGTGACGGTAGAGATTGTCGAACAGGAAACGCTTGAGCACGCGGGCTTCGTCGCGCATCGGCTCCGAGAAGGCCACCAGCGGTGGCGCGGCGCGCACGTCGTCGATGCGCTGCGGCGCGGCCTCGGCAATGGCCGCACGCGTGCTGACAATCAGGTCAACGATCAGTGCGTTGATAATCCGGCGGATCGTCTCGTTGATCATGCGGCGCCCACCGACGCCCGGAAACGCTGCCTCGGCCTCACGCCGGTGCCTGGCCCATAGCGGCAGGCCGTCGAGCTGCTCCAGCGTGATCAGGCCGGAACGCAGACCGTCATCGATATCGTGGTTGTTGTACGCCACTTCATCAGCGAGGTTGGCCAACTGGGCCTCCAGTGACGGCTGCTGGCCCTCCAGGAAGCGGCGCCCCAGGTCACCCAGCGTGGCGGCGTTGTTGCGCGAGCAATGCTTGAGGATGCCTTCGCGCGTCTCGAAGGTCAGGTTCAGACCGTCGAAGCCGCCGTACCGCTCTTCCAGCCGGTCCACCACCAGCAGGCTCTGCAGGTTGTGCTCGAAGCCGCCGTAGGGCTTCATGCAGTCGTTGAGCGCATCCTGTCCGGCATGACCGAACGGCGTATGGCCCAGATCGTGCGCGAGCGAGATCGCCTCGACCAGGTCTTCATTCAGCCGCAGGCTACGCGCGATCGACCGGGCGATCTGCGCGACCTCCAGGCTGTGCGTGAGCCGCGTGCGGAACAGATCCCCCTCGTGGTTGACGAAAACCTGCGTCTTGTACTCGAGCCGGCGGAACGCCGTGCAATGGATGATGCGGTCGCGATCGCGCTGGAATTCAGTGCGCGAGGTGGATGGCGGCTCGACATGCACGCGGCCGCGCGACTGCGCGGCATGCGCGGCATAGGGAGCAAGATGGCCTTCCAGATCGAACGGCGCGGGCAGCAGGTCGAGTCGATCGTTCATCGGGCCGTCTCTCCGTCGCGTCGGTCAGGCCACCGGCGCTTCGGTCGGTGGACGCAGCACGGCATGCTGCAGCGTGGCGCGCAGGTCGGCGTCGGGTACCGTGGTCACGAACGCCTGGCCCAGCTTGCGCAGCAGGACAAACTTGATCTCGCCCGCTTCGGCCTTCTTGTCGACGCGCATCAGGTCGATGAAGCGCGCCACGCCCAGATCCGGCGCGACCACCGGCAGGTTGGCCGCACGCGTCAGCGCCGTCACGCGGTTGCGCGTGTCGATGTCGATGAAACCGAGCCGGTGCGACAGATCCGACGCCATCGCCATGCCGCAGCCGACAGCCTCACCGTGCAGCCATTCGCCATACCCCAGGCCCGCCTCGATGGCGTGGCCGAAGGTGTGGCCGAAGTTGAGGATGGCGCGCAGACCGGACTCCCGCTCGTCCTGTGCCACCACGGCCGCCTTGATCTGCACCGAGCCACGCACGGCTTCTGCCATCAGGTCGGCATCGCAGGCGTTGAGGCCGGCAATGTGGCGCTCGATCCAGGCGAAGTAGTCGGCATCGGTGATCGCGCCATGCTTGATGACTTCGGCCATGCCGGCGGCCAGTTCACGCGGCGGCAGCGTGCACAGCGTGTCGATGTCGGCCAGCACCGCCTGCGGCTGGTGGAACGCACCGATCATGTTCTTGCCGAGCGGGTGATTGATCCCGGTCTTGCCTCCCACCGACGAATCCACCTGGGACAGCAGCGTAGTCGGCACCTGGATGAACGGCACGCCGCGCATGTAGCTGGCGGCGGCAAATCCAGTCATGTCGCCGATCACCCCACCGCCGAGCGCCACGAGGGTGGTCTTGCGGTCGGCGCCCGAGGCCAGGAGCGCGTCGAAGATGCGGTTAAGCGTCTCCCACGTCTTGAACGATTCGCCGTCGGGCAGCACCACCGTGTCGACGGTCTTGCCCAGCGAGCGGATCGCGGCTTCAACCCGGGCGGCATAGAGCGGCGCCACCGTCTCATTGGTAACGACCACGGCACGGTTGCCGCGGATATGGGGAGCGAACAAGTCGGCTTGGGACAGCAGCCCGGTTCCGATATGGATCGGATAGGCGCGCTCGCCCAGGTCGACATCAACGGTAATCATGACTGGCGGGAGAGGTGCGAGGTCGGTGAAGAAGCGGCGGGCGGTGCCACGATGCCAGTCACTTCGAGTTGCATCAGCACCATATTAACAAGCTGGGCCACCGTGGGCTTGCCGGTCTCGATGACGAAGTGCGCCACCTCGCGGTACAGCGGGTCGCGGATCGCGTGCAGCTCCTCGAGTATGGCGCGCGGGTTCTCAGTCTGCAGCAGCGGGCGGTTCTTGTCGTGGCGCGTGCGCAGGTACAGATCGTGGGGATTGGCACACAGGTAAATTACCCTGCCGCGCTCGCGCAGGAAGGCGCGGTTTTCCGGGCGCAGCACGGCGCCGCCGCCAGTGGCCACGACCACGCCATGGCGCGCCGTCAACTCATCGATCACGTGGGTTTCGCGGTCGCGAAAGCCCATTTCGCCCTCATGCTCGAAGATGACCGGTACACGCACGCCGCAACGCGCTTCGATCTCGTGGTCGGAGTCGAAGAACGGCAAGTCGAGCCGCCGGGCGACGGCACGCCCGACCGTGGTCTTGCCGGCCCCCATCAGGCCGACGAAAAAAACGTTGGGAACAGACAAAATCGCGCGAAATCTGAAATTTGAGTCCGATTGTAGTGGCTTTTGCCCACCATCCCGCGCCGATCGATGCACAGAACGAAAAAAAGCCCGGCGCTCCATCCAGGAGGCCGGGCTTTCGGGTCTGGCACACCCGCACTGTGGCTTACTTCAGCGACAGCTGGTCGGACAGCACACGCGGCGTCAGGAACACCAGCAGCTCCGTCCGGTCGTTGGTCTTGGCCGTGCTCTTGAACAGGTTGCCCAGCAACGGGATGTCGCCCAGCAGCGGCACCTTGTTCACATCGGTCCGTTCGTTCTGCGTGTAGATACCGCCAATCACGACGGTGCCGCCATTCTCGACCAGCACCTGCGTCTGCACGTGCTTGGTGTTGATGGCGAAGCCGTTGGTGGTCTGCGTGCCCACACTGTCCTTGTTGACGTCCACGTCAAGGAAAACGTTGCCATCCGGCGTGATCTTCGGCGTCACTTCCAGCTTCAGGTTGGCCTTGCGGAACTGCACCGAGGTCGCCCCCGAAGAAGTCGCGGCCTGGTACGGCAACTCGGTACCTTGCTCGATCAGCGCCTTGATGTTGTCAGCGGTGACCACGCGCGGGCTGGAGATGATCTTGCCGCGACCATCGGCTTCCAGCGCCGACAGTTCCAGCGCCAGGAAACGGCCGGCGCCGGCGTTGAACAGGCTCACGGCCACGCTGGCGGCACTCACACCATTGATGCCGTTCGCGGGCAAGCTGACCGCCGCGGTGTTGTCCCATGTGCCGTTCGTTGTAACCGGTGACACCACGTTGGTGTAGGTGTTGCCATACCCGGCACCGTTGGTCTTGGAAGCGAAGCCCAGCTTTGCGCCAAGGTTACGGCTGAACGTGTCATCGGCCTCAACGATGCGCGCCTCGATCATCACCTGGCGTACCGGGATGTCGATCTTCAGCAGGAAGGCCTGCACCTCCTCCAGCTTGCTAGGGATATCGGAGACAAACAACTGGTTAGTGCGGGCATCCGACGTCAGCGAACCACGCTTGGACAGGATGCGTGAAGCAGTGCCCCCAGCAGCAGCGCCACCGCTGGCGGCACCCGTGCCCAGCAGCATGTTGCGCACATCATCGGCACGCTGATAGTTCAGACGGAACACTTGGCTGCGCAGCGGCTCAAGCTCGGTCACCTGTTGCTGCGACTCCAGCTCAGCCTTCTCTTTGGTCGCCAGCTCGCCGCGTGGAGCCACCCACAGCACGTTGCCGTTGCGGCGCGAGGCCAAGCCCTTGGAATCCAGCACGATCTGCAGCGCCTGATCCCATGGCACGTCCTTCAGACGCAGCGACAGGGTCCCCGTCACGCTGTCGCTGGTGACGATGTTCAAGTTAGTGAAGTCGGCAAAGACCTGCAGCAGCGAACGGATGTCGATGTTCTGGAAGTTCAGCGACATCCGCTCCCCGCGATAGCCCGGACCGGCGATCAGCTTGTTCGGGTCCTCCTTGGTCGGGCGGACTTCCACCACGAACTGCGTGTCGGTCTGGTACGAGCTGTATTGCCAGTTGCCGCGCGGCTCGATGACCAGGCGGGCGCCGGTGCCGTTGTCGGTGGCGCGCATGGCCTGCACCGGCGTGCCGAAGTCGCTCACGTCATAGCGGCGGCGCAGCGACTGCGGCAGCGTGGCACCGGCGAAATCGACCACCAGGTTTTGCCCCTGTTGGGCGATGTTGATCGCCGAGTTGGACGTCGACAGGTCGACCACCACACGGCCGGCCAGCTCTTCGCCGCGGCGGAAATCGATGTTGCGCACAGCCGGCCGATCCACGCCAGCCACCGGCACGGGGGCGGCGAAGGTCGGCACCGGGGCGGCAGACGCCGTCGGCGCAGCACCCAGCGTCAACACGTACTGGTTGCCCCGGATCTCGGATTTGTACTGCGACTGGCGCGCCAGATCCAGCACGACGCGGGTACGGTCGCCGATCTGCACCACGCTGGCCGAGCGCAGCAGCTTGCCGCCATATTGATAGTTGGCACGCCCCTGGGCGAACGCCGTGCCAAAGAAGTCGATGGCGATGCGCGCAGGCTGCTGCGTGCTGAACTCCACCGGCCTCTGGGCAGGCGCACCCTTCAGCGTCACTGTCACCACGGTGGCTTCGCCGGCCGAGGCCTGCTCCACACGTTCGATGGCATTGGTTGCCGGCGCCGTGACCGCCTGCTGTGCCAGAGCCTGTCCGCCCACCATGAGCATGCACAGCGAAAGCCATGCCACCGCGCCCCCCCGGGCCACTCGAACGGCCTGCGCCAGGCCGCCCTTCACGCGACGCATCGTCATTGCGCGCCCTCCTGAACTTTCAGGGTCGTCATTTTTTCTTTCCATTCGGCCGTGCCTTCGCGCACCAGCTCACGCAGGGTGAGTTCCTGGTCGCCAATGCGGATGATGCGGCCATAGTTTTGTCCGATGTACTGCCCCACATGCACGTGCTGCGTCTTGTCCCCGACAGACAGGACGGCTTCCGACTCACCGTTGCGTTTCATCGTCCCGAGCAGCTTGAAGGCTTCCAGCGGATAGTCCTCGAGCGGCTCGCGGCGGTGACCCGGTTCCGGCGATTCATTTTGCGCGCGCGACAGCTCCGCCACTTTCTGCACACTGAACGGATCGGTCTGCTTGGTGGTCGTGTATTCGCGCGGCGCGTATGGCTTGGGCTCCGGCAGTGGGGCCAGCTTGGTGCTGACGCTGCTACGTGCCTGCTGCATCCATTGCTCCAGCTCGTCGTCCGCGCTGGCGCCGCAAGCGGCCAGCACGACGGCCAGACACAGCGGCGAAAGATGCACGAGACGCGACACCCGGCGGCGAGTCATGGCTTGGCCCTTCATTTGGCGCCTCCATTGACAGCGGTGGCAGCCTTGCGCTGAGCGGTCTGCTCACCCGGGTCGAGCGCTCGGTAGGCTTCGGCGCGTGCTTCCATCACCAGGCTGCCATCCTTGTTGCCGGCCAGCGAGATGTTCTGCAGCGTCACGATCCGGGACAGGGACGCCACATCCGAGGCAAACAGCGCCATGTCGTGGTAGCGGCCATTGACCTTCACCGAGACCGGAATCTCGGCGTAATACGGCTTGACCACGGCGGATTGGGGACGGAACAGATCGAAGGTCAGCCCCCTTGCGATACCGGCATGGTTGACGTCGGCCAGCAGCGCGTCCATTTCGGTCTTGTTCGGCAGTTGCAGTTCAAGCTTGGCGACGCGGCGCTCCACCTCGGCCTTCTGCTTGCGAAGTGCCTCCAGATTGACCACCTGGGCCAGCTTGGACTGGTATGCGGATTTCAGTTGATCCTGCTCGGTGCGCTTGGCGTCGCGCTCGTCCAGCTTGCCGCTCCAGTAAAACTGCCAGCCAAGCACCACCACCAGTACGGCCGCAATGATCATGAACAGGATGCGCGGCGCCATCTGCCACGTTTCCGGCTCGTTGAGGTTCAGGCCACGGAATTGGCCAACCAGTTCTTCCAGCGAGAGTTCGGTCGAGAGAGCCATGGTCATTTCCCCGCCACTGCGCTGGCTGCACTGCCCGGCTTGGCCGGCGCTGCCGACTCGGCCTTCCACGTGAAGCGGATGGTGAAGTTGAAGAGGCGGCGCTGCTCCTTCAGGTTGTTCGTCATGGTGGTGGCAACGGATTCGCCCAGTTCAGCACGATCCAGCCAGGGCACTGCCCCCAGGTTGCGCAACAGATCCGACACACGTTCGTTGGATTGCGCCACACCGGACACCGTGTAGCGGTCGCCCTCCTGCTTGAGTGCGGTCAAATAGATGCCGTCCGGCACCTGACGCACCAGCTCTTCCAGCAGTTGCACCGGGCGGTTGCGCTGGTTCTGCAGGCTTTCCACCGCCTGCTGCCGCTGCAGCAGGTCGTCGATGTCCTTCTTGAGGGTGTTGACCTCAGCGATCTGCTTGTCCATCTCCGCATTCTTCTGCGTGAGGATGTTGTTGATGCGCTGAGCCTCTTCGGTCTGGCCATCAATCACCAGACCGCCAAGGAACACCACCACGGCGCCCACGGCGGCTGCGCCGCCCAGGCTCATGAAGACCTGCTTGCGCTTGCCCGCACGCCGTTCGGCGTGATAGGGCAGCAGATTGACGCTCGGGAGCGCGTTGACGCTTTCGTTGGCCATCGCCCCTTCTTATTGCAGCCCGCGCAGGGCCAAGCCCGCGCTGACGATGTATGCCGGCAGATCGCGTTGCAGATAACGCGCGTTGACGTTCTTGGCCGCGCCCATGTTGGCGAACGGGTTGGCCAGCGTCGTATTGATCTGGGTCTGTTGCTGGATTGCCGTCTGCACGCCGAGCAACGACGCGTGACCGCCCGACAGCACGATCTCATCGACGCGGCCGACGCTGGAGGTCGACAGGAAGTTCTGGATCGCCTGGCTGACTTCCATGGCCAGCGTTTCCAGCGATGGCTTGAGCAACTGACTGCGGTATTCATCCGGCAGTGTGTTCTTGCGCTTCTTCACCTCGGCCTTCAGCAGGTCGAGCGAGAACAGGCGGGAGATGCTCTGCGTGAGCTGGTCGCCCGAGCCGGACAGCGGCTGCTCGTACAGTTCCTTCCAGCCCTGGTAGAACAGGGCTTGCGAATGCGCACCCCCGAGGTGGAACATCGCCACAACGGGCATGTCGCGGATCTCGACCTCGGTGGCCTCGGTCTTCACCGCGCGCATGTGGGTCATGGCGCGCTGGATGGCGTTTTCCTCCACGTCCATGACGATCGGCTTCAGGCCGGCCATCTCGGCGGCCGTCACGCGCTCGGTCACACGCTCGGAGACCGTCGCCATCACGCGCACGCCGATGCCACCCTCGGTCTCGGACGGACCGATCACGACATAGTCGAAATTGACGTTCTGCGAAGGCGGAAACAGCCGGTTGGCCTCGCTCTCGACCTGGATGAACAGCTCATCCTCGGTGAGATTGTCGGGCAGGCTGACAGTCTGGGACTCGGTCAGACTGGCCGGAATGGCGAGCACGGCTTCCTTGCTGCGGATGCCAGCCTTGGCGATGGCGCGCTTGAGCGCGTTGCCCACCGCATCGATATTGACCAGATTGCCGTCAGCGACAGCGCTGCGTTCGATCAGCTCACTGGCACATTTCTCGAGCCGGAAGTCTCCCTGTTTGCCATTGGCGGACAACTCCACCACCTTGACGCTGGAAGATCCGATGTCGATTCCGACAATATTGCGGCGCAGCAGGCCGGACAACAAACCCCGTCGCACAGAAACACCACACCGTTATATATTTTTGAACCCTGGCACACGCCTCACGCCCAACGTGCGCCATAGCCTGCATGGATTTGCCGTTGGATTCTCACAAAATCCTTTAGAACAGGCAAACGCTGGCGCAGGCCTCGATGCATTTCGCGCGCACTGATTCGCAAAGCGTTGCCAAAACCCCACGGTCGAGGGATACCCCATTCGTCCGACTTGCTTTCCGCTACGACTACTTCTAACCGCGGATTCGCACATGGCTTGAACTTTGGCACGCATGACGCACAAGCCGCAGACCCGCTGCGCCGCAGCACGCACAAATGTGCGCAGGACAAGCTTAGCCCGGATGCGCCCGTGACACCAGTTACGCGCTGTTACGCCACGCCAGCCGGCCCCCGCCGATGCCGACGATATAATCGCCGCCACGCTGACAGACACCCCTCGTAATGGCTACTGCCCAAACCGCCCCTGCTTCGCCCAAGCCGCCCAAAGCCCGCCGCCCGCTGTGGCTGCGCCTGATCCTGTGGATGCTCGGCTTGTTCGTCGCCATGGGGGTCGTGGGGGCGCTGCTGCTGGGCTATGCCCTGCTGGTCGCCGCGCCCAACCTGCCGTCGCTGGATGCGATCACCGACTACCGCCCGAAGATTCCGCTGCGCGTCTACACCGCCGACAATGTCCTGATCGGTGAATTCGGCGAGGAGCGCCGCAGCTTCGTGCCGATCTCGCAGATGCCCGACGTGATGAAGCGCGCCGTGCTCGCCATCGAGGACGACCGCTTCTATGAGCACGGCGGCGTCGACTTCATCGGCGTGCTGCGCGCGGGGCTGGCCAACCTGCACGGCGGCCTGTCGCAGGGCGCCTCGACCATCACCATGCAGGTGGCGCGCAACTTCTTCCTCTCCAGCGAGAAGACGTACACGCGCAAGATCTACGAGATACTGCTGTCCTACAAGATCGAGGCCAGCCTGACGAAGGACCAGATCCTCGAGCTCTATATGAACCAGATCTATCTCGGCCAGCGCGCCTACGGCTTTGCCAGCGCCGAGCAGATCTACTTCGGCAAGAACATCAAGGACATCACGCTGGCCGAAGCCGCCATGCTGGCCGGGCTGCCCAAGGCACCGTCGGCGTACAACCCGGTGATGAACCCCAAGCGCGCCAAGATCCGCCAGGAGTACATCCTGCAGCGCATGCGCGACCTGCGCTACATCACGCCGGAGCAGTACGAGCAGGCCATCCATGAACAGCTGCCCGTGCGCGGCGAGGGCCATGAGTTCGACGTGCACGCCGAGTACGTGGCGGAAATGGTGCGCCAGCTGATGTACACGCAGTACCGCGAAGAGACCTATACGCGCGGCCTGAACGTCTACACCACATTGCGCAAGGGCGACCAGGAAGTCGCCTATGAATCGGTGCGGCGCGGCATCCTCGACTACGAGCGCCGCCACGGCTATCGCGGCCCGGAAGCCTTCATCGACCTGCCCGCCGATGCCGACGAGCGCGAGCAGGCCATCGACGACGCGCTGGTCGAGCACCCCAACAGCGACGACCTGCAATCGGCCGTGGTGGTCAGCGCGGCGCCCAAGCTGGTGCGGGCGACCATGCTGTCGGGCGAGACCATCGACCTCGCCGGCGACGGCCTGAAGTTCGCGCAGGCGGCGCTGTCGGCCAACGCTCAGCCCAAGATCAAGCTGCGCCCGGGCGCGATCATCCGCATGATCCAGGACCCGAAGACGGGCAAATGGTCGATCACGCAGCTGCCGGAAGTGGCCTCGGGCTTCGTGTCGCTCGACCCGCAAAGCGGTGCGATCTATTCGATGGTCGGCGGCTTCGACTTCAACCGCAGCAAGTTCAACCACGTCACGCAGGCCTGGCGCCAGCCGGGTTCGAGCTTCAAGCCGTTCATCTACTCGGCGGCGGTGGACAAGGGCTTCTCGCCGTCGACCGTCATCAACGACGCGCCGCTGTCGATCCCGACCGGCGACACCGGCGGCCAGGTGTGGGAGCCGAAGAACTACGGCGGCGGCTACGACGGCCCGATGACGATGCGCCGCGCGCTGCAGAAGTCGAAGAACCTCGTTTCCGTGCGCATCCTGCGGACCATCGGCACGCAGTACGCGCAGCAGTACATCACCCGCTTCGGCTTCGAGCCCGACAAACACCCGGCCTACCTGCCGATGGCGCTCGGCGCCGGCTCGGTGACGGTGCTGCAGATGGCCGGCGCGTACTCGGTGTTCGCCAACGGCGGCTACCGCGTCAACCCATACATCATCGACCGCGTGGTCGATTCGCGCGGCACCGTGATCCAGCAGACCCACCCGATGACGGCCAGCAAGGATGCGGTGCGCGTGATCGACCCACGCAACGACTTCATCATGGATTCGCTGCTGCGCAGCGTGGTGTCGGGCGGCACCGGCTACCTGGCCAAGCAGAAGCTGGGCCGCGGCGACATGGCGGGCAAGACGGGCACGACCAACGATTCGTTCGACGCCTGGTTCTGCGGCTACACGCCCAAGCTGGTGGGCGTGGCCTGGATCGGCTACGACAACCCGCGCAGCCTCGGCGACCGCGAAACCGGCGGCGGCCTAGCCCTGCCGATCTGGATCAATTACATGAGCTACGCGCTCAAGGGCCAGCCGGAAACCGAGCGCCAGCCACCCGAAGGCGTGGTGCAGATGGCCGGCGACTGGGCCTACGAGGAGTACGCCAACGGCCAGGGCATCGCCTCGGTCGGCCTGGGCGATGCCCTGCCGGGCAGTCCGCCGGCGTCGGGCCCCGAAGCCTCGCCGAGCCTGGCGCCGACGCCGGAGCAGGAGAAACAGAAGATTCTCGACATGTTCCGCGGCAACTGACAACTGACGACACGCTCCAACAAAAAAGCCGCCCGATCGGGCTTCCTTTTGCGGATGCGACGCGGCTCAGTCCGCCACCAGCGTGACATCGACGTCGCTCTGCTGGCTGACGTAGCGCGACAGGGCCACATACAGCTCCTCGCCGCTGCGCGTATCGACCCAGCGGCCATCGTTGCGGCGAAAGTGGAAGCCGCCGGCGCGCGCCGCGACCCACAGCTCCTGCATCGGCGCCTGGCTGTTGATGATGATCTTGGAACCGTCGTCGAACTCCAGCGTCAGCACGTTGCCGACGCGGCCGATCTCGATGTCGGCATCGGCCTCGTCCGCGGCGCGCTCGACGGTGCGCTCGATGCGGCCCAGCTCGGCGTCGGCCAGCGCCAGGAACTCCGATTCGGTCAGGGGGGGCATGCTACACTCCAAAATCCTGCGGGGGCTGGACGCGCAAGCCGTTCCGGCTGACAGACGCCGCGCCCCGTGTGACTCCGATCGCCGCATCGCGGCATCCTTTATGCACAATCATCCGATGATACGAACCGCCGCCATTGTAGCCACTGTCGGCCTGGCCCTGACGGCCGCCGGTCTATCCGGCTGCGGAATTCGCGGACCGCTCTACCTGCCCAGCGTGCCGCCCGCCCCGACCGCGCCCACGACGCCGGATCCGGGCATCACCGGCCCCAACGCCGTACCGCAGCCGCCGGTGCCGGGCACCAAGGCCGCACCGGATGCTGCCAGCACGGTCCCGGCCAGCCGCTGATTCCGTCTTTCGCTGTCTTTCTCAACCGGCGCCACAGTGCGGCGCCCTGATTGTTCCCCGTTCATGTCCGAATCACTGATCCGCCAGGACGGCGCCCTGATGGTCGAAGGCGTCGCGCTTGAGGCGATTGCCGCCCAGTTCGGCACGCCCACCTACGTCTATTCGCGCGCGGCACTGACCGCCAACTACCGCGCCTACGCAGCCGCCTGCGAAGGCCGCAATGCGCGCGTGCAGTACGCCATGAAGGCCAACTCCAACCTGGCGGTGCTGCAGATCTTCGCGCAGCTGGGCGCCGGCTTCGACATCGTCTCGGGCGGGGAACTGCGGCGCGTGCTGGCCGCCGGGGGCAAGGCCGCCGACGTGGTGTTCTCGGGCGTGGGCAAGACCGCCGACGAGATGCGCCTGGCGCTCGAAGCCGGTGTCGCCTGCTTCAACGTCGAATCGGTCCCCGAGCTGCAGCGGCTGAACGAAGTGGCCGGATCGCTGGGCAAGACCGCACCGGTTTCGCTGCGCATCAACCCGGACGTGGATGCCAAGACCCACCCGTACATCTCCACCGGCCTGAAGGGCAACAAGTTCGGCGTCGCCTTCGAGGAAGTCCTGCCGACCTACCGTGCGGCCGCGGCCATGCCGAACCTGCGCGTGGTCGGCATCGACTGCCATATCGGCTCGCAGATCACCGAGGTCTCGCCGTACCTGGACGCGATCGACAAGGTGCTCGACGTGGTGGCCCGGCTGGACGCCGAAGGCATCCGCCTGTCGCACATCGATGTGGGCGGCGGCCTGGGCATCACCTATACCGACGAGACGCCGCCGGACATCACGGCCTTCGCACGCATGCTGCTCGACCGCATCGAGCAGCGCGGCTTCGGTGACCGCACCGTGCTGTTCGAGCCCGGCCGCTCGCTGGTCGGCAATGCCGGCCTGCTGCTGACGCGGGTGGAATTCCTCAAGCCGGGCGCGGCCAAGAACTTCTGCATCGTCGATGCGGCCATGAACGACCTGGCCCGCCCGGCGATGTACGAGGCGTATCACCACATCGTGCCGGTGCGAGAGCGCGGCGGTGCACCGACCGTCTACGACATCGTCGGCCCGGTCTGCGAATCGGGCGACTGGCTCGGCAGCGACCGCGCGCTCGACGTACAGCCGGGCGACCTGCTGGCGATCCTGTCGGCCGGTGCTTACGGCTTCACCATGAGCTCGAACTACAACACCCGCAATCGCGCGGCCGAGGTCATCGTCGACGGCGACCGGGTGCACGTGGCACGCGAGCGCGAGCGCTTCGAAGACCTGATCCGCGGCGAGCAACTGCTGCCGGCCTGAGCCCCTCCCGCCCAACAAGAAAGCCGCGAACATCGCGGCTTTCTTGTTGGGCATGCCCCCGCGCCTCAATCGCGGACAGGCATAGCCCCGCCGGCGACAGCCCCCTGGCGCATCCCGCGCCACGCCCACCACACGCGCAGGCCCAGCAGCACCGCCATCACCGCCGCATAGATCGACACCTCGGCAAAATCATGCTTGCCGGCCTTGTGCCACCAGTAGTGCAGGATGCCCAGCGCACCGGTCACGTAGACCAGCCGGTGCAGCCACTGCCAGCGCTTGCCGCCCAGTCGCCGCACCATCGCATTGGTGGAGGTGGCTGCCAGCGGGATCATCAGCACGAAGGCCGCGAAGCCCACGGTGATGAACGGCCGCTTGACGATGTCCTTCACCATGGATACCGGGTCGAGCCCGCGATCGATCAGCAGCCAGATCAGGAAGTGCAGCGTGCCGTAGAAGAACGTGTACAGCCCCAGCATGCGGCGGATGCGGATCAGCCAGTTCATGCCGGTCAGCCGCCGCAGCGGCGTGACGGCCAGCGTGCAGCACAGCAGCACCAGCGTCCACGTGCCGGTGGAGCGCGTAACGAACTCCAGCGGGTTCGCCCCGTACTGATCGGTCGCGCCCAGCACCGCCAGCCGCAGGAACGGCACGAGCGCCAGCAGCCACACCGCGATCTTGACGACGCGCAGCGGTTTGGGGGACAGCATCGAAGGCAGCATCTTCACGGCGCGTCCTCAGAAAAACTTGCGCAGGTCCATACCGGTGTACAGCGACGCGACCTGGTCGTAGCCGTTGAACATCAGCGTCTTGCGCTTGGGCGCGAACAAGCCGCCGAAGCCGCCCTTGTCCTCGCCGATGCGGCGTTCGGTCGCCTGGCTCCAGCGCGGGTGGTCGACGTTCGGGTTCACGTTGGAATAGAAGCCGTACTCGTTGGGCGCGGCGATATTCCAGCTGGTCGGCGGCTGCTTGTCGACGAAGCGGATCCGGACGATGGACTTGGCGCTCTTGAAGCCGTACTTCCACGGCACGATCACGCGCACCGGCGCGCCGTTCTGGTTCGGCAGCGCCTGGCCATACAGGCCGAAGGTCAGCAGGGCGAGCGGGTGCATCGCCTCGTCCATCCGCAAACCCTCGCTGTAGGGCCAGTCCAGCACCGGGCTGCTGATGCCGGGCATCTGGCGCTTGTCGGCCAGCGAGATGAACTGGATGTACTTGGCGCCGCCCTGCGGCTCCACCCGGCGGATCAGCTCGGCCAGCGGGAACCCCACCCATGGGATCACCATCGACCAGCCCTCCACGCAACGCAGACGATAGATACGCTCCTCCATCGGCGCCATCTTCATCAGGTCATCCAGGTCATAGGTCTTCGGCGTCTTCACCAGGCCTTCCACGCTGACCTGCCAGGGATGCGGACGCAGCGTGCCGGCGTAGTGTGCCGGGTCGGACTTGTCGGTGCCGAACTCGTAGAAATTGTTGTAGGTCGTGACTTCCTCGAACGGCGTCGGCTTCTCGACCGTGGCGTAGGCCGGGTTGGGCCTGGCGGCCAGCTTGGCCAGCGCGGGGCTGGCGGCAAAGGCCTGGCGCGCCGCCCAGGGCGACAGCGCTGTGCCGGCCACGCCCAGGGCGGCGGCGGTCAGCAGCCTGCGGCGCTGCTCGAAGATGTGCTGCGGCGTGATCTCGCTGGCGGGAATGTCGTCGCCGCGCAGCCAGCGGTCGGTCTTGATCAGCATGATGGTCCTCGTTGTGCGTGGGGGGCGCCCCCCATGTGCGTTGGTCGCGCCCGCGTCGCCGACCTGACAGCGCGCGGCGAAAAATGTCCGGCGGCGCTCAGCGCTTCGGCGCCGGGCTGGTGAAGTCGCTGTATTGCCGGTACACCGCCTGCGCCACCGCCAGCAGTTGCGGACGCGCCAGCGGCCCGGACACCGCAAACCCCAGGCCATGGTCCGCCCAATAGAACGCCATCGGCGGCGGCCGGTCGACGGCCGGATGCACCGCGGCCAGCACCCGGCTGTCCGGAGCCAGCGTCTCCAGGCGGAAGCCGGTATCGCGGTTGTTCGGCATGCGGCGCAACTGCACGGAGAGGCGCGAGCCGTCCTGGCCTTCGTACATCAGCATGGCGGTCGGAGCGTCCGCCACCACGGTCTGGCGGCCGCCGATCAGCCGGTAGCCGAGCGGCGTCAGGTTGGGAATGTGCAGTTGCGCATCCAGCCGCAGCGACAGCCAAGTGACGAGATGGGCCTCCTCCGCGGCCGGCACCTCCACCATATGCTTGGACTCCGGCGCGTAGACGACGTGCGACACCAGGGCATCGTTGGCAAAACGCTGCATCGGCAGGGAAGGCTCCAGGGCGCCCCGGCCCATCCAGCCGGCGCCGATGCCGACGGCCAGGCAGCCGATGCCCAGCACCAGTGCCCCCCACCCGCGGATCGCGCCAGCATGGCTGGGGGCCTGCGGCCGCCGTGCCGCCGCCAGGATCGCCGACGGAATGCGGCGCTGCGGCACGGGTTCGTTCAGCAGCGGATCGAGCGCGCGATGCAGCCGCCCATCGATCCGGCGCCACGCTGCCACCTCGGCAGCGGCAGCGGGGTGCGCGGCCAGAGAGGCCTCCACCGCGGCACGGCGCACGGCGGGCAGGCGGCCGTCGACGTAGGCGTGGAGTTCTTCGATATGGATGGGAGCGGCGGACATGGTCGGCCTCATTTCACGCGGTGCAGCGTCGTGCCGCTGTCGCCCGATGCAGCGGGCGCGCCATCGAGTGCCACGCGCATGCGTTCGCGCGCCCGCGACAGCCGCGACATCACCGTGCCCAGCGGCACGCCCAGCACATCGGCGGCCTCGCGGTAGGCAAGCTGCTCCAGCCCCACCAGCAGCAGCACCGCGCGCTGATCATCGGGCAGCGACGCCAGCGCACGCAGCAGATCTCGGCGCAGGCCCGGATCGTCATTGACGGGGATGTCGGGCGGTGCATCGGTCATCTCCAGCCGGTCCGGCCGGCGCATGGCGTTCAGGTGCAGGCGGTGCATGATGGTCAACAGCCACGCAAACAGTCCGTCGCCCTCGCCCGTGGCGCCAAGCCTCGGGCGCAGCTGGAAGCGCCAGCGGTAACGCCAGGCGCGTTCCAGCGTGTCCTGCACGAGATCGTCGGCGCGGGCAGCATCGCCCACCAGGCCGCGCGCATGGCGCCGCAGCCTCGGCGTCAGCGCGATCAGGCGGCCGGCGAGATCGGACATGGGCGGTCGATCGGGTCGCGGTGCTTATGGCTTGGCGATATGCCAGACGCTCATGAAACCGTCACCGGTCTGGTCGCCGGGCATCTTGTCCTTCGACCACAAGTAGAGCGGCTTGCCGTGATAGGCCCACTGCGTCTTCCCGTCGTCACGGACGATGATGGTGTAGTCGCCGGAGGCCTTGTCGGCATCATTGGCAGCCAGCGGCAGCCAGTTGTTGGCGCAGTTGCCGTTACAGGCACTCTTGCCGGCCATGGTGTCGCGGTCGAAGGTGTACAGCGTCATGCCATGCGCGTCGGTCAGCGTGCCGTTGGTCACCTTGACGGCCGACGGCGCGGACGACATCCCCATGCCCATGCTGCTGCAGCCGCCCAGGCCCAGCACAGCGAGTGCCACGACACCGGCGGCAAGCGCGAGTCGGGCAGAGGACAACCGGGGGAAAGCTGCGGACTGGCTCATCTTGTTCTCCTTGGAGTGGAGGGGCGCGCCGATCGCGCCCTCATAGAGCAGTAAACACGCTGCGCGTGCCTTTATTCCAGTCCGCCCGGAATTTTTTGTGACTCAGAGTTCGCCGTAGCTGTGCAGGCCGGACAGGAACATGTTCACCCCCAGGAAGGCGAACGTCGTCACCAGCAGCCCGACCAATGCCCACCACGCCGCCATCCGGCCGCGCAGGCCCTTCATCAGCCGCATGTGCAGCCAAGCCGCATAGTTCAGCCAGACGATCAGCGCCCAGGTCTCCTTCGGGTCCCAGCTCCAGTAGCCGCCCCAGGCGTCGGCCGCCCACAGCGCGCCGAGGATGGTGGCGATGGTGAAAAAGGCAAAGCCGACAGTGATGGCCTTGTACATCACGTCATCGAGCACTTCCAGCGACGGCAGGCGATCGGCCAGCACACCGTGCTCCTTGAGCAGATAGGCTGCCCCGACCATGGCGGCCAGCGCGAACGTCCCGTAGCCGATGAAGTTCGCCGGCACGTGGATCTTCATCCACCAGCTCTGCAGCGCCGGCACCAGCGGCTGGATCTCCTGCGCGCCGCGCGACACCGTGTACCACAGCAGGAAGCCCACCGCCGCCGACACCACCAGCATGACGAACGGACCCAGCGCGCGCGTCCTGTAGCGCTGCTCGTAGTACAGGTAGAACAGCGAGGTGATCAGCGTAAAGAGGATGAACACCTCGTACAGGTTCGAGATGGGAATGTGGCCGATATCCGCCCCCACCAGATAGGACTCGTACCAGCGCACCAGCATGCCGGTCAGGCCCAGCACCACGGCCGCCCAGCACAGTTTGCTGCCGATCGCGCCACCCGCGGGCCAGCGTGCCGCCAACCCCGCCCAGAAGAACAGCGTCGACAGGAAGATCAGCGCGCTCATCCACAGAATGGCCGATTGGCTGGCCAAGAAGTATTTGAGGAAAAACACGCGGTCGGCGCGGGCCAGCTCCGGCCCGTTCGGGCCGCTGTATTGCGCGATGGCGAACAGCGACAGCACGGCCAGCCCGATCATCAGCGCCCGCACCGGCTTCCACGTCCAGCCCAGCCAGGCGAAAGCTGGAACCGCCGCTACCAGGATGCCGCGCTCATAGGCGTCCATATAGGCGCCATAGCGCGAGAAAGCATAGCCGGCGCCCAAAGCGAGGAGCGCAGCGAACAGCCAGTCGAACCCACCGAGACGACGGAAATACGACGGTCGCTGCAGCACACCCAGGTCGGCCGGGGCGGACGGTTGGGGGAGGTTGGTCGCTTCCATCTCCTGCTCACTTCGTTGGCGGTTGTTCGGCAGCCGCTGCGGTGGCGGCGCCGGGCGCGCCGGCTGCGGCGCGGACATCCTGCTTGAGGCGCTCGAACTCGCGGTCGAAGTCTAGCGTGCGACGCGTGGTCGACATGGCGGTCAGCACGTGCGCCCCCTCTGTGGATCCGCCGGCTTGCGGTCGGATCCACAGCCACCAGCGGCGCTCCCGCACATAGAACATCGAGAACACGCCCAGCACCAGCAGCAACGACCCAAGATACACGATGTTCTTGCCCGGCGCACGCGTGAGCTGGAACACGCTGGCCTGCACTTGCTGGAAATCAACCAATTGCAGGTACACCGGCGCACCGTAGAAAAAACTGTCCGACAGCGAGTTGATGGCCGTCTGCAGCCACTGGCTGCTGGCGGCATCGACGGTGGGGGCGGCGAGGCCATCCTGCGCCCGGGCCAGTTGCCACAGCTCCCACATCGTGCTGTTGATGATCTTCATCAGCACATCGGCGGCCTTTTCACGCTCGCCCTCGGGCACCGACTTCTGTAGAAAGCCGGCGACCGCGGCAAAACCACCCTGCTCATCCGCCGGCGCGCGCTTGATGTCGGTCGCACCAGCGAACAGGTCGAGCGCGCGGCGGGCACTCTCGGCCAGCTGTGCACGCAGCACCGCGCGGTCGTCGCCGGGCATCGACAGCAGCGCGAAGCGGCGCGCCGCCTCCCCGCGCATCGCCGAGCTCTGCAGCGCGGCACGCAGGCGCATCCAGTCGTTGACGGTGCCCTGCGCATCGGCGGGGATGCGCAGGTAGCGGAACGGCTCGTCCGGCTGGGTGCGCACACCGGCGAGGAAGACCGACTGCCCATCGAGCGTGACCGGCAGCATGTAGTTGCTGAATTCGCGTGCCTGGCCGTTGGCATCGCGCAGCTTGTACTGCACCGAGGGCCCGACGTTGCGCAGCTCGCGCTCGCGCGTCATCCGGGTGGCATTACCGAGTTCGGCGCGCAGGCCTGTGTCGTCGCCCCCCTTGCCGACGCCGCGCGCATCCCGCTTGCCCGACGCGTCAGTGATGGTCTCGACGTTCATCAGGCGGAAACCGGTGAACTCGACGGTGTAGTCGGCACCGGGGCCGCGCAGCCTGGCGTTCTCGCCGACCGTGCCGGACAGCGCGAACGCCCTGGCGTCCGCTCCGTGCATCGGGAAGCCGGTCAGCTTGAGCCTGGACCCGCCGTCCTCGAAGCTCGACTGGTAGATCGCCACGCCGTCGTAGACGAAGGGCTTGTTGACCTCGACCCGGGCGTCGGTCTGCTTGCCGGTGCGGCGGTCGGTCACGACGATGTCGCTGGCGAACAGCTTGGGCATGCCGGTCGAGTAATGCTCGACGGTGAACTTCTTGAGCGTGACGGAAAAAGGCAGATCCTGGATCAGCGCCCCATCCCCGATATTCAGGATCGCCGTGCCCACGGTCGCGCCCTCCGGTACGAAGGCATTGCCCCGGAAGCCCGGGTTGGACGCCGGCAGCCGGTGCTCCGGGCCGATCTCGCTGATGACCGCATTGCCCCGGATCGGCGACTTGCCGCCGAGCCACATCTGCAGGCGGATCATCATGTCGCCGTCAAGCAGCCCGCCGATGCAGATGACGACGATGGCCGCGTGCGCGAGGATGTAGCCGATCTTATTGCCGGCACCCGCCTTGGCGGTGATGAGCGTGGCCCCGCCGTCGCGCGCGAAGGCGCGGATGCGGAAGCCGCGGTTCTGCGCGAGCGCGGCCAGACGCGCCGTGACCGCGGCGGCATCCGCCGGCGCGTCGAATTCATCCTTGTGGTGGAACGCGCGCAGGCTGCCCTCGCGCACATGCTCGCGCCAGGCGCGCATGTCGGCCAGCATCTTGGGCGCATTGCGCACGATGCACAGCGAGGTCGACACGACCAGGAACGCCAGGATCAGCAGGAACCACCACGCGCTGTACACCGTCGGCAGCGTCAGCGTGCGGAACACGTCCGCCCAGAACGGCCCGAACTGGTTGACGTAGTTCGGGTACGGCTCGTTCTGCTTGAGCACGGTGCCGATCACGCTGGCAATGGCGATCACCGTCAGCAGGCTGATCGCGAAGCGCATCGATGACAGCAGTTCGACCGTCTCGCGCAAGGCGCGGCGCCGCGAGCGGATCCGGACGCCGGAAGTGGAAACCGAGGACATGCAATGCCCGTTCAGAAACAAAAACAGGGTGGCGATGCCAGACGCATTGCCACCCTGCTCTTCTTGTTGATGGTGCGGCCGCCATGGGACGGCCCTGTGCGGCGGATCAGCGCAGGCCGGCGATGTAATCGGCCACGGCCTTGATCTGCTGCGCCGTCATGCGCCCGGCAAGGTCGTGCATCTGCACGCTGTTGCTGCGGCTGCCGTTCTGGAAAGCAACCAGTTGCGCCTCGGTGTACTCGGCGAACTGGCCGCCGATGCGCGGATACTGTGCCGGGATGCCGGCCCCGGCCGGGCCGTGGCAGCCCGCGCAGGCCGCGATGCCGCGCTTGGCGTCGCCGCCGCGGTACAGCTTCTGGCCGAGCTCGATGGTGTCCTTGTTCTTGGCCGAACCCGGCTTCCAGGCCGGCTGCTTGGCGAGGTAGGCGCCGATGTCCTTCATGTCCTGGTCGGACAACGCACCCGCATACAGCGACATCACCGGCTGGTTGCGCTCGGTCTTGGCCTTGAAATCCTTCAGCTGCTTCTCGATGTATTCCGCGTGCTGGCCGGCCAGCTTCGGGTTGACGTTCATCGTGCTGCTACCGCCGGGACCATGGCAGCTGGTACAGGCGGGCACGCCGCTGGCGGGGACTCCGGTGTTGAAGAGCGTCTCGCCGCGCGCGGCATCGGCTTTTGCGACCTTCTGCTCTTCGGCGTGGGCCAGCGGGAGGGCCGATGCCAGGGACAGCGCTGCGACAGCAAGAACGTTCGCGATGCGGTTCATTCGCACACCTTGTCTAGATTGTTTTCGAATGCTGCTAAATGCTGCATTGCGCCGCGCCTGCCGGCCCCCAGGGCGACGCCAGGGCATCCCCCTCCTTGCCAGACACGCCGCATGAAAACGGACCGGCCCAGCATGTGGGAGACATGCGGGAACGGTCCGCCAGACGGTCTGTGGGGACGTCCGTAAACCGGCGTATTGTACAATAAAGCCCCTGCAATGCGACCTCGCGGCGCAGCAACCCACCGCAGTCTACGACCGCAGTTTACAGGCATTGCCGCGCATGTCGCTCCTGCATCAAGCCAGTTTCTTTACCACCGTCAACCATTTGCGCGATCTGCCGGCCACCGCCGTGCCGGAAGTCGCGTTCGCGGGTCGCTCCAACGCCGGCAAGTCCACCGCGATCAACGTGCTGTGCAACCAGAAGCGGCTGGCCTTCTCCAGCAAGACGCCCGGCCGCACGCAGCACATCAACTACTTCTCGGTGATGCCGGCAAAGGCGGAGGATCCGCTCGGCTTCCTGGTCGACCTGCCCGGCTATGGCTATGCCGAAGTGCCCGGCGAAGCCAAATCACACTGGGAACACCTGCTGGGCGACTATATCCAGACGCGTCCGCAGCTGGCCGGCCTCATCATCATGATGGACGCGCGCCGACCGTTCACCGATCTCGATTGCCAGATGGTCGAGTGGTTCCTGCTCACGGGCAAGCCGATCCACGTGCTGCTCACGAAGGCCGACAAACTGACCAACAACGACGCCTCGCGCACGCTGATGTCGGCACGCAAGGTGCTGGCCGGGTACCGGGTGCAGATCGAGGGCGATGTGTCACTGACGGTGCAACTGTTCTCGAGCCTGAAGCGCCTCGGCATCGAAGAAGCCCAGCGCATGGTGGCGGGATGGCTGTGCCTGCCCGAGGCCATGCCAGCGTCGCCCGACGCTGAACAGGCAAAAAAAACCCCGTCGCCAGACGCGCAACGGGGATAACGCCCCATCGAGCTGTCGATGGGAACCCGCGTCAGGGAGGCGGCGCGGGAGACGCCGCAAGGAAAGGGCCGATGCGGCATCCGTGCATAGGACGGATAGTCGCCGCAAAAGTTTTAAAACCTCACACTGTGTGCCAGCCATGATCGCAAGCTTCCCCGACCACCGCCCGCGCCGCATGCGCCGCGACGACTTCTCTCGCCGGATGATGCGCGAATCGCGCCTGTCGGCCGACGACCTGATCTATCCGGTCTTCATCCTGGAAGGCACCAACGTACGCCAGGCCGTGCCGTCGATGCCTGGCGTCGAGCGCGTCTCCGTCGACGTGCTGCTGGGCGTGGCCGAACAATGCGTACAACTCGGGATTCCCGTGCTGGTGCTCTTCCCCGTCATCGAGCCCAACCTGAAGACGCCGGACGGCGTCGAAGCCACCAACACCAACGGGCTGATTCCGCGCGCGGTCAAGGCGCTCAAGGCGCGCTTCCCGGAGCTCGGCATCCTCACCGACGTGGCGCTCGACCCTTACACCAGCCACGGCCAGGACGGCGTGCTCGACGACACCGGCTACGTGCTCAACGAAGAAACGGTCGAGATCCTGACGCGCCAGGCGCTGGTGCAGGCCGAGGCCGGCGTGGACATCGTCGCGCCGTCGGACATGATGGACGGCCGCATCGGCGCGATCCGGCTGGCGCTGGAGAACCACGACCACATCTACACGCGCATCATGGCCTACGCGGCCAAGTATGCATCGGCGTTCTACGGCCCGTTCCGCGACGTGGTGGGTTCTGCGGCCAGCCTGGGCAAGGGCAACAAGATGACCTACCAGATGGACCCGGCCAACTCCGACGAAGCACTGCGCGAAGTGGCCCTCGACATCGCCGAGGGCGCCGACATGGTGATGGTCAAGCCGGGCATGCCGTACCTCGACATCGTGCGCCGTGTGAAGGACGAGTTCCGTTTCCCGACCTACGTCTACCAGGTCAGCGGCGAATACGCGATGCTCAAGGCTGCCGCCCAGAACGGCTGGCTGGATCACGACAAGGTCGTGCTGGAGTCGCTCCTGGCATTCAAGCGCGCCGGCGCCAAAGGCATCCTGACCTACTTCGCACTGGACGCCGCGCGCCTGCTGCGCAGCTGACCCGCTCAGGTCGAAGGCTTGGCCTGCACCGTACCCAGCGCGCGGCGCAGGCTGGCAAGGAAGGTATCGGCGCGCTCGAAGCCAACTACGCGCGCCGGCGCCTGGCTGCCCTGCGCACCGAAGAAGATCGTGGCGGGCGGACCGAACAGGCCGAAGCGCTTGAGCAGTGCCCGGTCATCAGCGTTGTCAGCCGTCACGTCGGCCTGCAAGAGCACGACATCGGCAAGCGCGGCGCGTACCCGCGCATCCGTAAAGGTCAGGCGCTCCATCTCCTTGCAGCTGACGCACCAGTCTGCGTAGAAATCGAGCATCACCGGGCGGCCGGTTGCGCTCGCGGCGCGGACCGCATCATCGACCTCCGATACGCTTTTCACGCGCCGGAAAACCACGCCACGGGTATCCGACTGACCGCCCGTCGACGCGCGCATCATCCCGGCGAGCGGCTGCAGCGGATCGCGCCCGCCCTCCGCCATGCCCACCAGTTGCACGGCCCCCGCCAGGGCCAGCACCACACCGACCACCTTGCCCAGGCGCGGCAGCGGTCCGGCATCGGCGGGCAGGGAATCGAAGGTGCGCAGAAACACGGCCGCCGCAATCAGCAGCACCGCCCAGGCAACCATCGCCAGCCAGGCCGGCAGCACCGGCTGCACAATCCACAAGGCCACGCCCAGCAGAATGAACCCGAAGATGGCCTTGGTGACGACCAGCCAATAGCCGGCGCGCGGCAGCAGGTTGCCCGCGCCCATGCCGACGACAACCAGCGGTACCCCCATGCCGATGGCCATGGAGAACAGTGCCGCACCACCCACCACTGCGTTGCCCGTCTGCGCGATATAGGCCAGTGCCCCCGCCAGTGCCGGCGTCACGCACGGCGAGACAATCAGCGCCGACAGCGCCCCCATGACAGCCGCCCCGGCCACCTGCCCCCCGCTCAACCGGTTGGAAGCCTGCGTCAGGCGGTGATGCCAGGCAGCGGGCAGCTGCAGCTCATACAGTCCGAACATCGATAGCGAAAGCACCACCATCAGCGCCGCAAACGCCCCCAACACCCAGGCGTTCTGCAGAGCTGCCTGCAGGCCCTGCCCCGCCAAGCCAGCCGCTACGCCGACCGCCGTGTAGACCACCGCCATCCCCAACACGTAGGCCAGCGACACCGCCGCCGCACGCATCCGCGTCGCATGCTCGCCGACCACGATGGCCGACAGGATCGGCAGCATCGGCAACACGCACGGCGTGAAGGTCAGCAGCAGCCCAAGGCCGAAGAACAGTGCAGCAATCGCACCAAGATTGCCGCCACCGAGCGTGCTTGCGATGCGGCCGCCCAGTACGTCGCTCGATTCGGCGGCGTCGAGCGCCCCTCCCACCGGCGGCACCGGGGACGCTGCCACCGGCTCGACCCGGAAGCGGCTCTTCATCGGTGGGTAGCACACGCCCTGATCCGCGCAGCCCTGCGAAGTGACGATCAGCGAAAACGGGCCGGCCGCATCCCGCGCCTTCACGCGGAAGGCGAGTTCATGGCGATAAGTCTCGACGTCCTTGTTGAAGGTATCGTCGAATTTGACCTTGCCCGGGGGCAGCTCCAGCGGCGCGAACGTGACGGTGGCGGGATCCGCCGCGACAGCGAGACGCTCCCGGTACATGTAGTAGCCGTCGGCGATCGCGAATTTCACCTCCACGGTCTGCCCGTCGATCTGCGCCGCGGAAAAGCGGAACGCCTGCTCGGGCGGCAGGAAATCGTCCGCGGCGCGGGCGGGCAGGGCGAGGGTCGCCATGGCGACCAACAACATCCCCAGTTGCAGCAAGCGGCGCAGAAGCTGGAATGCAGACAGTGTCATATCAGCGGCAATCAGACATCAAACAGCGGGCCGGCCGTTTTCCCCGGCCACCCACGCCAAGTAAGCCGGTAGCCCGGCCGCAACCGGCACGGCAATGATCTCGGGCACTTCATATGGATGGGCGCGCCGAAGCGCCGCCTCCAGCCCGGGATAGGCAGCCCGGGTGGTCTTGATCAACAACGGAATCTCCATCGCATGCTCGATCGCGCCGTTCCACCAGTACGCCGACGCACACGCCGGCATGCGATTGACACACGCCGCAGCATGAGATTCCAGCACGACTTTGGTGACACGGTCCGCGCTGTCGGCGTCAGGCAGGTTGGTCAGCACCAACAGGACGTCGGTTTCGGATGACATGCAAGCTCCTCGTTCGCATCAGGACGGACGCCCCGCCCGGCAATGGGCAACAAAAAAGCCAGGACGTGAATCCTGGCTTCATTGTAATGCGCGCCCTTGCGCGCATCTTCCGAGGTCTCCGGCGCAACAACCCGCCGCCCCGAAGACTCGCACAACCTTACTCCGCAGCGGCTTCGGCTTCCACGGCCTCGGCAACTTCCGGACGGTCGACCAGCTCGACCAGCGCCATCGGCGCGTTGTCGCCCTGGCGGAAACCGAACTTCAGGATACGGGTGTAGCCGCCCGGACGGGTCGCGTAGCGCGGGCCCAGTTCGGTGAACAGCTTGGTGACCATATCGCGGTCGCGCAGGCGAGCAAACGCCAGGCGGCGGTTGGCGACGGTGTCCTTCTTGGCCAGCGTGATCAGCGGCTCGACAACCTTGCGCAGCTCCTTGGCCTTCGGCAGGGTGGTCTTGATCAGCTCGTGCTGGAACAGCGAGTTGGACATGTTGCGCAGCATCGCGAGACGGTGCGCCGAGGTGCGGTTCAGTTTCCGCAGACCATGACGGTGACGCATGATGAGTCCTTCTTCAGAGTGTTTGACCAGCTCTTCTATCGCCGTGATTCACGGCGCGGGCCGGTAGCCTTCGATATGCCGCCCAACCGCTGCGGCGGGAACACCGGCCGATGCACATGCACCGGCCAGCAACTGCTTCTTACTTCTCCAGGCCTGCGGGCGGCCAGTTCTCGAGCTTCATGCCGAGCGTCAGGCCACGCGAAGCGAGGACTTCCTTGATCTCGTTGAGCGACTTGCGACCCAAGTTCGGGGTCTTGAGCAGCTCGTTCTCGGTACGCTGGATCAGGTCGCCAATATAGTAGATATTTTCGGCCTTCAGGCAGTTCGCCGAGCGGACGGTCAACTCCAGGTCGTCGACCGGGCGCAGCAGAATCGGATCGATCTGCGGTGCGCGGGCGGCAGCGGCCTCGGCAGCGCTCTCGGTGCCTTCCAGCGCCGCGAACACCGACAACTGGTCGACCAGGATGCGCGCCGACTGGCGGATCGCTTCCTCCGGCGAGATCACGCCGTTGGTCTCGATGTTCATCACCAGCTTGTCGAGGTCGGTACGCTGCTCAACACGGGCAGACTCGACTGCGTACGACACGCGGCGCACCGGCGCGAACGAGGCGTCCAGCACGATGCGGCCGATCACCTTGCTCGACTCGTCGCCGAACTTGCGCACGTTGCCCGGCACGTAGCCGCGACCTTGCTCGACCTTGATCTGCATATCCAGCTTGCCACCGGCCGATAGGCTGGCGATGACGTGGCCCGGATTGATGACCTCGACGTCGTGCGGCAGTTCGATATCCGCCGCGGTAACGACGCCTTCGCCTTCCTTGCGCAGCGACACCGTGACCTCGTCACGGTTGTGCAGCTTGAACACCACGCCTTTCAGGTTCAGCAGCAGATTGACGACGTCTTCCTGCACGCCGTCGATGGTGGAATATTCGTGGACGACCCCAGCGATCGTCACTTCGGTCGACGCGTAGCCAACCATCGACGACAGCAGCACGCGGCGCAACGCGTTGCCGAGCGTATGGCCGTAGCCACGCTCGAACGGTTCCATGACGACCTTCGCGTGATGATCGCCAAGCGGCTCAACCGCAATAATTTTGGGCTTCAGGAGTGCTGTTTGCATAGGTTGTCCTGTTTCAATACCCTCGGCTCGTTACACCGATAAGGCTGACGGATTGGACTGGAAAGATTCCGCCGCATACTGAGCGACGGAAGACGCGCGTGCTGCAAACCCATTGCGGCACGTGACGATTCGGATTGCTTCAACGCCAAGACACAACCGGCGCGTAACCACGATGTCGTTGACGATGAGCGTCCCCAAAAGGCGCATCCGATGCCCGCGCCTAGCGGCACGGGCGTCGCCATTAACGCGAATACAGTTCGACGATCAGGCTTTCGTTGATGTCGCCAGCGATATCGGCACGATCCGGGGCTTGCTTGAAGGTGCCTTCCATCTTCTTGGCATCCACGGCAACCCAGCTCGGGAAACCAGTCTGCTCGGCCAGCGACAGCGACTCGGCAATACGCACCTGCTTCTTCGACTTCTCGCGGATGGCAACCACATCGCCAGCCTTGACCTGGGCCGACGGCACGTTCAGGGCCTGGCCGTTCACCAGGATCGCCTTGTGCGACACCAGTTGGCGCGCTTCGGCACGGGTCGAACCGAAGCCCATGCGATAAACGACGTTGTCCAGGCGGGATTCCAGCAATTGCAGCAGGCTTTCGCCGGTGTTGCCCTTGCGGCGATCGGCTTCAGCGAAATAGCGGCGGAATTGACGCTCCAGCACGCCGTAGATGCGCTTGACCTTCTGCTTTTCACGCAGTTGGTTGCCGTAGTCGGAAGTGCGAGCGCCGGAGGTGCGGCCATGCTGACCAGGCCTGCTGTCCAGCTTGCACTTGTCAGCGAGCGAGCGACGTGCGCTCTTCAGGAAAAGATCAGTACCTTCGCGGCGAGACAGTTTCGCCTTGGGGCCGGTATAGCGTGCCACGTTGCGTTCCTTCGTTATCAGTCATCCGTGGCGTTCGGCGCCTCGGATGGTCCGCCAGCCGATCCAATCGTGGGACCGCAGCGAACAGTGGACTTATGAAAATGACGAAACCTGTCTTCCGGAAACTCCGGAAGACAGGCAAGCGGGCAAGTATATCACCCGCAGACCGACCTCGCCAGCAACCCGGCTCGGCCGGCCGAGCCGCTTAGATGCGGCGGCGCTTCGGCGGACGGCAGCCGTTGTGCGGCACCGGCGTCACATCCTCGATCAACTGAATCTTGATACCCAGATTGTTCAGGGCGCGGACAGCCGACTCGCGACCCGGGCCCGGGCCCTTGATACGCACTTCCAGGTTCTTGATGCCTTGATCCTGAGCCACACGGCCGGCGCTCTCGGCCGCCACCTGCGCAGCGAACGGCGTCGACTTGCGCGAGCCCTTGAAGCCCTGACCACCCGACGTCGCCCACGACAGGGCGTTGCCCTGGCGATCAGTGATGGTGATGATCGTGTTGTTGAACGATGCATGAACGTGCGCGATGCCATCGGCGACGTTCTTGCGAACCTTCTTGCGCGCGCGCTGGGCGGCGGTATTCGCTGCTTTTGCCATAGTTCCTATCCTTTACCCGACGGGATTACTTCTTGAGCGCGACGCCGGCCTTGCGCGGCCCCTTGCGGGTACGGGCATTCGTGCGCGTGCGCTGACCGCGCAGCGGCAGGCCTTTGCGATGGCGCACGCCACGGTAGCAACCCAGGTCCATCAGGCGCTTGATGTTCATCGTCGTTTCGCGGCGCAGATCGCCCTCGACGGTGAACCTGTTGATTTCGTCACGCAGCTTTTCCAGGTCCGCGTCCGTCAGGTCCTTGACCTTCTTATTGCTCGGAACGCCTGTAGCCTCACAAACCTTCTGAGCGCGCGAGCGGCCGACACCGTAGATGGCGGTCAGACCAATCACGGCATGTTGGTGGTTGGGGATATTGACCCCTGCGATACGAGCCATTCGTCAATCCTCTTTGCGAAATTAGCCTTGGCGCTGCTTATGACGCGGGTCCGACGAGCAGATCACACGCACCACGCCCTTGCGCTTGATGATTTTGCAGTTGCGGCAAATGCGCTTAACAGAAGCCAGCACTTTCATGATTTTCCTCTTCCTTCAATTCCAGTCCGCTCACTTCGCCCGGAATACGATGCGCGCGCGGGACAGATCATACGGGGTCAGTTCGACCGTCACCTTGTCCCCGGGCAAGATGCGGATGTAATGCATGCGCATCTTGCCGGAAATATGGCCCAACACTACATAGCCGTTCTCCAGCTTGACGTGGAATGTCGCGTTCGGGAGGTTTTCCAGCACCTCACCCTGCATCTGGATCACGTCGTCTTTTGCCATGTCCCTTCAGCTTCGTGCGATCACCCCCTAGCGGAGCGTCAGGTTGCCCTTGAAATTCGCCTTCTTCATCAAAGACTCGTACTGCTGAGACATCACGTACGACTGCACTTGCGCCATGAAGTCCATCGTGACCACCACGATGATCAGCAGCGACGTCCCACCGAAGTAGAACGGCACATTCCAGCGCAGCACCAAGAACTCCGGCAACAGACACACCAGCGTGATATAGACCGCACCCGCCAGTGTCAGACGCACCAGGATCTTGTCGATATACCGCGTGGTTTGCTCGCCCGGACGGATTCCCGGAATGAACGCCCCACTCTTCTTCAGGTTATCCGCCACTTCACGGCTGTTGTAGACCAGCGCGGTGTAGAAAAAACAGAAGAAGATGATTGCCGCCGCATACAGCAGGATGTACACCGGCTGACCCGGCGACAACGTCGACGCCAGATCCTTGACGAACCGTGCGACCGGATTCGTCGAGCTGCCGGCTGTAAACCAGCCCGCGATGGTGGCCGGGAACAGAATGATCGACGATGCGAAGATCGGCGGAATCACCCCGGCCATGTTCAACTTCAGCGGCAGATGCGACGACTGCCCGCCATAAATCTTGTTACCAACCTGCCGCTTGGCGTAGTTGACGAGGATCTTCCGCTGGCCGCGTTCAATGAACACCACCAGGAACGTCACCGCGCCAATGATTGCCACCACTAGGATCAAGGAGAAAATCCCCATCGACCCCGTGCGCACCAGTTCGAACAGCCCGCCGATGGCGTTGGGCAACCCTGCAGCGATCCCGCCAAAAATAATCATCGAGATGCCGTTGCCCAGACCGCGCTCGGTAATCTGCTCACCCAGCCACATCAGGAACATCGTGCCCGTCACCAGCGTGATCACGGCGCTAGCCCGGAACATCAGACCTGGGTCCAGCACCAGACCCGGCTGCGCCTCGAGCGCCACCGCGATACCCAGCGCCTGGAAGGTCGCCAAGACCACCGTGCCGTAGCGCGTGTACTGCGTGATCCTGCGCTGGCCGGCCTGGCCTTCCTTCTTCAGCGACTCCAGTTGCGGCAGCACGATCGTCAGCAACTGCATGATGATCGATGCCGAGATGTACGGCATGATCCCCAGCGCAAACACCGTGAAGCGCGACAACGCACCACCGGAGAACAGGTTGAACATCCCGAGGATGCCACCCGACTGCCGTTGGAAAAGCTGCGCCAGTTGGTCCGGGTCGATGCCGGGCACAGGGATGTGCGTGCCGATCCGGTACACCAGCAGTGCCAGGACCAGGAACACCAGCCGACGGCGAAGATCGCCGTACTTGGCCGTGTTCTTGGCCTGTGCCATCACATTAGGTTTCGCCGTGGCCAAACGGATGCTCCGACAGTGTCAAACAGCAGGCTTTACGCCAGGGAGCCACCAGCCGCTTCGATTGCGGCCTTCGCCCCAGCCGTCGCGCCCAGACCCTTCAGGGTCACCTTCTTGTCGATCGCGCCCGACAGGATCACCTTGGCGCTCCTGACCAGCTCGCCCACCAGACCGGCTTGCTTCAGGGTCAGCAGGTCGATTTCAGCGACCGGCAGGCCCGCCAGGTCGCCCAGGCGCACTTCCGCGGTGAATTCCTTGGTCAGCGAGGTGAAACCACGCTTCGGCAGACGGCGATGCAGGGGCATCTGGCCACCTTCAAAGCCGACCTTGTGGAAACCACCCGAACGCGACTTCTGACCTTTGTGACCACGACCAGCCGTCTTGCCCAAGCCCGAGCCGATACCGCGACCGACGCGGCGCTTGGCATGCTTGGAGCCGGCTGCCGGCTTCAGGTTATTCAGTTGCATGTTCTTCTCCGTCTTGCCTTAGCCGATGACCTTGACCAGGTAGGACACCTTATTGATCATGCCGCGCACTGCGGGCGTGTCCTGCAGGTCGGACACCGAGTTCAGGCGGCGCAGGCCCAGGCCACGCACCGTAGCGCGGTGGTCTTCGCGCGTACCGATTAGGCTGCGCACGAGTTGGACTTTCACGGTTTTCTGCGACATATCTTCACCTATCCCTTCGGCTTAGCCGAGGATCTCTTCGACCGACTTGCCACGCTTGGCGGCAATTTCGGCCGGGGTGCTCATCTTGCGCAGGCCGTCCAGCGTTGCGCGCACCATGTTGTAAGGATTGGTCGAACCGTGCGATTTGGTCACGATGTTCGTCACACCCATCACTTCGAAGATGGCGCGCATCGGGCCGCCGGCGATCACGCCAGTACCGTCCTTCGCGGGCATCATCTGCACCTTGGCGGCGCCATGCTTGCCAACCACTTCGTGTTGCAGCGTGCCGTTCTTCAGCGGAACCTTGACCATCTTGCGACGGGCCTCGTCCATCGCCTTCTGCACAGCCACGGGCACTTCCTTTGCCTTGCCCTTGCCCATACCGATACGGCCGTCGCCGTCGCCGACCACGGTCAACGCGGCAAAACCGAGAATCCGGCCGCCCTTGACCACCTTGGTCACACGGTTGACCGCGATCATCTTCTCGCGAAGACCGTCGTCGCGTTCGTCCCCTTGGACCTTAGGTTGAATTTTTGCCATGACGATATCCTCTATGCCGGCTTAGAACTTCAGGCCAGCTTCGCGAGCCGCGTCAGCCAGTGCCTTCACGCGACCGTGATAACGGAAACCCGAGCGATCGAACGCCACTGCTTCGATGCCGGCAGCCTTCGCCTTCTCGGCGATGCGCTTACCCACCAGGGTGGCGGCGGCGGCGTTGCCACCGTTGCCGTTCAACTCCTTGCGGACTTCGGCTTCGACGGTCGAGGCCGATGCCACCACCTTGGTGCCGTCTTCCGAGAAGACCTGCGCATAGATGTGCAGGTTGGTACGGTGCACAGCCAGGCGCGCAACCTTCAGTTCCGCGATCTTTACGCGGGTCTGACGTGCACGGCGCAAACGAGAGTGATTCTTGTTCATGATGTGCACCCCTTACTTCTTCTTGGTTTCCTTCAGGATCACGCGCTCGTTGGCGTAGCGCACACCCTTGCCCTTGTAGGGCTCAGGCGGACGATAGCCACGCACTTCGGCGGCGACCTGACCAACTTTTTGCTTGTCCGCACCCTTGATGATGATTTCGGTCTGCGACGGCGTTTCCGCCCTCACGCCTTCCGGCATCTCATGGATAACGTCATGCGAAAAACCGAGTTGCAGCTTCAGGGCGCTGCCTTGAAGCGCGGCACGATAACCCACGCCGACCAGCGTCAGCTTGCGCTCGAAACCCGTCGTCACGCCCTTGACCATATTGGCCACCAGCGCGCGCATCGTGCCCTGCAGCGCATTCGCTTCACGCGAATCGTTGGCCGGCGAGAACGTGATCCTGCCGTTGTCGACAACAACCTTGACCAGGTCGTGGATCAACTGCGTCAGCGTGCCCAGCGGGCCCTTGACGGTCAGCAGACCACCAGCAAAATTGACTTCCGCACCCTTGGGGAGTGCGATGGGAGCCTTACCTACGCGAGACATGGTTCCCCTCCCTTAGGCGACGTAGCAAATGACTTCGCCACCGACACCGGTTGCGCGGGCGCGGCGGTCCGTCATCAGACCCTGAGGGGTCGAGATGATGGCGACACCCAGGCCGTTCATCACTTGCGGAATTTCGTTACGGCCCTTGTACACGCGCAGACCCGGCCTCGAGACGCGCTCCAGGCGCTCGATGACCGGACGGCCGGCGTAATACTTCAGACCAATCGTCAGGGTAGACTTGCCGCCCTGCTCGGTCACCGCGAATTCGTCGATATAGCCTTCGTCCTTCAGGACCTTGGCGATTGCCACCTTCAGCTTCGACGACGGCATGACCACCGACGCTTTTTCCACCGCTTGCGCGTTGCGGATACGCGTCAGCATATCGGCGATCGGATCGCTCATGCTCATACTGTTTCTCCTGTAGCCTGTGCGTGATTACCAGCTGGCTTTGGTCAGACCCGGGATCTCGCCCTTGAAAGCGATCTCGCGGAGCTTGTTGCGCGCCAGGCCGAACTTACGGAACGTACCGCGGGGACGACCGGTGATCGAGCAGCGATTGCGCTGACGAGTCGGGTTGGCGTTACGCGGCAGCTGTTGCAGCTTCAGACGCGCTTCGTAACGCTCTTCTTCCGACTTGCTTTGGTCGGCCACAATGGCTTCGAGAGCAGCGCGCTTTTCGGCGTACTTCGCCACAAGCTTGGCACGCTTCTTTTCGCGTTCGATCAGAGAGAATTTAGCCACGGTAACCCCTTAATTGCGGAACGGGAACTTGAACGCGCCGAGGAGCGCCTTGGCTTCCTCGTCACTCTTCGCGGTCGTCGTGATGCTGATGTTCAGGCCACGAAGTGCGTCGATCTTGTCGTACTCGATTTCGGGAAAGATGATCTGTTCCTTCACACCGATGTTGTAGTTGCCACGACCATCGAACGCGCGGCCCGAGACACCACGGAAGTCACGCACGCGCGGCAGCGACACCGTGATGAAACGGTCCAGGAATTCATACATCCGTTGGCCACGCAGCGTGACCATCGTGCCGATAGGGTACCCCTGGCGAATCTTGAAGCCAGCGATAGCCTTGCGGGCTTTCGTCACGACCGGCTTCTGGCCGGCGATCTTGGTAAGGTCGCCGGTGGCGTGCTCGATGACATTCTTGTCATTCACGGCTTCGCCAAGACCCATGTTCAGGGTGATCTTGGTGATGCGCGGCACTTCCATCACAGACTTGTAACCGAACTGCTTGATCAGCTCGGGCACGACCTTCTCTTTGTAAAACTCTTGCAGACGCGCAGTCATGCTCAACTCCTTTTTATCGCCCAGAATCAAGCACCGACGGCGGCACCGGTGGTCTTGAGCACGCGCGTCTTCACGCCATCCTCGACCTTGATGCCGACGCGCGAAGGCTTGCCATTGGCATCCACGAGCGCAACGTTCGAAATATGGATGGGCATGACCTTGTCGACCACACCACCCGTGGTACCCAGCATGGGGTTCGGGCGCACGTGCTTCTTAGCGACGTTCACGCCTTCCACCGTCACGTGCTCGCCGAGCACTGCCAGCACGGCACCTTGCTTACCCTTGTCCTTGCCAGTGCGGACGATGATGCGATCGCCCTTGCGAATCTTGTTCATGCGGCCTCCGATTACAGCACTTCCGGCGCGAGCGACACGATCTTCATGAAGCGCTCGGTACGGAGTTCGCGAGTGACCGGCCCGAAGATACGGGTGCCGATCGGCTCAAGCTTGGTGTTCAGCAGCACGGCGGCATTGCCGTCGAACTTGATGAGCGAGCCGTCAGGACGGCGCACGCCCTTGGCGGTACGCACCACCACAGCATTGTAGATATCGCCCTTCTTGACGCGGCCACGCGGGGCAGCATCCTTGACGCTAACCTTGATGATGTCGCCAACTCTGGCGTAGCGACGCCTCGAACCGCCCAGCACCTTGATGCACATGACTTCACGCGCACCCGTGTTATCGGCCACTTCGAGCCGGCTTTCTGTCTGAATCATGGTGTTCTCGTCCCAACTTAATTCGCCAGCGCACACAACGCACGAAGGCGATCAGTCTTGGTCCCGCCAGCCGCTGACATTGCGCCAGCTGCGATTGGGTTGATCAACTTGAAGTCGGTAGCAACCTAGCAGCACTCGCCGCCCGGCCCATTCGATTCCCTCCGTACGAGCCGCTAGCCCAGAAGCCAACAACCCAATAAAAGGGAAGACCGAGACTATAACACATAATCTCGGTCTTACAACAGCAAACTGCCTAACTGTTGTTTTACATCACGCGTGCGGCTTCCAGCAGACGCGACACAACCCAGGCCTTGGTACGGGAGATCGGACGCGACTCCACGATCTCGACCCGGTCACCTTCCTTGTACTGGTTGGCTTCGTCGTGCGCATGGTACTTCTTGGAGCGCACCACGTACTTGCCGTACAGCGGATGCTTGACGCGGTTTTCGATCAGGACCGTCACGGTCTTGTCCATCTTGTCGCTGACAACGCGGCCGACGAGGGTGCGCTTCAGGGACGTTGCTGCTTCAGTCATTTCTGGCTCCCTTTCTCGCCCATCACGGTGCGAACGCGCGCAATGTCACGGCGAACCTTCTTCAGCTGGCTGCTGTTCTGCAGCTGTTGGGTTGCCTTTTGCATGCGCAGGCCAAATTGGGCCTTCAGCAGCTCGGAGAGCTCCTGGTTCAGCCCAGCGGCATCTTTGCCGCGCAGTTCGGATGCTTTCATGGTGTGTACTCCTTACGTTCCGACCTGACGCACCACGAAGCTGGTCGCGATCGGCAGCTTGGCTGCCGCCAGGCGGAACGCCTCGCGAGCCAGTTCTTCGCCGACGCCGTCCATTTCGTACAGCATCTTGCCCGGCTGAATTTCAGCCACGTAGTACTCGGGGTTGCCTTTACCGTTACCCATACGGACTTCGGCTGGCTTCTTCGAGATCGGCTTGTCCGGGAAGATCCGGATCCAGATGCGGCCGCCACGCTTGATGTGACGGGTCATCGCACGACGGGCGGACTCGATCTGACGCGCGGTCAGACGGCCACGGCCCATCGCCTTCAGACCGAATTCACCGAAAGAAACCGCATTACCGCGCGTTGCGATACCGGTGTTGCGGCCCTTCTGCTCCTTGCGATACTTTCTACGCTTCGGTTGCAGCATGTTTATTCTCCAGTCTTGGCGTCGGCGCCGCCGGAACGGCGGCCACCTGCGCCAGCACCGCGGCGCTGACCGCCCGGGCGACTTTCGCCCTCACGGCGACGGCCCTCCGGACGACCCGGACGCTTGCGACGCTCTTCTTGCGGCTCTTCCACGACGGGCGCTTCGTTGCGACCCAGATGGTCGCCCTTATACACCCACACCTTGACACCGATGATGCCGTAGGTGGTTTCCGCTTCGGAGAAGCCGTAGTCGATATCGGCGCGCAGCGTGTGCAGGGGCACGCGGCCTTCGCGATACCACTCGGTACGCGCGATTTCGATGCCGTTCAGACGACCCGAGCTCATGATCTTGATGCCCTGGGCACCAAGGCGCATTGCATTCTGCATCGCGCGCTTCATGGCGCGGCGGAACATGATGCGGCGCTCGAGCTGCTGCGTGATCGAGTCAGCGATCAGCTGTGCATCGACTTCCGGCTTGCGGATTTCTTCCATGTTCACATGCACGGGCACGCCCATGCGACGCTGCAGCTCAGCCTTCAGCAGTTCGATGTCCTCGCCCTTCTTGCCGATCACCACGCCCGGACGCGAGCTGTAAATGGTGATGCGCGCATTCTTGGCCGGACGCTCGATGACAACGCGGCCCACCGAAGCGTTCTTCAGCTTCTTCTTCAGAAACTCGCGAACTTCGATGTCTTCCTTGAGCATGCCCGCAAACTGGGTGTTGCTGGCATACCAGCGCGAAGCCCAGTTACGGCTGACAGCCAGACGGAAGCCAGTCGGATGAATCTTCTGTCCCATCGTGACCCCTTAGTTGCCCAGCGTCACAGTGATGTGACAGGTTTGTTTCTCGATGCGGTTGCCACGGCCCTTCGCACGCGCGGTGAAACGCTTGAGCGAGGTAGCCTTGTCGACGTAGATCGACTTGACCTTCAGCTCGTCGATGTCGGCGCCTTCGTTGTGCTCCGCGTTCGCGATGGCGGACTCAACCACCTTCTTCACGATGCCAGCGGCCTTCTTCGGACTGAACGTCAGAACGTTGAGCGCGCGCTCGATCGGCAGACCACGGATCTGGTCAGCAACCAGACGCGTCTTCTGAGCGGAGATACGGGCGCCGCGATGAATCGCTTTAACTTCCATGATTGCCCCTTATCGCTTCGCTTTCTTGTCGGCAGCGTGGCCCTTGAACGTACGCGTGAGCGCAAATTCGCCGAGCTTGTGGCCAACCATGTTTTCCGTGACGTACACGGGGACGTGCTGACGGCCGTTGTGCACGGCGATCGTCAAACCGATGAAGTCCGGCAGAATGGTCGAGCGACGCGACCAAGTCTTGATGGGCTTCTTGTCCTTGCCGCCCGCTGCCGCTTCCACCTTTTTCAGCAGGTGGGCGTCAATGAACGGACCCTTTTTTGCGGAACGAGTCATATCTTAGGCTCCTACCTACCGATTAACGCTTGTGACGGCGCTGCACGATCATGCTGGTCGTGCGCTTGTTACGACGGGTGCGGTAGCCCTTGGTCGGGGTACCCCACGGCGACACCGGATCGCGACCGGCAGCGGTCTTCCCTTCACCACCACCGTGCGGGTGATCCACCGGGTTCATCGCCACGCCGCGAACGGTCGGGCGAATGCCGCGCCAACGGGTCGCACCCGCCTTGCCGATCTGGCGCAGGCTGTGCTCTTCGTTGCCGACTTCACCGATGGTCGCGCGACACTCAATGTGCACGCGGCGGACTTCACCCGAGCGCAGACGCACTTGCGCGTAGATGCCTTCACGCGCCAGCAGCACGGCGGAGGTGCCGGCCGAACGGGCGATTTGCGCGCCCTTGCCCGGCAGGATCTCGACACAGTGGATCGTCGTACCGACCGGGATGTTGCGGATCGGCAGGTTGTTGCCGGCCTTGATCGGCGCTTCCGCGCCGTTAGCCACGACTTGGCCGACCACCGCGCCCTTCGGAGCGATGATGTAGCGACGCTCGCCGTCGGCGAACAGCACCAGCGCGATGTTGGCGCTACGGTTCGGGTCGTATTCCAGGCGTTCGATCTTGGCCGGGATGCCGTCCTTGTCGTTACGCTTGAAGTCGACGACGCGATAATGATGCTTATGGCCACCGCCCTTGTGACGGGTGGTGATGTGGCCGTTGTTGTTACGGCCGGACTTCTGGTGTTGCTTTTCCAGCAGCGGCGCGTGCGGCGCCCCCTTGTGAAGGTCGGGGTTGACGACCTTCACCATCGAGCGGCGGCCCGGCGATGTCGGCTTGGTCTTGACGAGTGCCATGATTACTTGGCCTCCGCTTCAAAATTGATTTCCTGGCCCGGCTTCAGCGAGACATAGGCCTTCTTCACGTGGTCGCGACGACCCATGAAGCGGCCAAAGCGCTTTTGCTTGCCCTTCTGGTTCAGGATCTGGACGGACTCGACTTCGACCTTGAACAGCAGCTCGACGGCAGCCTTCACTTCGCCCTTGTTGGCGTCGCGAGCCACTTCGAACACGACTTGTTCGTTCTTGTCGGCGACCAGGGTTGCCTTCTCAGACACCACAGGCGACAGCAGCACCTGCATCAAACGATGATCGTTCTTGGCGATTTGCGTCATTTCAGCAACTCCTCGATCTGCGCGACGGCTGCCTTGGTCACGAGCACCTTCTTGTAGTGCACGAGCGACAGCGGGTCGGCGTGACGCGCCTCGACCACCAGCACGTGCGCCAGGTTGCGCGATGCCAGGTAGAGGTTTTCGTCCAGGTTATCGGTGATCACGAGCACCGAGTCCAGGCCCATGGCGCGGAACTTGTCGGCCAACAGCTTGGTCTTGGGCGCTTCGATGCCGAAGCCATCGACCACGTTGATGCGGCCTTCGCGGGCGAGCTGCGAATAAATCGAGCGCATGCCGGCGCGGTACATCTTCTTGTTGACCTTCTGCGAGAAGTTCTCTTCCGGGCTGTTCGGGAAAATACGACCACCCCCGCGCCACAGCGGCGAGGAGCTCATACCCGCACGGGCGCGGCCCGTACCCTTCTGGCGCCACGGCTTCTTGGTCGTGTGCTTGACCTCTTCGCGGTCCTTCTGCTTACGGTTGCCGCTGCGTGCGTTGGCTTGGTAAGCGACGACGATCTGGTGCACCAGAGCTTCGTTGTAATCGCGGCCAAACACTTCGGGCGAGGCGGAAACGCCGGCGCCGAGTTGGCCGTCTGCTTGCAGGAGCTTCAGTTCCATGCGATCGCCCCTTACGCTGCAGCCGCAACTTGCGGCTTGGCCTTGACGGCCGGACTGACGACAACAAAACCGCTCTTCGCGCCCGGAACGGCGCCCTTGACGAGCAGCAGCTTGCGCTCCGCATCGACGCGAACGATCACCAGGTTTTGGACGGTGCGGGTGACATCACCCATATGACCGGTCATGCGCTTGCCGGGGAACACACGGCCCGGATCCTGCGCCATACCGATCGAGCCCGGCACATTGTGCGAACGGGAGTTACCGTGCGAAGCACGGCCCGACGAGAAGTTGTAGCGCTTGATCGTACCGGCATAGCCCTTACCGATCGTCGTGCCTTGCACGTCGATCTTCTGGCCGACCGCGAACAGGTCCACGTCGATGGTGTCGCCGAGCTTCAGCTCAGCGGCTTTGGCAGCATCGATGCGGAATTCGACGATGATTTCGCCGGCTTCCACGCCGGCTTTGGCGAGGTGGCCCGCCAGCGGCTTGGTGACGCGGCTTGCGCGTCGGCTGCCGAAGGTGACTTGCACCGCGGTGTAACCGTCGGTCTCGTCCGTCTTGATTTGCGTCACGCGGTTGCCGCCGACCTCGAGCACGGTAACGGGGATCGAGTCGCCGTCATCCGTGAAAACACGGGTCATGCCAACCTTGCGACCTACAAGGCCAAGGCTCATGGTTTGCTCCATTCCCGGCTGCGATTGGCCGGGGCTGATTGAATTGATACTACGAATCTTGAACTGGGCCCGCCTAAAGAGACAGCGCAAGGCCAAACGGCCAGCCCCCCTTACTAAAGGGGTAGCCCTAAACTATATCCCGATCCAGGGCAATGCGCAAGCACGATCGACGAAGCGGTGCTGGGGCGTGGCAAATGGCGCAACAGTGGGCGCCAAAAAGCAAGCGGCGAGCACATGGCTCGCCGCTTGCCCGTTGCCGAACCGGGTCCGGCAGCGCGTGTTGCCTTGCCTTACGGCAGCTTGATCTCGACGTCCACGCCAGCCGGCAGGTCCAGCTTCATCAGGGCGTCGACGGTCTTGTCGGTCGGATCGACGATGTCCATCAGGCGCTGGTGGGTGCGGATCTCGAACTGGTCGCGGCTGGTCTTGTTGACGTGCGGCGAGCGCAGGACGTCGAAGCGCTGGATGCGGGTCGGCAGAGGCACCGGGCCCTTGACGATCGCGCCGGTGCGCTTGGCGGTCTCGACGATCTCGGCGGCCGACTGGTCGATCAGGCGATAGTCGAAAGCCTTCAGGCGGATGCGGATCTTTTGGTTCTGCTGCATGATGATTCCTTAAAGAGCGTGGCGGACGGTGCCGCCTGAGATTGAAAGAGCGATGCAACAAGCGGTGCGCCCCACCCGTTACCGGGAGCGGCGCACCCGCCCGCCTTACTCGATGATCTTGGCGACGACGCCGGCGCCGACGGTACGACCGCCTTCACGGATGGCGAAACGCAGGCCTTCTTCCATGGCGATCGGGGCGATCAGCTTGACGGTGATCGACACGTTGTCGCCAGGCATGACCATTTCCTTGCCTGCCGGCAGTTCGATCGAGCCGGTCACGTCCGTGGTACGGAAGTAGAACTGCGGGCGGTAGTTGTTGAAGAACGGGGTGTGACGGCCACCTTCGTCCTTCGACAGAATGTACACCTCGCCGGTGAAGTGCGTGTGCGGCTTGATCGAACCCGGCTTGCACAGCACCTGGCCACGCTCGACGTCTTCACGCTTGGTGCCGCGCAGCAGGATACCGACGTTGTCGCCAGCCTGGCCTTGGTCCAGCAGCTTGCGGAACATTTCCACGCCGGTGCAGGTGGTCTTTTGCGTGGCCTTGATGCCGACGATTTCGATTTCTTCGCCGACCTTGATCACGCCGCGCTCGATACGACCGGTCACCACGGTGCCGCGGCCCGAGATCGAGAACACGTCTTCCACCGGCATCAGGAACGTGCCGTCAACGGCGCGCTCCGGCGTCGGGATGTACGAGTCCAGGGCGTCGGCCAGGTTCATGATGGCCACTTCGCCCAGCTCGCCCTTGTCGCCTTCCAGCGCCAGCTTGGCCGAACCCTTGATGATCGGGGTGTCGTCGCCGGGGAACTCGTACTTCGAGAGCAGTTCGCGCACTTCCATTTCGACCAGCTCGAGCAGCTCGGCGTCGTCCACCATGTCGCACTTGTTCAGGAAGACGATGATGTACGGCACGCCCACCTGGCGGGCCAGCAGGATGTGCTCGCGGGTTTGCGGCATCGGGCCGTCAGCGGCGGAGACCACCAGGATGGCGCCGTCCATCTGGGCGGCACCGGTGATCATGTTCTTGACGTAGTCGGCGTGGCCCGGGCAGTCAACGTGCGCGTAGTGGCGGTTGGCCGTTTCGTACTCGATGTGCGCGGTGTTGATCGTGATGCCGCGTGCCTTTTCTTCCGGCGCTGCGTCGATTTCGTCGTACTTCTTCGCTTCGCCACCGAACTTGGTCGACAGCACCGTCGCGATTGCTGCCGTCAGCGTCGTCTTGCCGTGGTCAACGTGACCGATCGTACCAACGTTCACGTGCGGCTTGGTCCGCTCGAACTTTTCCTTTGCCATGTCAGCTCCTCAATTCGGAATCGCTAGATTGCTTAGATATGGATGCGGGCGACCGCACACGCGATCGCCCAAACACGTTGATTACTTCGTACCCTTGGCGGCCATCACGGTTTCGGCGACGTTCTTCGGCGCCTCGGCGTAGTGCTTGAACTCCATGGTGTACGTAGCGCGGCCTTGCGTGGCCGAACGCAGCGACGTCGAGTAGCCGAACATTTCCGACAGCGGGACTTCGGCCTTGATGACCTTGCCGCCACCCACCATGTCGTCCATGCCCTGGATGATGCCGCGACGGCCGGACAGATCGCCCATCACGTTGCCCATGTAGTCTTCCGGCGTTTCAACTTCCACCGCCATCATCGGCTCGAGCAGCACGGGGCTGGCCTTGCGCATGGCTTCCTTGAATGCCATCGAACCGGCCATGCGGAACGCGTTTTCGTTCGAGTCAACGTCGTGGTACGAACCGAAGGTCAGCGTGACCTTCACGTCCACCACCGGGAAGCCAGCCAGCACGCCCGACGGCAACGTGTCGACGATACCCTTCTCCACTGCGGGGATGAATTCGCGAGGAATCACACCGCCCTTGATGGCGTCGACGAACTCGAAGCCCTTGCCTTGCTCTTGCGGCTCGAGCGTGATGACCGCGTGGCCGTACTGGCCGCGACCGCCCGACTGCTTGACGAACTTGCCTTCAACGTCGGTGGCAGTCTTGCGGATGGTTTCACGGTAGGCCACCTGCGGCTTGCCGACGGTCGCTTCCACGCCGAATTCGCGCTTCATGCGGTCCACCAGAATTTCCAGGTGCAGCTCGCCCATGCCCGAGATGATGGTCTGGCCGGATTCTTCGTCGGTCTTGACGCGGAACGACGGATCTTCCTGGGCCAGACGGTTCAGCGCCATGCCCATCTTCTCTTGGTCAGCCTTGGTCTTCGGCTCGACGGCCTGCGAGATCACCGGCTCCGGGAACACCATGCGCTCGAGCACGATCGGGTGTGCCGGATCGCACAGCGTGTCGCCCGTGGTGGCGTCCTTCAGACCCACCGCAGCGGCGATGTCACCGGCGCGCACTTCCTTGATTTCTTCACGCTGGTTGGCGTGCATCTGCAGAATACGGCCCAGACGTTCCTTCTTATCCTTGGTCGCGTTCAGCAGCGTGTTGCCCGACTCCACCACGCCCGAGTAGACGCGGAAGAAGATCAACTGGCCGACGAACGGGTCGGTCATGATCTTGAACGCCAGCGCCGAGAACTTCTCGTCGTCCGACGCGCGGCGCTCAGCCTTCTCACCGTTTTCGAGTTCACCCGTGACCGGCGGAATGTCGACCGGCGACGGCAGGAAGTCGATCACGGCGTCGAGCATACGCTGCACGCCCTTGTTCTTGAACGCGGTGCCGCACAGCATCGGCTGGATTTCGCAGGCGATGGTACGGTCACGCAGCGCCTTGACGATTTCCGCTTCGGTCAGCGCTTCGCCGCCGAGGTACTTTTCCATCAGCGCTTCGTTCGATTCGGCAGCCGCCTCGACCATCTTCTCGCGCCATTCTTCAGCGGTGGCTTGCAGCTCGGCCGGGATGTCGACGTAGTCGAACTTGGTGCCCTGGCTGGCTTCGTCCCAAATGATCGCCTTCATCTTGATGAGGTCGATCACGCCCTTGAAGCTTTCCTCAGCGCCGATCGGCACCACCACGGGCACCGGATTGGCCTTCAGGCGCAGACGCAGCTGGTCGTAGACCTTGAAGAAGTTGGCGCCGGTGCGGTCCATCTTGTTGACGAATGCCAGGCGCGGCACGCCGTACTTGTTGGCTTGGCGCCAGACGGTTTCCGACTGCGGCTGCACGCCACCCACGGCGCAGTACACCATGCACGCGCCGTCCAGCACACGCATGGAACGCTCCACCTCGATGGTGAAGTCCACGTGGCCCGGGGTGTCAATGATGTTGATGCGGTGCTCGGGGTAGTTGTTGCCCATGCCCTTCCAGAAGGCAGTGGTGGCAGCGGACGTGATGGTGATGCCGCGCTCCTGCTCCTGCTCCATCCAGTCCATGGTGGCTGCGCCATCATGCACTTCACCGATCTTGTGGTTCACACCGGTGTAGAACAGAATCCGCTCGGTCGTGGTGGTCTTGCCGGCGTCGATGTGAGCGGAGATACCGATGTTGCGGTAGCGCTCAATGGGGGTCTTTCGAGCCACGTTAATCCTCTGATTCGTCAACGAGGCGCCGCCTAGCCGGCAGGCACCCCTAATACAAATGGGCGAGATGTGCGCACACAGCCCGCCCAGCAACCAACTACGTTGTCGCGCCGCTTAGAAGCGGAAGTGCGAGAACGCCTTGTTGGCTTCGGCCATGCGGTGCACTTCGTCGCGCTTCTTCATTGCACCACCGCGGCCTTCCGAGGCTTCGAGCAGTTCGCCCGCCAGACGCAGGGCCATCGACTTCTCGCTGCGCTTCTTCGCAGCTTCCCGCAGCCAGCGCATCGCCAATGCCAGACGACGCGACGGCCGGACTTCGACCGGCACCTGATAGTTGGCACCACCAACGCGGCGGCTCTTCACTTCGACCACCGGCTTGATGTTGTTGATGGCAACCGTGAACACCTCGATGGGTGCCTTGCCTGCTTTCTTCTCGATCTGGTCGAACGCACCGTACACGATACGCTCAGCCACCGACTTCTTGCCGTCCAGCATCAGGACGTTCATGAACTTGGCGACTTCCACATTGCCGAACTTCGGGTCCGGCAGAATTTCCCGCTTGGGGACTTCACGACGACGTGGCATCTTCTTTCCTTCTCTGTTCAGTTGAGAACCGCTTCGGTTCTCCGGTCACCAACTAGCTTGTCTTGCAACAATCTGAGCCGGGTGACCACTTACTCGACGGTGCCAGTGCGGTCAAAAAACGCACCGTTGTACCGCCTGCTCGTGACAAGACCGTGACCGCAGCGCGGCACTGGCCTCACCTTGCGACTTAGGCCGCCTTCGGACGCTTCGCGCCGTACTTCGAACGCGCCTGCTTACGGTCCTTGACGCCTTGCAGGTCAAGCGAGCCGCGCACAATGTGGTAACGCACACCCGGCAAGTCCTTCACACGGCCACCGCGGATCAGCACGACGCTGTGTTCTTGCAGGTTGTGGCCTTCACCCCCGATGTACGAAATGACTTCGAAACCGTTGGTCAGGCGCACCTTGGCGACCTTACGCAGTGCCGAGTTCGGCTTCTTCGGCGTCGTGGTGTACACACGGGTGCACACGCCGCGACGCTGCGGGCAGTTCTCAAGCGCCGGGCTCTTGCTCTTCAGCTTTTCCGAGACGCGGGGCTTGCGAACCAGTTGGTTGATGGTTGGCATTGTTCAATCCAGCTTGGTTTTTGGAAAATCGCCGGACCACATGACGTGGACGCCTCATTAGTGAGGCAGACGGCGCAATCGGGTTTTGGAAGTGGCGAGCAGAACGCTCTAGAGAGAAGGCCTGCGGGAACAGACCAAGACCAAAGAGCGCGAGCCCGTCTGGCAGTCAATCGACTTGCGCGGCAATTGCCGAAGCATGGACGAGCGAAACCAGAATCCAAAAACTCGAATCTCGCACTATAGCGGCGTGCATGGCAAGCGTCAAGCACGCCGCCGACCTGCCGGGGACGAAGCAGGTTCGGGTACGCCACATGTGGTGCGGATGGCACGGCCGGTGCTGCCGGCCTGAAGGCAGCAAGTGCAGCAATCGGCGCAATTTCGTGGCAGGGATGCGCTACCGGTTCGCGCCCAGGTCGCGGGCGGTTGCCCGCTAAGCCTCGCCCCGGCATTTCGCCAGTACGTCGAGCAAGGCCTGACCGTAGCGATCCAGCTTGGCGACACCGATGCCGGGCAGCTCGGCGAGCGCCTCGCGCGAAGCGGGATCGGATTCGGCGATGCGGGCGAGTGTGCTGTCATGGAAGATCACGTACGCAGGCACGCTGTGCTCGCGCGCGGTCTGGGCCCGCCAGACGCGCAGCGCCTGCCAGCGCACCTGGGCCTCGGCCGATAGTTCGGCGGCGGGATCCGCGCGGCGCTCGGCCTTGGCGCCGGACGCGGGCGCGGTGCGCACCTTCTCCGCCTGGCGCCGCAGGGTCACGCGTTGCTCGCCCTTGAGCACCGGGCGCGCGGCGTCGGTCAGCACCAGGGCGCCATGGCCGCCGTGGTCGACCGCCAGCAGCCCCTGCGCCACCAGTTGGCGGAACACGCCGCGCCACGCGGCCTCCGACAGGGCGTTGCCGATGCCGAAGGTGGACAGCGTCTCGTGCTGCCACTGCTTGATGCGCTCGGTGGCGTTGCCGCGCAGGACGTCGATCAACTGGCCGGCGCCGAAGCTCACGCGGCTGGCCTGCTGCACGCGGTACACGCACGACAGCGCCATCTGCGCCTCACGGGTGGCATCCCAGGTCTGCGGCGGGCTGAGGCAGGTGTCGCAGTTGCCGCAGGGCTGGCTGGACTCGCCGAAGTACGCCAGCAGCGCCACGCGGCGGCACCCGGCCGATTCGCAAAGCCCCAGCAGCGCATCGAGCTTGGCCGTCGAGACGCGCTTGTGCACGTCGTCGGCTTCGGACTCGTCGATCATGCGGCGCTGCTGCACCACATCGGCCAGGCCGTAGGCCATCCACGCGTTGGCGGGCAGGCCGTCGCGGCCGGCGCGGCCGGTTTCCTGGTAATAGCCCTCCAGGCTCTTGGGCAGGTCCAGGTGGGCGACGAAGCGCACGTCCGGCTTGTCGATGCCCATGCCGAAGGCGATGGTCGCCACCATCACCACGCCTTCCTCCTTGCGGAAGATCGCCTGGTGGCGGGTGCGTATCTCGGCATCCATGCCGGCGTGGTAGGGCAGCGCGCGGATGCCCTGCTCGGCCAGCCACTGCGCGGTCTCTTCCACCTTCTTGCGCGACAGGCAATAGACGATGCCGGCGTCGCAGCCGTCCTCGCCGATGTGCTCGGCGCGGATGAAGCGCAGCAATTGCTGGCGCGCGCTGTCCTTCTCGACGATGGTGTAGCGGATGTTGGAGCGGTCAAAGCTGGAGAGGAAGACGCGCGCGCCGCCCAGCGCCAGCCGCTCGACGATCTCGTCGCGCGTGACGGCATCGGCGGTGGCGGTCAGCGCGATGCGCGGTACGTGCGGGAAGCGCTCGTGCAGCACGGAGAGCTGGATGTACTCCGGCCGGAAATCGTGCCCCCACTGCGACACGCAATGCGCCTCGTCAATGGCGAACAGGCCGATGCGCGAGCGTTCCAGCAGCTCGAGAAAGCGCTGCGTCATCAGCCGCTCGGGCGCGACGTAGACGAGATCGAGCCGGCCGGCCGCCAGATCGCGCTCGACCTGCGCGGCCTCGGCGCCGCTGAGCGCGGAATTGAGGTAGGCGGCGCGCACGCCCGCCTCTTCCAGCGCGGCCACCTGGTCCTGCATCAGGGCGATCAGCGGCGAGACCACGATACCCGCGCCCTGGCCGCGCCGGTGCCGCACCAAGGCGGGAATCTGATAACACAGCGACTTGCCGCCGCCGGTGGGCATCAGCACCAGGCAATCGCCGCCGTCGGCGACGTGCGCGACGATATCCGCCTGCGGTCCGCGGAACGCGCTGTAGCCGAACACATCGTGCAGCACGGCGCGCGTGGCGGCAGCCGTGTCTTCGGGCAACGCGCCGAGCGCGTGGTCAATGGCGGGAGAATCGAACATCGGGACGGCGGGTGCTCGCGGTGTCACTGCGGAGGGTACGAAACCGCTATTGTGACAAACCCCGCCGCAGGCCGGGCAATCGGACGTGTCGTAATCCTTGCGATGGCCGCCGGTCACGGCTGGCGCGCGACGATCCGGTGAATGGTCTTGCCCGACGATTGGCTGACGGCCGCCTCGTCGAAAAGGACCTGCGCACCGGCCAGCGCTTCGCGGACCCCGGCGGCGTCGAACGCGGTGTAGAGCCCGCCACGGCCGTCGCGCTGGCCGGCCTCGGGCGTGACGCGCCAGCTCAGGTACAGCGTGCCGCCCGGGCGCAGCAGGGCCAGCAGGCGCCGGACGGCCGCGCCGATCTGCGCGGGCGGCAGGTGCATGATGACGGTCTCGCAGACCACGTTGTCGAACGCGCCGTCGGCGATGCCCGCCAGTTCGGGCAGCATCGCCCGGCGGAACGACAGCCCCGGATACTGCGTGCGCGCGGCCTCCAGCAGCCCGGCCGAGGCGTCGTAGCCGACCGCCGGATAGCCGTTGGCGTTGAGCCACGCCACCTCGCGTCCCGCGCCGCAGCCGATGTCGACCGTATTCCCGCCCGCCTTGAACACGCGGCGCAACAGCGCGTAGAGGTCGTCCGGCGCGGGCTGCTCGCGCCATTCGCGGGCGAAGGTCTCGGCGAGCGTGTTGTAGGCGGCGACGGTCTGCGTGTCCATGACGGCGGGGCTCCTGTTCCTATTTCATGGTGAAGGTGCGCACCAGCGTCAGCTCGCCGGCCTTGCGCATCGGCATGACGAAGGTCTGCTGGCGTTCGGCGGGCGTGTTCTCGTCGGTGATGATGGTGACCTGCGCCGTGGTGATGATGCTGCTATCGTTGCCGCTGCCGTAATAGTTCACATAGACCAAGTACGTGCCGGGCAGCGGCACGGGGTTGGAATAGATCTCGGGACCGTAGCCCGTGGTGACGTCCACGTCGAGCGCGCCGCCATTGGCCGTCACGCGGTTGCCATACCAGGCGTGCTGGCCGTCGGGCGAGATCACGTGCAGGTCGAGGTCGGTGCCGTCGGTGTCCCACGACAGCACCACGCGCAGGCGCGGCCGTGTCTTGCCGGCGTAGGTGTCGTAGAACTGCACGCGTTTGGCATCACCGCGCGCGGTGCGGACTTCGACGCTGTTGCTGCCGGCGCCGAACGCATAGGGGCGCGAGAACGTGCCGTCGGCCTCGATGCGCTGCGGCATCGCCACGCCGTTGACGACGAGGGTGCCGACCGATGCGCCATCGGCACCGCGGCGACGGGCATTGGGACGAGGACGGCTCCCGGCGTCCGCGGGCTCGGCCGCCTTGGGCGTATTGCGGATGCGCCCGGCGATCATCGATGCGGCGCCCTGCCCTTGCGGCGTGGCGACCGAGACGGCCGGATAGTGCACGTCCTGCGTGTAGCGAAAGTCGTCGCCGGCCGAGTTGCGCCAGCCGCTGAGCGGTGCGGTCATCTCGATGTTGCCGGCGTCGGCTTGCGCGAACGCGCTGCCCGCCGCGCTCACGGTGGCGAGCGTCAGGGCGGCGGCAAAGCGGAAGGGGGAAAGCGTCATGGCATCGAAGCACGTTCGAATTCAGAAGCGGATGGATTTCATCAGTGCCAGCTCGCCGATCTTGCGCAGCGGCACGGCGACGAACTCGCGCCGCTCGCTGGGCGTGTTCTCGTTATAGATCAGTGTCAGCCGTGCGGTGATGAGGTCGCGGTCGTGCGCCGTTTCGTCGAAGTTGTAGCCGGCGGCGTTGAAGTTGCCCCAATAGTTCACGTAGAACAGCCACACGCCGGGGCGCGGCGCCGCGGTGGAGAAGATCTCCGGACCGGCGCCATCGACGCTGTCGACGTCCAGGCCGCCACCGTCCGAGAGCAGCGGCTGCGCCCAGAAGGCGTGGTCGCCGATCGGCGAGATGACGTGCATGTCGACCTCGGCGCGCGGGTCGTCCCAGGTGAGGATGGCGCGCAGCTTGGCCGAGGTCTTGGTGGCGTCGGCTTCGTAGAACTGCAGGCGCTGGCGGGTCTTGCCGTCGGGGCTGACGATCTCGACGCTGTTGGAGCCGGGGCCGAACGCCCACGGGCGGGCGAAGCGGCCTTCGCTGTCGCCGTAGAGTGGCATCGCATTGCCGTTGACCACCAGCACCGGCGGGCGGCGATCGGTGCCTGCCGCGCGCAGCCGCCCGGCGATCAGCGTGCGGTACTTCTGCGCGCCGCGATCGACCGGCGGTTTCGGATAGGCGGCGGTGTAGCGCTCCAGTTCGTTGGTCAGGCCGCTGTGGCGCCAGCCGCCGATGGGGCCGTCCAGGTCGGCCACGGGCTCGGCGCATGCCGACAGCGCCAGCAGCTAGGCCGCCGCCGCCGCGCCCATCCGCGTCATCCACGTCTTCACAGCAAACCCTCCCCACGGATCAGGCGGCGCGCGGTCGCCTCGACAAAGCCTTCGTCCTGCCCGCGCGGATGGCGCGCGAACGCCAGATGCAGATATTCGTGCGCCAGCGCGATGCGGTCCTCCTCGCCGGCGAACCGCTGGATGTAGAGCCGGTTGCGGCGCGCATCGGCATAGGGCCGCCCTTCGCGGACCACGCAAACGGCGGGCAGCGGCGGCGTCTCGTAGCCGGGCTCGGCGGCCAGCCGGACCGACCAGCGCGGCGCCTGCGCCCGCAGCCACGGCTGCGCCCCCGCCACCGGCAGGCAGTCGCCCGCGACCGGGCTCTGGAACGAGGTCAGCGTGGCCTGCGGCCACCACTGGGCGAGGATGGCGTCGAAACCCAGGCCCCGCCGGGCGGCGGCCCGCGCGTCGGTCCAGCCCATCTGGCCGCGGGCGCTGAGGGTGCCGTGGTACTGCACCGGCTGGCCGGTCAGGACCAGCGCGTCCGTGAAGGCGGCGGCGCTGCGGGCGGCGGCGGACGGCGGGCGCGACAGCACGCGCTGTGCGCGGGAACTGTCGGCGATGCGTTAGCAGCCCTGGTCGCGCGAGGCGTGCTGCACCAGATAGCTGCGGGCCGCCACAGCCAGTGCGCGGGCGGCCTGCGGCTCGGCCAGCTCGCCCTCGCGCTCCACCACGCGGGCCACGTAGTCGTTCATGCCGAGACGCCCGGTGATGAACGAGGCACCGCTTGCGCGCGACAGCGCCAGCTCTGCCCGGCTTTCGATCGGCAGCGTGTTGCCGTTGACGAAGCGCACGGCGTAGCGGCCGTCCAGCCGGCCCGTGCCGACCGGTTTGCCGTCGGCATCGCGCACCTCGCGGATCGGGTAGCGCGCAAAGAAGTCGACCGCCACGCAGGCATCGTCGTCGGGCACGGGCATGTGCTCGAGCAGCGGCATCAGACGCGGCGCGGCGGCGGCCAGCACGCGGTTGCTCGACCCGGAGCCGCCGAGCCAGACCGCCGTACCGTCGGCCAGCCAGCCGGCGGCCCCGCCGATCGACGCACCGGGGCGCCGCGGATCGGGCATGGTCCAGGTTTTGGCGCGCAGCAGGCCGCCGAAGTGCGAGACCGTCCCTTCGCCGCGGCCCACGGTCAGCACCGACACCAGCGTGTGCGCGGCGGCCTCGCGGCCGTCGGCGGGCATGCTTTGCAGCGCGGTCAGCAGATCGGCGACGGGAACACGGCGCGCCGGCAGCATCGCGCGCACGTCGCGCAGCCATGCCGGCGCACCCGCCTGCTGCCAGAAGCGGCGCCAGTCGGCCGCGTCCAGCCCCAGGCGCGCGGGTTCGAAATAGCGGCCGCACGACTGGATCAGCGCGTGTTCGCGGTCGATGCTCTGCCCCGCCGTGCAGCAATAGACCTCTTCGGGATCGTTGCCGTGGCAGGCGTAGTCGGGTGTCGGAATCCTGCGCGAGACCAGGTAGCTGTAGACGAACAGCTTCCAGACGCTGCCCAGCGGCGTCTCGAGGTTGCGCGCCAGCGGCACCGGTTGCGGCGTGCCGGCGGCAGGGTCGGCGCTGAACTGCCACAGCCGGGCCGCGTCGCCCGCCTGTCCGCCCTGCAGGGTGGCGTAGCGCAGCGGCTCGGCCTGCGGCGCCGCCGCGACAGCCTGCCGGACGCGAGCGCGCCGCCGGCCCAGACCAGGCCGGTCATCACCCTGCGCGCAAGCCAGCCGAAGCGCATCGCCGTGTCACTCCACCTTGAACGGATAGCTGGCGGTCTTGCCGTCGCCCTGCAGCGCCTTGGCCTCCGGCTGGTACATGCGGAAGTAGCGCGCCGGCGGCAGCACGAAGCGGCCCGGCAGCGAGAAGCGCACCAGCTGGCGCAGCACGGTCGGACGCTCCAGCATCGGCACCGGCTGGTTGTACGACAGCTGGCCCATCTCGTAGGCGGCGCGGCGCTCGAAGGGTTGCGGGCCGTTGCCTTCGTTCGGCTCGCCCTTCAGGCCGTCGATCTGGATGCCCCAGATGGTGGCTTCCACCTCGGCGCCCGGCGGCAGCGGCACTTCGACCAGACCGTAGCGGTACGTGCCCTGGCGCGGCGTCAGCACGATCTCGTCGACATAGAGCACGTTGCTGTCGAGCATGTCGCCGGGCTTGACCAGCTTGGCCTTGAACGTGATGCCGGCGTTGGCGGTCGCCTCGGCGGCGGCGCGCTTGGGCGTCTTGGCATCTTCCTTCGGTGCGGCGGCGGCGATCGGGTCGAGGCGGTACAGCTTGCGCTCCACCGTGATCGGCAGCTTGGAGGCCTCCGGCGCACGGCTGCGGTAGGACACGATGGCCGACTGCGTGGTCACGTCGGACGGCGCGGTCGCCAGATCGAGGGCGGCGGGCGGCTGCGCACGGGCCCAGCGCCACGTCGGCACACCGACCGCCGAACATGCCGCCTGCCAGCCGCCGGCCGACAGCGCCGGCTGGATGGCCGCGACACTCGCGCCCTGCAAGCCACCCAGGCCCTTCTGCAGCCAGACCAGCGCAACGGCGCGGTCCATGGTCGGCATCGCGGCGCTGGCGCGCGCCAGCAGCGGCGCGGGGTCGGCCGCGGAGCGGCCACCGCGCATCAGCAGCAGGCTCTGCACCAGCGGCGAGGTGTCGTTGGCCAGTGCCGTGCGCGCCGCGATGTCGGCCGACACGAGCGCCTCCGGCACCGGCTGCCCGACCTGGCGCATCAGCTGCGCCGTCAGGACCACCGCCACCTGGCGGCCGCGCGGCGAATCGGGCGCGACGAAGATCAGACTGTCGCCCGGCGCGGGCTCGGCATCGGCCGGCGCCTTGGCATTGCGCGTGAGCTCCGCCGCCACGCCCGACAGCGGCGTCGCCACCGGCAGGCCCATCTCGTTGGCAAACCACAGCGCCAGCGCGCGATGCAGCAGCGGCTCGTTCGGGCTGGTGCGCTTGTAGGCTTCCAGCACCTGCTTCCAGTTGTCGGCGGGCAGGCTGATGCCGACCGCGCGGCTGGCCAGCCAATCGGCGTAGTAGGCGTACGACGTGATCAGCGCGCTGCTGGTGGTCAGTTCGCCCCACCAGCCGAAGGTGCCGTTGGTGCCGGCCAGCAGTGCGAGGCGCTGACGCTGCGTGCGCAGCAGCGCATCGACGCCCTGCGTGCCCGCCGGGTTGCCGTCAGGCAGGCGCGTGCCGGTGGCGGCCAGGCTCTGCTGCGCCAGCGCCAACGGAATCAGGCGGCTGGCGGTCTGCTCAGCGCAACCGTACGGGTATTCGATCAGGTCGTCGGCCACGCGGGCGAACTGGCTGGCGGTGCTGCCGACCACGCGCAGGCGCACGTCGCGCGCATCGGCGGGCAGGCCGAGCGGCAGGCGCGTGCCCTGCAGCTGCGTGAGCGGGACGATGCTTTCGCGGTCGGCCAGCCAGCCGGTCGCATCGAGCTTGACCGTGGTCTGCAGGCGGTCGGACACCTTGTCATCCTGCTTGAGCTCCGCGTTGACGACGCCCGGCTGCAGCGCCTGGGTACCCGACAGCGGCGCATGCAGGTAGTTGGCGCCGCGCTTGAGCGTCACGCGCTGGTTGATGTTCAGGCCGGCGCCCGAGACGATCCAGTCCGCCGTGATGTCCTTGTCGGTCTGGTTGAAGGCGACCATGTCGATGCGCGGCTGGTCGCTTTCGCGGAAGCGCTGCGGACCGGTCCACTTCAGGTACAGCGCCTTGTCGGAGCGGATGCTGGCGGTACGCTGGCCGACGATGCCGTCCGCTGCACCCGTGGTCGATACCGCTCGCACGGTGACGCGCCAGCGCGCCAGCGAATCGGGCATCGCGAAGGTCATGCGCGCGCGGCCGTCGGCGCCGGTCTGCAGGTTGGCGACCCAGGCGGCGGTGTCCTGCTCGTCGCGGCGCGGGCGCTCCAGCACCTTCACGCCGCGCTCATTGTGACGGCCGTAGGTGCCGCCCGGCTTGCCGGGCAGCGACAACAGAGCCAGGTCGTAGCTGATGAAGCTCTGGCTGGAGGTGGTGCGCACGCTGTTGCGGCGCGGGTGATAGAAGAAATCGACGATGGACGGCGCCACCTCCGGCTGCAGCACGTAGACCATCTCATCGACCACCGACACCGTCAGGTTGGCCGGCACCGGCTTGCCGGCCAGCGCGCTGGTCAGGTCCAGCGTGACGGTCTCGCCCGGCGCGTAGACGGCCTTGTCCGCGCGCACGGTCAGATCCAGCGCCGGCTGCGTGACGACGATGCCGGCGTTCTGGAACACCATGTCGCCGTCGCGCACGGTCAGCGCGGAGAACGTCATGTTGGGGCTGAACTCGGCGCCGATCTTGAGGCGGGCGCGGTACTGCGAGGGTGTCACGCGCTGCAGGCGCAACCAATCGCCGCCGCCCGACAGCAGCGCGTCGTCCACCGGCTGCGGGAAGGTGATCAGCGCCTCAGCCGTGTCGCCGATCCGGTAGCGGTCGCGGTCGAACACGATCTCGATGTTGCCCGGCACGGTCTGCACGCCGTCGCCGGCCACCCAGTGGCTGGACGCCGCGAGCAGGTTGCCGGCCGCATCGCGCACCGACAGCGTGTACGAACCGGGCTGGTCGAACTTGACCGGGAAGGTGGCGCCGCCCTTAGCGTCCGGCTGCAGCGCCCCCTCGGTGCGCGTGCGCGATTCCAGCCGCACCAGCTCCCACTTGGCGGGCGGCGCACCGGCACCGCGCGCGCCGTCCACCGCCGGCAGCGGCTGCAGGCTGAACGACACGCTCTGCCCCGGCGTGGTGAAGTTGGCGGCCGTGGACAGCCGGTACGGCGTCGCGCCGCGCGCCACCAGCAGCTCGCGCGTCACTTTCACGCGATAGGCGGCACCGTCGTTGGCGAACACCGTGACGACATAGCGGCTCGGCTCCTTGGCGGCGGGCAGCGTCAGCGCGGCATTGCCGTCGCCGTCGGTGGTCAGTTCCTGCTGCTCCAGCTTGACCGGGAACAGGCCGGCGTATTGCAGTTCGCCCTCCACCATCGTCACCTGCTGCGCGCGCAGGCTGACCGACACCTTGCCATCCTTGACCGGCTTGCCGTCCGGATAGCGCAGGCTGATCTTGCCCTTGATGGCCTCGCCGGTGCCGTAGCCGGCCTTGTCCAGCGACAGGTTCACGTCGAAGTGAGGCTTGATGTATTCGGCCACGCGGAAGGCACCGCCGTAGGTGTTGCCGCCGTAGTCGAAGCGCAGCGTGTAGCCGCCGGCCTGTGCGTTGGACGGCAGCGTGAAGCGCGCGTCGGCACCGGTCTCGCCCGACAGCCGCGTCGTGGTGGTCGCCACCGGCGCGCCGGTCGGGTCGATCACGTCGAGCTTGATGTCCCCCGCCGCCGGTGCGGTCGATTCGGTCGCGTTCCTGAAGTTGCGGCCGATGAATTTGACGCGCACTTCATCGCCCGGACGGTACAGCGGCCGGTCGGTGAAGGCGTACAGCTTGGTGTTGTAGATCTCGCTGTCGTAATAGAAATTCTCGGAGATGAACACACCGCCCGCGCGATCGGCACCGAGCACGTAGCTGCGCTCGGGCGCGACGTGGCGCAGCTCGGCGGTGCCGTCGGCCTCCGTGGTGCCGGAGGCCAGCACGCCCAGGCCGTCGGTCCAGCTGACGGTGCTGCCGGCCACCGGCTTGCCGCTCTTGCGCTCGGCGGTCCACACCATCATCCCCTGCGAGGTGCCCTTGGTCACGGCCACGGTGTCGGAGACGAACAGCAGCGTATGCGCGCGGTACGCACCGATCACCGCCTCGACGATGTACAGCCCCGCCGGCAGCTTGCCCACCGGAATCATCACGTTGCCGACGTTCTGCGGCATCCACTCGCTGCTGCTGCCTTCGAGCTTGACGTCCTTGGGCGGCGCGATCGGCTTGGCGTCCCAGATCGGGTAGCGGAAGCGGCCGAGCAGCTCATAGCCCTTGAGCGGCGCGTACTGCGGGTTGTTCGAGAAACGAGTGGGTGCGGCCATCTGGTCGCCCATGCTGAACTGCGGCGCGGCGTCCACCGCCTTGCTGCGCGTCGCGAATGACAGCACGCGCTGCCAGGCCCGGCGCGCCTGGCGGGTCCAGTTGTCCCACAGGTAGGCCAGCGTGTTGGCCAGGCCCTCGCCCGTGTAGTTGGCCTTGACGTCGATGCGGTGCAGGTTCTTCTGCGCCTTCAGGAAGTCGAGCGGCTGCGGCACGCGGTAGACCAGGATGTCGGCGCCGCCGTAGCGGGCGAGCTCGTCCTTGTATTCGCGGCCCGGCGCCTCCAGGCGCACCAGCGCCTCCTGGTCGGTGCCATAGCTCGCATCCGACAGCAGGAAGAACGGCTGGCCGGTGAACGGCACATAGCCGCTGGCAGGCACGTCGGCGAGCGTGGGGTTCGGTTTGTCGCGCGCGGCTGCCGCATCGTCGGCGTGGGCGGGCACGGCGACCGCAAGCGCTGCAAGGCAGACCACAGCGACCAGATTGGACCGCCAACGGTTGCGCATATGTTTTCCTATCGCGTCAAAAAGGCCAGACGGAACACGCCGATGAAGTTGGGATTGCCGCCCTGCGGCTGCCAGCGCGAGTCTTTCCATTGCATCAGTTCAGAGACCGGAACCGCCCGCAAACCCGTGTCGGTGCGGGTGACGGTGCCGGTGTGGTAAGCGATGTAGCGATCCATCCAGATCATCAGATGCTGGTCGTCGCCCTGATCGAAGAACAGCAGGTCGCCGGGCAGCGCCTGGTTGACATCCTTGGCGACGAAGCGGCTGTTCTGCTGGATCAGCGCCAGCGCGGAAACGTACGCGCCGGTACTGCCGTCGATGCGCGTCCAGCGCTGCGTGAGCGTGCGCTGGGCGGGTGTCAGGCTCAGCTCCGGCGGCAGCTGGCGCGCCGATTCGGCATCACGCATGCCGTTGGCGCGCAGCCAGCGGGCATCGTGCGGACGCAGCGCCTCGGCGGCGGCAAAGCGCACCAGGCCGGCGCAGTCGCGATGCGTCCAGCGCGGCGTCGGGCCCTGCCGCAGCTGCTCGTTGACGATGCGCACGAACCACGCGCGGAACACGGCCGACTGCTCGGGCGCGAGCACATCGGGCCCCGCCGTTGCGGCATCGGCCCAGCCGGACAGCGCATGCACGCCCGACGCAAACGTCTGCGCGAGCAGGCCGGCAGCCGCCATCGCCAGCCAGCGACGGCGGCTCGGCGAGACCGCTGGAACGTGCGCCAGCGCGCGCGGCCTCATTGCGTGCTGGCGCTGTCAGCGGAGGCCGGAACAGCGGCGGCGTCGACCGGGGCCGCATCGACCGGCGCCGTACCGTCGCCACCCGCGGGCAGGCCGCGCCCGCCGGACAGCCACGTCACCGGCACCCAGCCGCGCGACGACGGCGCAGCGCCCTCGAGCGCCAGCGACACCGGCGCATAGCGCGCCAGCGCCTTCAGCTTCGGGAACAGATGCGTCTGCGCGGCGCTCAGGAACACCGCCTCCTGATCGGCCGGCAGCGCGGCGCCGGCTTCACGGCGGATCAGCGGCGCCAGCGAGGCCGGCGTCATGGTCAACACGATGTGTCCGGCTTTGTCGCGCGGCAGGCTGTCGGCCACCGCCGGAAAACGCTTGGCCAGCACGGCCAGCGCCTCGTCGACGAGGCGCGCGTCTGGCGAGAACACCACCACATCGCCGGCCACCGCCAGCGTGACGGGGAAATAGCGATCCGCCGACAGTTGCGCCGCGAACGGTGCGCCCGCCGACTGCGCCGTGCCGTAGCGCGCACTGACGGGACGCTGCCACAGCATGGCGCTGGCTGGCCCCGGACGCGTCGTCACCGGCAGGCGCTTGTAGGCACCGGCCTTGTCATCGGCCTGCGCCTTGGCCTCGTACGCGCCGACGATCTGGCCGAACAGCGCATGCCAGAGGGCGGCGTTGTCCCACTTGCCCGACAGGCGGTCCGGATCGATCAGCGCGGCGCTCTTCCAGCCGTTGCCGCTGACGCCGGTGCCGAAATCGAAGCGCAACGCCTCGATGCCGGGGAAGAACTGCTGGTAGCCGAACGACAGATAGTTGGCGCTCACCAGCACGTGATGGCTGGCCGGCTCGGGTGCCGGCAGCGCGAACGCCTGGCCCTGCACGTTGCGCTGCCCGGCGTCGTCCGACAGCAGCGCGGCGAGCGCCTTGGCCTGCGCCGCCATCGGCTTGCCGTCCTTGTCGAGCAGGATGCCCGGTTCGGACAGCGCGATCAGCCGATCGCCCTTGCTGGCGATCAGGATCGAGCGCGCTCCGCCCAGCTTGAGCGCATACACCGGCGCGCCGGAATCGCCCAGCGCGTCGGCCACCTTGGAGAGCTGCGCATCGCCGGCAGCCACGGTGCCGACCGCCTCCAGCGCCTTGGCCAGCCCGTTGCGCTGCATGGACAGCACCCAGTAGCGCAGCTTGTCGTCCGGGCCGCGCCACAGCATCACGCGGGCGGGCTCATCTAAAACGTGCTTGAGGACGGTCTCGGCCAGGTCGAGCTTCTGCTCATACGCCAAGCGCCGCAATGCGCCGGCCACCGACAGGCGGTCCTCGTTGCCCTCGTAATAGGCGACAAAATCCTCGGTCAGCACGTCGCGCAGGAGAGGCACGCGCAGGACATCGCGCGGCAGCTGTGACAGGCTCTGGCTGTCGATCAGGGCATCGGGCAGGGTCAGGTCCAGCTTGACCTCGCGTGCGCGCAGCGCGTGCGTGCGTGCGGCCGAACGGATGCCAGACCAGCTGAACGACGGCAGCCGCCCCGACCACCAGCGCGGCCGCGCCGATGGCGATTTTCTTGCGTGTGAGTTTCATGGAGGGATGCTTCGGCAAGACAGCGGGAGAACCGGAGCAAGCCCCGCCAAGCAACGCGCGGTCCGGTTTTTCAGAATCGGACGATCATAGCGCTCCCCGGCAAGAAGTAGGTTAACGTCCACTCACAAAGCGCGTTGTCCCGCCGCCAATCACTGGCGGATCGGCAAAAAAAAGCCCGGCACAAGGCCGGGCTTTGATCGTGCTGCAGCGCGCTTACGCGTCGCCTTCCTGCTGGACAACGGGCGTCTCGAAGATCGAGGCGGCTTCTTCTTCCGCAATCGCCGCGGCGCGGTCGCGGTCGGCGACTTCCTTGGCCTTGCGGGCGCGGTGGTAAGCCAGACCGGTACCGGCCGGGATCAGGCGGCCAACGATGACGTTTTCCTTCAGACCGCGCAGGTCGTCCACCTTGCCCATGATGGCGGCTTCGGTGAGGACGCGCGTGGTTTCCTGGAACGACGCCGCCGAGATGAAGCTGTCGGTCGACAGCGACGCCTTCGTGATACCCAGCAGCAGGTTCTCGTAGGTGGCCGGTCGCTTGCCTTCGGCGATAACCTTGTCGTTCTCGTCGAGCAGCTCCGAGCGCTCCACCTGTTCACCCGGGATGAACTTGGTGTCGCCCACATCGGCGATCTGCACGCGGCGCAGCATCTGACGAACAATCACTTCGATGTGCTTGTCGTTGATCTTCACGCCCTGCAGACGGTACACGTCCTGCACTTCGTCGACGATGTAGGTCGCCAGCTCTTCCACGCCCTTAAGGCGCAGGATGTCGTGCGGATCGGCCGGGCCTTCGACGATCATCTCGCCCTTGTTTACCACCTGGCCGTCGTGCACCAGCACCTGCTTTTCCTTGGCGATCAGGAACTCGTGGGCATTGCCGTCGAGGTCCGTGATCACCAGGCGCTGCTTGCCCTTGGTGTCCTTGCCGAACGAGGTCGTGCCGGTGACTTCCGCCAGCACGGCGGCGTCCTTCGGCGAACGCGCTTCGAACAGCTCGGCCACGCGCGGCAGACCACCGGTAATGTCACGCGTCTTCTGCGATTCGGTCGGGATACGGGCCAGCACTTCACCCACATGCACCTGCTGACCGTCCTTCACGGTGATCAGCGCGCCCACCTGGAAGCCGATGGTCACGGAGTGGTCCGTGCCCGGGATCTTCACTTCGGCGCCCGACGAATCGAGCAGTTTCACCTGCGGACGGATGCCCTTCGAAGCCGACGTGCGACGCTTGGCGTCGATCACCACCAGCGTCGACAGACCGGTCACTTCGTCCATCTGCTTGGCGACGGTCACGCCCTCTTCGACGTTCTCGAACTTGATGGTGCCCGAGTACTCCGAAATGATCGGACGCGTCAGCGGATCCCACGTGGCGAGCTGCGTGCCGGCCTTGATGGCCTGGCCATCGTGCACCAGCAGCGTTGCGCCATACGGGATCTTGTGGCGCTCACGCTCACGGCCGTGGTCGTCGGTGATCAGCGCCTCGCCCGAACGCGAGATGACGATCTGCTCGCCCTTCGCGTTGGTGACGTAACGCATGGTCGCCGTGAAGCGCACGGTACCGGTCGCCTTGGCTTCCACGCTCGATGCCACCGCCGCACGCGACGCCGCACCACCGATGTGGAACGTACGCATGGTCAGCTGCGTGCCCGGCTCACCGATCGACTGGGCGGCAATCACGCCCACCGCTTCGCCCGAGTTCACCAGCACGCCGCGGCCGAGGTCGCGGCCGTAGCACTTGGCGCACAGGCCGTAGCGCGTGTCGCAGGTCAGCGGCGTGCGGACCTTGACCTCGTCCACGCCGATCGCATCGATCAGCTCGACCAGGTCTTCGTCCAGCAGCGTGCCGGCTTCGATCGCGGTTTCCTGGGTTTCCGGGTTCACCACGTCGTTGACGACCACGCGGCCCAGGATACGGTCGCGCAGGGCTTCGATCACTTCACCGCCTTCAACCAGCGCCTTCATGAGCACGCCGTTGGTGGTGCCGCAATCGTCTTCCACCACGACCAGATCCTGCGTCACGTCGACCAGACGGCGGGTCAGGTAACCCGAGTTCGCGGTCTTCAGTGCCGTATCGGCCAGACCCTTACGTGCACCGTGGGTCGAGATGAAGTACTGCAGAACGTTCAGGCCTTCGCGGAAGTTCGCGGTAATCGGCGTCTCAATGATCGAGCCGTCCGGCTTGGCCATCAGGCCACGCATCCCTGCCAGCTGACGGATCTGCGCGGCAGAACCCCGTGCGCCCGAGTCGGCCATCATGTAGATGGAGTTGAACGACTCTTGCTTCACGGTCTTGCCGTGGCGGTCGACCACGTCTTCCGTCTGGAGCTGCTCCATCATCGCCTTGCCCACCTGGTCGCCGGCGGCGCCCCAGATGTCCACGACGTTGTTGTAACGCTCCTGGTCCGTCACCAGACCCGACATGTACTGCTTGTCGTATTCCTTCACCTTGGCGGCGGCCTCGGAGATGATCTTCTCCTTGGCCGGCGGCACCAGCATGTCGTCGATGGCGATCGAGATACCGGCGCGGGTTGCCAGGCGGAAGCCCGACTGCAGCAGCTTGTCGGCGAAGATCACCGTCTCGCGCAGACCGCACTTGCGGAACGCCGTGTTGATCAGGCGCGAGATTTCCTTCTTCTTCAGCGGCTTGTTCAGCACCGAGAACGGCAGGCCCTTCGGCAGGATCTCCGACAGGATCGCGCGGCCGACCGTGGTGGCCTGCAGCGTGATCTTCGGCGCGAAGCGTGCATCGCCGGCGGCTTCCGGGTTCACCAGGTCGTACTCGGTGATCCGCACGTTCACGCGGGAAGCCAGTTCGACTTCCTTGTTCTCGTAGGCGCGGATCACTTCGCTGATGTCAGCGAAGGTCATGCCCTCGCCGCGGCCGTTGATCTTGTCGCGGGTCGTGTAGTACAGACCCAGCACCACGTCCTGCGACGGCACGATCGACGGGTCGCCGTTGGCCGGGAACAGCACGTTGTTCGACGCCAGCATCAGGGTGCGCGCTTCCATCTGCGCTTCGAGCGACAGCGGAACGTGGACAGCCATCTGGTCGCCGTCGAAGTCGGCGTTGAACGCCGCGCACACCAGCGGGTGCAGCTGGATGGCCTTGCCTTCGATCAGCACCGGCTCGAACGCCTGGATGCCCAGACGGTGCAGTGTCGGCGCACGGTTCAGCATCACCGGGTGCTCGCGGATCACCTCTTCGAGGATGTCCCACACCACCGGCGTCTGGCTTTCCACTTCCTTCTTCGCCGCCTTGATGGTGGTGGCGATGCCCATCGTCTCCAGCTTGTGGAAGATGAAGGGCTTGAACAGCTCGAGCGCCATCAGCTTGGGCAGACCGCACTGGTGCAGCTTGAGCGTCGGGCCCACCACGATGACCGAACGGCCCGAGTAGTCCACGCGCTTGCCCAGCAGGTTCTGACGGAAGCGGCCGCCCTTGCCCTTGATCATTTCGGCCAGGGACTTAAGCGGACGCTTGTTGGCACCGGTCATCGCCTTGCCGCGACGGCCGTTGTCCAGCAGCGAGTCCACCGCTTCCTGCAGCATGCGCTTTTCGTTGCGCACGATGATCTCCGGCGCCTTCAGCTCGAGCAGACGCTTCAGACGGTTGTTCCGGTTGATCACGCGGCGATACAGGTCGTTCAGGTCCGACGTGGCGAAGCGGCCGCCATCCAGCGGCACCAGCGGACGCAGCTCCGGCGGCAGCACCGGCAGCACTTCCATGATCATCCAGTCGGGCTTGATGCCCGAACGCTGGAACGCCTCGAGCACCTTCAGGCGCTTGGCGAACTTCTTGATCTTGGCTTCCGAACCGGTGGCCTGCAGCTCGGCCCGGATCGTCTCGATCTGCTTCTCGATGTCGATGCCACGCAGCAGCTCGCGGATACCTTCGGCGCCCATCAAGGCAACGAATTCACCCTCGCCGTACTCGTCGCACTTGGCCAGGTAATCGTCTTCCGACATGATCTGGCTCTTCTTGAGCGCCGTCATGCCCGGTTCGACCACCACGAACGCTTCGAAGTACAGCACGCGCTCGATGTCGCGCAGCGTCATGTCGAGCACCATGCCCAGACGCGACGGCAGCGACTTCAGGAACCAGATGTGCGCGGTCGGCGCAGCGAGCTCGATGTGGCCCATGCGCTCGCGGCGCACCTTGGCCAGCGTCACTTCCACGCCGCACTTCTCGCAGATCACGCCACGGTGCTTCAGGCGCTTGTACTTGCCGCACAGGCACTCGTAGTCCTTGATCGGGCCGAAGATCTTGGCGCAGAACAGGCCGTCGCGCTCCGGCTTGAAGGTGCGGTAGTTGATGGTCTCGGGCTTCTTGACCTCGCCGTACGACCACGAACGGATTTTCTCGGGCGACGCGAGACCAATCTTGATCGCGTCGAACTGCTCTTCTTGCTGTACCTGACGGAAGAGGTCGAGCAATGCTTTCATTCCAAACTCCTTGAGTTTGAGGCCGGCACCTGGGCACCGGCCCTAAATCTTCGTCAATGGCTGCTACTGCCGGAGCGCGGCGATACCGCCGCCGCGCTCCGCCCAACCGGCTGATCAGTTGCGCTCAAGGTCGATATCGATACCCAGCGAGCGGATTTCCTTGACCAGCACGTTGAACGATTCCGGCATGCCGGCATCGATCGAGTGCTCGCCCTTGACGATGTTCTCGTACACCTTGGTCCGGCCGGTCACATCGTCCGACTTGACCGTCAGCATTTCCTGCAGCACGTAGGAGGCGCCATAGGCTTCCAGCGCCCACACTTCCATCTCACCGAAACGCTGGCCACCGAACTGGGCCTTACCGCCCAGCGGCTGCTGCGTCACCAGCGAGTACGGACCGGTCGAACGCGCGTGCATCTTGTCGTCGACCAAGTGGTGCAGCTTCAGCATGTGCATCACGCCCAGCGTGACCGGACGCTCGAAGGCTTCGCCGGTGCGGCCGTCGAACAGCGTGACCTGTTGCTTGGAAGCGGTCAGGCCCTTCTCCTTCGCGATCTCTTCCGGATAGGCGAGGTCCAGCATGCGGCGGATTTCGTCCTCATGCGCACCGTCGAACACCGGCGTCGCGAACGGCACGCCCTTCTTCAGGTTCTCGGCCAGTTCCAGCACTTCGGCGTCGGTCAGGCTGTCGAGGTCTTCCACCTTGCCGCTTTCGTTGTAGATCTGACCCAGCAGCTTGCGGATCTCGGCGGCCTTGGCCTGTGCCTTGAGCATGTTGCCGATGCGCTCGCCCAGGCCACGCGCGGCCCAGCCCAGGTGGGTTTCGAGAATCTGGCCCACGTTCATCCGCGACGGCACGCCCAGCGGGTTCAGCACGATGTCGGCAGGCGTGCCGTCGGCCATGTAGGGCATGTCTTCGATCGGGGTGATCTTCGACACCACACCCTTGTTGCCGTGACGGCCGGCCATCTTGTCGCCAGGCTGCAGGCGGCGCTTCACGGCCAGGTACACCTTGACCATCTTGATCACGCCCGGCGGCAGTTCGTCGCCCTGCGTGAGCTTCTTGCGCTTCTCTTCGAACGCCAGGTCGAAGTCGTGGCGCTTCTGCTCGATGGCTTCCTTGACGGCTTCCAGCTGGGTGGCAACATCGTCATCCGCCGGGCGGATGTCGAACCAGTGCCACTTGTCCAGATCGGCCAGGTATTCCTTCGTGAGCGCGGTGCCCTTGGCCAGCTTCTTCGGACCGCCGTTGGCCACCTTGCCCAACAGCAGACGTTCCAGACGCTGGAAGGCGTCGCCTTCCACGATGCGCAGCTGGTCGTTCAGGTCCAGGCGGTAACGCTTGAGTTCCTCGTCGATGATCGACTGGGCGCGCTTGTCGCGCGTCACGCCTTCACGCGTGAAGACCTGCACGTCGATCACCGTGCCGCTCATGCCCGACGGCACGCGCAGCGAGGTGTCCTTCACGTCGGACGCCTTCTCGCCGAAGATCGCGCGCAGCAGCTTCTCTTCCGGCGTCAGCTGGGTCTCGCCCTTGGGCGTGACCTTGCCGACCATCACGTCGCCGGCTTCGACTTCCGCGCCGATGTACGTGATACCCGACTCGTCCAGGCGCGCCAGTTGGGCCTCGGCCAGGTTCGAGATGTCGCGCGTGATTTCTTCCGGTCCGAGCTTGGTGTCACGGGCGACGACCGACAGTTCCTCGATGTGGATCGAGGTGTAGCGGTCTTCCGCCACGACGCGCTCCGAGATCAGGATCGAATCCTCGAAGTTGTAGCCGTTCCAGGGCATGAACGCGACCAGCATGTTCTGGCCGAGCGCGAGCTCGCCCATGTCGGTCGAGGCACCATCGGCAATCACGTCGCCGCGGGCAACGATGTCGCCCACCTTGACCATCGGACGCTGGTTGATGTTCGTGTTCTGGTTCGAACGCGTGTACTTGATCAGGTTGTAGATGTCGACGCCAACCTCACCGGCCACGGCTTCGTCATCGTTCACACGGATCACCACGCGGTTCGCGTCAACATAGTCGACCAGGCCGCCACGGGTCGCCTGCACGGCAGTACCCGAGTCGACCGCCACGGTGCGCTCGACGCCCGTGCCGACCAGCGGCTTGTCCGCACGCAGGCAAGGCACGGCCTGACGCTGCATGTTTGCGCCCATCAGTGCACGGTTCGCGTCATCGTGCTCGAGGAACGGCACCAGCGAAGCTGCAGCCGATACGATCTGCGACGGCGCCACGTCGATGTACTGCACACGGTCCGGCGTGACCATACGGGTTTCACGCTCGCTGCCTTCACGCGCGGAGACCAGTTCGTCGACCAGGTTGCCGTCCTTGTCCACCGTCGCGTTGGCCTGCGCCACCACGTACTTGCCTTCCTCGATGGCCGACAGGTAGTCGACCTGGTCGGTCAGCTTGCTGTTCTCGACCTTGCGATACGGCGTTTCCAGGAAGCCGTAGTCGTTCAGTTGCGCGTACAGCGCCAGCGAGTTGATCAGACCGATGTTCGGGCCTTCCGGCGTTTCGATCGGGCACACGCGGCCGTAATGGGTCGGGTGCACGTCGCGGACTTCGAAGCCCGCGCGCTCGCGTGTCAGACCGCCCGGGCCCAACGCCGAGATACGACGCTTGTGGGTCACTTCCGACAGCGGGTTGGTCTGGTCCATGAACTGCGACAGCTGCGACGAACCGAAGAACTCGCGGATCGCCGACGAGATCGGCTTCGAGTTGATCAGGTCGTGCGGCATCAGGTTTTCCGTCTCGGCCTGGCCGAGGCGTTCCTTGACCGCGCGCTCGACGCGCGACAGGCCGGCGCGGAACTGGTTCTCCGCCAGTTCGCCGACGCAGCGCACGCGACGGTTGCCGAGGTGGTCGATGTCGTCCACTTCGCCCTTGCCGTTGCGCAGGTTCACCAGCAGCTTGATGGTGTCGAGGATGTCGTCATCCGTCAGCACCATCGGGCCGGTGCCCTCCGAGCGGTTCAGGCGGCTGTTGACCTTCATGCGGCCCACGCGCGACAGGTCGTACCAGTCTTCGCTGTAGAACAGGCGCTGGAACAGTGCTTCGACGGCGTCCTCGGTCGGCGGCTCGCCCGGGCGCATCATGCGGTAGATCGCGATACGGGCGGCGGTCTGGTCGACCGTGTCGTCCGTGCGCAGCGTCTGCGACATGTACGGACCCTGGTCCAGATCGTTGGTGTACAGCGTCTGGATTTCCTTCACGCCCGCGTCGCGCAGCTTCTCGAGCACGCCCTCGGTCAGCTCGTCGTTGGCGTTGGCCAGCACTTCGCCGGTATCCGGGTCGACAATGTTCTTCGCCAGCACGCGACCCAGCAGATAGTCTTCCGGCACGCTGATCAGCTTGGTGCCGGCGCCGTCCAGGTCACGGATGTGCTTGGCGTTGATGCGCTTGTCCTTCTCGACGACGACCTTGCCGTTCTTGTCGCTGATGTCGAAGCGCGCGACTTCACCGCGCAAGCGCTCGGGCACGAACTCCATCAGCGCGCCGTCGGTCTTGAGCGTGAAGTTGTCGAACACGAAGAAGTGCGCCAGGATCTGTTCCGGCGTCAGGCCGATCGACTTCAGCAGGATCGTCACCGGCATCTTGCGGCGGCGGTCGACGCGGAAGTACAGGATGTCCTTCGGATCGAATTCGAAGTCCAGCCACGAGCCGCGGTAGGGAATGATGCGCGCCGAGAACAGCAGCTTGCCCGAGCTGTGCGTCTTGCCCTTGTCGTGCTCGAAGAACACACCCGGCGAGCGGTGCAGCTGGGACACGATCACGCGTTCCGTGCCGTTGATCACGAACGAACCGGTGGACGTCATGAGCGGAATCTCGCCCATGTAGACTTCCTGCTCCTTGATCTCCTTGACCTTGGTCGGGTTCTCGCGGTCGTTGATGATCAGGCGCACTTTCGCGCGCAGTGCCGAGTGGAAGGTCAGGCCGCGCTGCTGACATTCCTTGACGTCGAACGGCGGGTTGGACAGGTGGTACGAGACAAACTCCATGCGTGCCAAACCGTTGTGCGACACGATGGGGAAGATGGCGTTGAACGCCGCTTGCAGACCTTCGCTCTTGCGTTGCGCGATAGGCGCGTTCTCCTGCAAGAACTGGGCATACGATTGAATCTGGGTGGCAAGCAGGAAGGGAACCTGATGGACCGTTGCGCGCTTCGCGAAACTCTTGCGAATACGCTTTTTCTCGGTAAAGCTGTACGCCATGGGATCTCCGAATCATCGCAAGTGCGCGCGACGGACATGGGGGATGGACACGCCTGGCACTTGAGGTGTTCAGCGACTGGTGACGGGATTTGGCGGTTGGCCGCTACCAACCTCTGGCTGACGGTGCTGCGCGCGCCGCCCGCACATGAACCCATGGAGCCCATGCCACGGACGGGGGAACACCCGACCAAACTTGCCTTCTGCAGTCGGTTCAGAAGACAAACATCAGCGGACTGCGAACTACGTAGTGTGCCACTGATGTTTGTCCTCTGCTGGCTTCACGACGGACGAACCGCCGAAATTCCAGCAAAAGCGATTGTAAATCCACTTACCGCGTGATTGCGGGATCGCTCAACATCCGTTCCCACAAGCGCAAAAAGGCTGGCGCCGGGTATCTGTCCCTTTGCCAGCCTCCGTCGCGTGCCGCCTGGACACGCGAGAACTGCACTTACTTGACTTCGACTTCTGCGCCAGCTTCGATCAGCTTCTTGGCAGCGGCGTCGGCGTCGGCCTTCGGCATCGCTTCCTTCACGGTCTTCGGTGCGCCATCGACCAGGTCCTTGGCTTCCTTCAGGCCCAGGCCGGTGATTTCGCGAACGGCCTTGATCACACCGACCTTGTTGGCACAAATGCCCTTCAGGATCACGTCGAACTCGGTCTTTTCTTCAGCAGCCGGAGCGGCCGGGCCAGCCGGGCCAGCCACTGCCACAGCAGCTGCCGACACGCCAAACTTCTCTTCGAACGCCTTGAACAGGTCGTTCAGTTCCATCACGGACAGCGCGGCAACGGCTTCCAGGATGTCTTCTTTGGTGATTGCCATTTGAATAACTCCATAATGTGATTCGGTATCGATCGTGCGATCTGTGCGAGACGGTATCGCGCCTGATTAGGCGGCGACGCCTTCTTCACTTTGCTTCTTCTCGGCCAGCGCGGCCAGTGCGCGGCCAAAGCCCGACACCGCTGCCTGCATGACGAACAGCAGCTTGCTGAGCAGTTCTTCGCGGCTCGGGATCGAAGCTAGCGCCTTCACGGCGGCTGCGTCGAGCACCTTGCCTTCGTACGAACCAGCGCGCAGCACCAGCTTGTCATTGCCCTTGGCGAAATCGTTCAGCACCTTGGCCGGGGCCACTGCGTCTTCGGAAATACCGTAGATCAGCGGGCCGGTCATTTGCTCGGCGAGTTCGGCAAACGGCGTGCCTTCCACAGCGCGGCGCGCCAGCGTGTTCTTCAGAACGCGCAGGTAAACGCCTTGCTGGCGTGCCTGAGCACGCAGCTTGGTCAGATCGCCAACCGTGATACCGCGATATTCGGCAACGACGATGGTCGAGGCCTTAGCGACTTGCGCCGTCACCTCGGCCACGACGGCCTTTTTATCTTCGAGATTGAGTGCCACGGTTAAGCTCCAAAACGACGTCGGCTTCCGCAACCACGGCGGTCACCTCGGTCAGTCCACAAGTACGGCGTCCGATTGGCACAAATCACTTCGGCAATACCAAAGTCACTCATTCCCTTCGGGGGCGCCATCTGCGTTGGCCGGATACGTTCCGTCGCCGGATCGTGTCGCGATTAAGGTGTCGGCCCAGACGAGCCCTTCACCACCAACGGTCTTTGATAACCAGCGGCTTCGGCCTGCTTGCGCCGGCGTCAGCCACTGCCCAAAGTTCTTCCCTCAACCTTCGAGGGCCGCGCAGCAAAGCCACGCGAGAGAAAACTGCAAACACCGGATGGGTTATCGGCTCACCCGGCGTGAAAGATCGGTAGCGATTAGGCAGCCAGCGTCGCCTGGTCGATACGCACGCCCACGCCCATCGTCGACGACACGGCGATCTTGCGCAGGTACACGCCCTTGCTCGATGCGGGCTTGGCCTTGTTCAGGGCATCCAGCAGCGCTGCCAGGTTGCTCTTCAGTGCAGTCGGTTCGAACGAACGGCGGCCGATCGTGGCGTGGATGATCCCGGCCTTGTCGACACGGAACTGCACCTGACCCGCCTTGGCGTTCTTCACGGCCGTGGCGACGTCCGGCGTCACGGTGCCGACCTTCGGGTTCGGCATCAGGCCGCGCGGGCCCAGTATCAGACCCAGCGTACCGACCACGCGCATCGTGTCCGGCGAGGCGATCACGACATCGAAGTCCATGTTGCCGGCCTTGATCTGCTCGGCCAGGTCTTCCATGCCGACGATCTCGGCGCCAGCCGCTTTGGCTTGCTCAGCCTTTTCGCCCTGGGCGAACACGGCCACGCGCACCGACTTGCCGGTACCAGCGGGCAGCACCACCGAACCACGAACCACTTGGTCCGACTTCTTCGCATCGATGCCCAGTTGCACGGCAACGTCGATGGACTCATCGAACTTGGCGCTGGCGCATTCCTTGACCAAGCTCAGGGCTTCGTCGATCGGATAGAACTTGGTGCGCTCGACCTTGGCCTTGTTCGCGGCCACACGCTTCGAAATCTTTGCCATGATTACAGGCCCTCCACCGTGATACCCATCGAACGGGCGCTACCGGCGATCGTACGCACCGCGGCGTCGAGATGCGCTGCGGTGAGATCCGCGTTCTTTGCCTTGGCGATTTCCTCAGCCTGGGCGCGGGTGATCTTGCCGACCTTGTCGGTATGCGGCTTGGACGAACCCTTCTGAACACCGGCAGCCTTCTTGATGAGCACGGTCGCGGGCGGCGACTTCATCACGAAGGTGAAGCTCTTGTCGGCGAAGGCGGTGATCACCACCGGCACCGGCAGACCTGGCTCCATACATTGAGTCTGCGCGTTGAACGCCTTGCAGAACTCCATGATGTTCAGACCGCGCTGACCCAGGGCCGGGCCGACGGGCGGGGAGGGATTTGCTTTACAAGCCGGGATCTGCAGCTTGATAAAGCCAACAATCTTCTTGGCCATCTTGACTCCATCCGGATTGCCGAACTGTGGCAATCCTGTTGAGTGGTAACGCATCAGCACGAGGCTGATGCTCCTCTGTTGGCGCGGGTGGCTTCGCCACCGTTGCCCCGCCGGCCCCAATGGGTCCGGCGATCAGCGCGACGGCTTACACCGTCGCACGCAATGCCTTACACCTTCTCGACCTGACCGAACTCGAGCTCGACCGGCGTCGCACGCCCAAAGATCGTCACGGAAACGCGCAGGCGCGACTTCTCGTAGTTCACTTCCTCGACGTTGCCGTTGAAATCGGTGAACGGGCCTTCCTTCACGCGGACCATCTCACCCACTTCGAACAACGTCTTGGGACGCGGCTTCTCGACCCCTTCCTGGATCTGGGTCATGATCTTGTCGACTTCCCTCTGGGAAATCGGCGTCGGGCGGTTACCCGTACCGCCCACGAAACCTGTCACCTTGGAAGTGTTCTTCACCAAGTGCCAGGTTTCATCGGTCATCTCCATCTCGACCAGCACGTAACCCGGGAAGAAGCGGCGTTCCGTAACGGCCTTGTGACCGCCCTTCATCTCCACCACTTCTTCGGACGGCACCAGGATGCGGCCGAACATGTGCTGCAGGCCTGCGCGGTCGATGCGCTCCTGCAGCGAGCGTTGCACGCTCTTCTCCATGCCCGAGTAGGCATGCACGACATACCAGCGTTTCTTCGAGGCCGGCGCGGACGAAGCCGAGGCCGTATCGTTCGCTGCGTTGTCCGTCATTGCTTCACCCGATTATTTCCAGCCCAGCACGAGCGAGAAAATCACCCACTCGATGAGCTTGTCCGCAGACCACAGGAACAAGGCCATGATCACCACGAAAGCGAACACGAGGCCGGTCATCTGCCCGGCTTCCTTGCGCGTCGGCCAGACCACCTTGCGAACTTCGCGATACGACTCGCGCGCGAACTCGAGCAAGTCCTGGCCCGGCGTTGATACCAGCGCAACACCGCCACCCAGCACCAGCCCGCCGATCAGCGATGCGGCGCGGACGTAGCCTGGCTGCTGCGCCAGCAGGTAAAAACCGATCACCCCGGCGACTACCAGCAGGAACGCCACGACCAGCAGCCACTTGCCATTGGACGGGTTGACGGTTTCGACGTTCGGATTGGCCATGTTTCCCAAACGAGACTAAGCCGCGTGGCGCGTTTTCCTGCGCGAAGCGGCTATTGAATTGGCAGGGGCAGAGGGAATCGAACCCCCAACCTTCGGTTTTGGAGACCGACGCTCTGCCAGTTGAGCTATACCCCTAAAACAGCTTGGGGTTGCCATTCGGTCAACCCCACTCTGGCACTTCACGTGCGGCCGGTTGGCAGCCGCACAGAAGACTACTACCTTACTCGATGATCTTGGCGACGACGCCGGCGCCGACGGTACGACCGCCTTCACGGATGGCGAAACGCAGGCCTTCTTCCATGGCGATCGGGGCGATCAGCTTGACGGTGATCGACACGTTGTCGCCAGGCATGACCATTTCCTTGCCTGCCGGCAGTTCGATCGAGCCGGTCACGTCCGTGGTACGGAAGTAGAACTGCGGGCGGTAGTTGTTGAAGAACGGGGTGTGACGGCCACCTTCGTCCTTCGACAGAATGTACACCTCGCCGGTGAAGTGCGTGTGCGGCTTGATCGAACCCGGCTTGCACAGCACCTGGCCACGCTCGACGTCTTCACGCTTGGTGCCGCGCAGCAGGATACCGACGTTGTCGCCAGCCTGGCCTTGGTCCAGCAGCTTGCGGAACATTTCCACGCCGGTGCAGGTGGTCTTTTGCGTGGCCTTGATGCCGACGATTTCGATTTCTTCGCCGACCTTGATCACGCCGCGCTCGATACGACCGGTCACCACGGTGCCGCGGCCCGAGATCGAGAACACGTCTTCCACCGGCATCAGGAACGTGCCGTCAACGGCGCGCTCCGGCGTCGGGATGTACGAGTCCAGGGCGTCGGCCAGGTTCATGATGGCCACTTCGCCCAGCTCGCCCTTGTCGCCTTCCAGCGCCAGCTTGGCCGAACCCTTGATGATCGGGGTGTCGTCGCCGGGGAACTCGTACTTCGAGAGCAGTTCGCGCACTTCCATTTCGACCAGCTCGAGCAGCTCGGCGTCGTCCACCATGTCGCACTTGTTCAGGAAGACGATGATGTACGGCACGCCCACCTGGCGGGCCAGCAGGATGTGCTCGCGGGTTTGCGGCATCGGGCCGTCAGCGGCGGAGACCACCAGGATGGCGCCGTCCATCTGGGCGGCACCGGTGATCATGTTCTTGACGTAGTCGGCGTGGCCCGGGCAGTCAACGTGCGCGTAGTGGCGGTTGGCCGTTTCGTACTCGATGTGCGCGGTGTTGATCGTGATGCCGCGTGCCTTTTCTTCCGGCGCTGCGTCGATTTCGTCGTACTTCTTCGCTTCGCCACCGAACTTGGTCGACAGCACCGTCGCGATTGCTGCCGTCAGCGTCGTCTTGCCGTGGTCAACGTGACCGATCGTACCAACGTTCACGTGCGGCTTGGTCCGCTCGAACTTTTCCTTTGCCATGTCGCGACTCCTGTCTCGGTAGCGATTTGCGTTGGTGGATGCGTGGTGCCCATGGGCAGGATCGAACTGCCGACCTCTCCCTTACCAAGGGAGTGCTCTACCACTGAGCCACATGGGCGAAAACCTAACGAACAGTGAATGGAGCGGGTGAAGGGAATCGAACCCTCGTCGTAAGCTTGGAAGGCTTCTGCTCTACCATTGAGCTACACCCGCCCGGGTTACTACTTCCCTTGCCGCCCGGCCCACCGGACCGGTCTCACTGCTTAATTCTGGTGGAGAGGGTTGGATTCGAACCAACGTAGGCGTAAGCCAACAGATTTACAGTCTGCCCCCTTTAGCCACTCGGGCACCTCTCCGAAGAGAACTTGCGATTATGGGACTATGAGGGAACCTTGTCAAGCACCTCAGAAAGAAATTCCTCGAAAGCCCCTCACCTGATCGCCAACTCGCTAGTACCTCAGCACAGAGGTTATGACAGTTTGGGTAGGTTGTAGGACAGGCAAGCAGTTGTGGTCAACGAGCAGCTCAATGCTGCGAGCGATGCCTGCTTGCCGGCGGAG
>CAKKOY010000002.1 GCA_919592095.1 Ralstonia syzygii subsp. syzygii | reverse complement strand
GGCAAGCAGGCATCGCTCGCAGCATTGAGCTGCTCGTTGACCACAACTGCTTGCCTGTCCTACAACCTACCCAAACTGTCATAACCTCTGTGCTGAGGTACTAGAATGAGGCGCGACGCGGTCCATCGGCCGCACGAGACCACCATGCGAGACGACCCGGCGGCAGCCGCTCCCGCGGAGCCCGACGCGCATCCAACGAAGCCCACCTGCTGGCCTGCGCCGAAGCGGTCTTCGCCGAACGCGGCCTGGAAGGTGCCAGCACGGCCCTGATCGCGGAGCGCGCCGGCCTGCCGAAAGCCAACCTGCACTACTACTTCCCGACCAAGCTGGCGCTCTACCAGCGCGTGCTCGAAGACCTGTTCGAAGACTGGCACCGCGCCGCCAACACCTTCGAAGACAGCGACGACCCGGTGCAGGCCATCGGCGGCTACGTGCGGGCCAAGATGGCGCTGTCGCGCCGCCGCCCGCTCGGCTCCAAGGTCTGGGCCAACGAGATCATCCACGGCGCCGGGCACATGCAGGACATCCTCGCCGGCCGCGTCAAGCCGTGGTTCGACACGCGCGTGCAGGTGATCGACGGCTGGATCGCGCGCGGCCTGCTCGCACCGATCGACGCCCAGGCACTGATGTACCTGATCTGGGCCGCCACCCAGCACTACGCCGACTTCGAAGCGCAGATCCGCGCGCTGTCCGGCAAGCGCGCGCTGACCCGGAAGGCATTCGCCGAACGGACCGAGCAGGTCGTCCAACTGGTGCTGCGTGCCTGCGGCGCGGTATCGCCCGGACCGCGCAAGGGCCAAGGCTGACGCACTTGTGACGCAGGCTCCGCAAAAGAAAAATGCCGTTCAGCCTGCGCTGGAACGGCATGGTTGGAAAGCGCCGCGGATGAACGCGGCGCCTACGGAGCGCCGATCAGAAATCGCGGCGCTGCACGCCCGCTTCGGTCCCCAGCAGCAGCACATTGGCACCGCGCTTGGCGAACAGGCCCACCGTCACCACGCCGGGAATGTCGTTGATCTGCGCTTCCAGCGTCTTCGGCTCACCGATCCGCAGACCGGCCACATCCAGGATCACATTGCCGTTGTCGGTCTGGTAGATCTGGCCTTCCTTGGTCATGCGCAGGCGCGGCTGGCCACCCAGCGCCGCCAGCCGGCGCGCCACGGCGGCGCGTGCCATCGGCACCACTTCCACCGGCAGCGGGAACGCGCCGAGCACATCGACCAGCTTGCTGCCGTCGGCGATGCAGACGAACTGTCCGGCCACCGAGGCGACGATCTTCTCGCGCGTCAGCGCCCCGCCGCCGCCCTTGATCATGGCGCCGGTGTCATCGATCTCGTCGGCACCGTCCACGTAGACGGGAATCGCGTCGACCTCGTTCAGATCCAGCACGGTAAAACCATGGCCCTGCAGGCGACGCGTCGATGCCTCCGAGCTCGACACCGCGCCGGCGAAGCGTGCCTTGTGCGACACCATCGCGTCGATGAACAGGTTGGCGGTCGAACCGGTACCGACACCCAGCACGGCGCCCTCGGGCACGTTGGCCAATACGTAATCAGCGGCGGCCTGCGCCACCAGCGCCTTCAGTTCATCCTGCGTCATCGCGAAAACCCGGTCGGAATCGGAAAACTCGGTAGTGTACCGGATCACCGCGACGGCCCGCCCCGCCTGGCGGCGCCTGACGCGCGGAGTACAATCGATTTATCCACCACTCCCGGCGGTCGCCGCCGGCCCGCACTACGGACCTGCATTCAGATCATGACTCAACTCGATCAGCTCAAGCAGTTCACCACCGTCGTCGCCGATACCGGCGACTTTCAGGCCATGCGCGCCTACACGCCGTACGACGCGACCACCAACCCGTCGCTGATCCTGAAAGCCGTGCAGAAGGCCGAATATCGCCCGCAGCTGGAACGGGCCGTGTGCGATGCCCGCAGCGACAGCGTGGAAGACATCATCGACGCCGTCCTGGTGGCGTTCGGCTGCGAAATCCTGTCGATCATCCCCGGCCGCGTCTCGACCGAGGTGGACGCGCGCCTGTCGTTCGACACCGCCGCCACGGTGGCCAAGGCCAAGCACCTGATTTCGCTGTATGAAGCGCGTGGCGTACCGCGCGAGCGCGTGCTGATCAAGATCGCCTCCACCTGGGAAGGCATCCGTGCGGCCGACCAGCTGCGCGCCGAAGGCATCCGCTGCAACATGACGCTGCTGTTCTCGCTGATCCAGGCGGTGGCCTGCGCGGAAGCCGGCGTGCAACTGGTCTCGCCCTTCGTCGGCCGCATCTACGACTGGTACAAGAAGGATGCCGGCGCCGCGTGGGACCCGATCGCGCAGGGCGGCGCCAACGACCCCGGCGTGCAGTCGGTGGTGCGCATCTACAACTACTGCAAGCGCTTCGGCTACACGACCGAAGTGATGGGCGCGAGCTTCCGCAACACCTCGCAGATCATCGAACTGGCCGGCTGCGACCTGCTGACCATCAGCCCCGAGCTGCTCGCCCAGTTGCAGCAGTCCGACGCGCCGGTCGAGCGCAAGCTGTCGCCGGAGCACGCGCACGCCACCAACCTCGTCCGCCTGCCCGCCGACGAGGCCGCGTTCCGCTGGCACCTGAACGCCGACGCGATGGCCACCGAAAAGCTGGCCGAAGGCATCCGCCTGTTCGCGGCGGATGCGGTCAAGCTGGAAGGGCTGATCGCGCCGCTGCGCGTGGCCGCATGAAGCTGGCGGCGTAAGACGCTACGCCAGCATGGAGGGCAGGCACACGCCCGCCGGCTGGTGGATGACGAGATCGGCGGTCTCGTCCAGCGCGCTCGGTTCCGGATTCACCACGATGACGCGCGCGCCGTGGTCCTTCGCCAGCCCCGGCAGTCCGGCCGCCGGATACACCATGCCCGAGGTGCCCACCACCAGGCACACGTCGCACGTGTTGGCCGCCTCTTCCGCGCGGTAGTTCGCCACCACGGGCAGCCGCTCGCCGAACCACACCACGCCCGATCGCAGCATCGCACCGCAGGCCACGCAGCGCGGCGGACGACCGGGCTCGGCCGTGGCGACATCGCACTTGCCGCAGCCGTCCAGCCATTTGTTGGCGAACAGATTGCCGTGCAGCTCAATCACGCCTTCGCTACCGGCCCGCTGGTGCAGGCCGTCGACGTTCTGCGTGACGAGCGTCACCGTCTTGCGCCTGGCCAGTGCGGCAATCGCCAGATGCGCGGGGTTCGGCTGCACCTGCAACACACGCTCGCGGCGCTCCTGGTACCAATCCCACACCATGCGCGGATGCTCGCGATACGCAGCTTCGGTCGCCAGGTCTTCCGGGTTGAAGCGGGCCCACAGGCCGGTCAGCGCATCGCGGAAAGTCGGCACACCGGATTCGGCCGACACGCCGGCGCCGGTCAGCACCATGACGCGCCGGGCCGCCTCGATCCAGGCGCGCGCCTGGGCCAGGGCAGCTGCATCGGATGCGGCCGTCGGCAACACGTCCATTACTTGGCCGGCACGGCGGCGCGCTGGCGCACCGCCTCGAACAGGCACACGCCGCTGGCCACCGACACGTTCAGGCTTTCCACGCTGCCCGCCATGGGGATGCTGACCAGCGTGTCGCAGGTCTCGCGCGTGAGGCGGCGCATGCCCTCCCCCTCAGCGCCCATCACCAGCGCGATGGGGCACTTGAAGTCGGACTGATAGAGATCCTGCTCAGCCTCATCGGCCGTGCCGATCACCCAGACACCGCGCTGCTGCAATTCGCGCAGCGTGCGCGCCAGGTTGGTCACGGTGATGTAGGGCACGGTCTCGGCCGCGCCGCTCGCCACCTTGGCGACGGTGGCATTGATGCCGACGCTGCGATCCTTCGGCGCGATCACCGCGTGCGCGCCGGCCGCATCGGCCACGCGCAGGCAAGCGCCCAGATTGTGCGGGTCGGTCACGCCGTCGAGCACCAGCAGCAGCGGCGGGCCTTCAATGCCGTCGAGCAGTTCGTCGAGGTTGAGCGCCAGCGACAGCGCCTCGGCCTTGGCCACCACGCCCTGGTGGCGGTCGGTGCCCGCGATGCCGCGCAGCCGTTCGTTGTCGGCCGGAATCAGGCGCACGCCCGCGGCTTCCGCCGCTTTCAGGAAATCCTGCATGCGGCGGTCGCGGCGGTTGGCCTCGAAGTAGATTTCGTCGATCGACCGCGCATCGTGGCGCAGCCGGGCGGTGACGGCGTGAAAGCCGATCAGGAGCTTGGACTTGGACATGGCGCGATTGTACCCGCCCCGCCGCTCACCGCCCCTTGCGCGAACGTACGGACTTGCCCGCCACCTTGCGCGTCAAGGTTTTGCCGCCCGTCTTGGGCTTGGCCGTGCGCGCGGCCGGCTTCTTGCGCGCCGGCTTGGCATGCGCGTGGCCCGGCGGCAGCGCGCGCGGTCCCGGCTCGAACACCGGCTGCTCCTCGAACACGCGGTCCAGCGTCTCGTCGAACGATTCCTCCGGCTTGGCCGTGCCGCCCAGCAAGGCCGCCAGCTGGCGCGGCTTCTTGCGGCCGACCGGCGGTGCAGGCGTGGCCACGGCCGGCTGGCGCGCAGCCGCTTCCTGCGGCGCGCCGGTCACCTTGGCTGGGCGCATCGCCTTGACCGACGGCTCCTGGATCAGCCGGAAATCCATCTTGCGCGCATCCAGATCGACGCGCAGCAGCTGCACGCGCACACGATCGGTCAGGCGATAGCGGATGCCGGTACGCTCGCCGCGCAGTTCGTTGCGGGCCTCGTCGAACTGGAAGTAGTCACTGCCCAGCTCGGTCACATGCACCAGGCCTTCCACATACAGCTCGTCGAGCTGCACGAAGATACCGAACGAGGTGACCGCGCTGACAGTGCCGGAGAACTCGTTGCCCAGCTTGTCGCGCATGAAGTAGCACTTGAGCCAGGACTCCACATCGCGCGAGGCCTCGTCGGCGCGGCGCTCGTTGGCCGAGCAGTGCACGCCCAGCTCATGCCAGATCGCCTCGACCTTGGCCTTGCTGGCAACAGCGGCCGGCGTGGCCTTGTCGGCCTCGGCCTGCATGCGACGCGCCTTGAGCGAGAGCCCGCTGTTGAGCTGCACGCCCGACGCCAGCGCCGGCACATAACGCGAATGATGCAGGACGGCCTTGATAGCCCGGTGCACCAGCAGGTCCGGATAGCGGCGGATCGGGCTGGTGAAGTGCGCGTAGGCTTCGTACGCCAGGCCGAAGTGGCCGATGTTGTCGGGGCTGTAGACCGCCTGCTGCATCGAGCGCAGCAGCATGGTCTGCAGCATCGGCGCATCGGGACGCGCGACGATCTTTTCCATCAGCTCGGCATAGTCGGCCGCCTGGGGTTTGTCACCGCCGCCCAGCGTCAGGCCGCTGGTCTTGAGGAAGGCGCGCAGCGCCTGCAGCTTCTCTTCGGTCGGACCGGCGTGCACGCGATACAGCGCCGGGTGCTTGTAGCGCTCCAGCAGCTCCGCCGCGCAGACGTTGGCGGTCAGCATGCACTCCTCGATCAGCCGGTGCGCGTCGTTGCGGGTGCGTGGCAGGATCTGCTCGATCTTGCCTTGCGCATTGCAGACGATATAGGTCTCGGTGGTGTCGAAGTCGATGGCGCCCCGCTCGCGGCGGGCCTTCAGCAGAACCTGGAACAGTTCGTACAGATCCTGCAGATGCGGCACCAGCGGCGCGCGCTTGGCCGCCTCCGGCCCCTTCACGTTGGACAGGATCGACCAGACCTCGTTGTAGGTCAGGCGCGCGGCCGAGTGCATCACAGCCGGGTAGAACTGATACGCCTTGATCTGCCCCTTGGCCGTGATCACCGCATCGCAGACCATGCACAGGCGGTCCACCTCCGGATTCAGCGAACACAGACCGTTGGACAGCTTCTCCGGCAGCATCGGGATCACGCGCCGCGGGAAGTAGACCGAGGTGGCCCGATCGATCGCGTCCGCGTCGAGCGCCTTGCCCGGCTGCACGTAGTGCGACACGTCGGCGATCGCCACGACCAGGCGCCAGCCCTTGCTGCGGCCGATCTTGACCGGCTCGCAATAGACCGCGTCGTCGAAGTCGCGCGCGTCCTCGCCGTCGATGGTGACCAGCGGCACGTCGCGCAGATCGATCCGGCCGGTCAGATCGGTTTCGCGCACCTCATCGGGCAGCGCCTCCGACTCGCGCTGCGCGGCCTCGGCGAACTCATGCGGCACGCCGTACTTGCGCACCGCGATCTCGATCTCCATGCCGGGGTCGTCGATCTCGCCCAGCACTTCGACCACACGGCCGATCGGCTGCACGTAGCGATCAGGATACTCCAGGATCTCCACGCTCACCACCTGGCCGACCTTGGCCTTGCCCTGCCCCTTGGGCGCGATCAGGATGTCGCGGCCCAGGCGCTTGTCTTCGGGCGCCACCACCAGCGTGCCGCTCTCCGACAGCAGCCGGCCGATCACATAGCGGTTGGCCCGCTCCAGGATCTCGACGATCTGCCCTTCCGAACGCCCGCGACGGTCATAGCCGATCACGCGCACCAGCGCGCGGTCGCCATGCATGGCCTTCTGCATTTCGCGCTCGGGCAGGAAGATGTCGGGTTCGCCATCGTCGCGAATGAAGAAGCCGTAGCCGTCCCGGTGGCCGACCACGCGGCCTTCGATGAAGTTGGGCTGGTGTGCCAGTTCGTAGCGCCCCTTGCGGTTGAGTTCGAGTTGGCCGTCCCGCTCCATCGCGGTCAGCCGTTTGATGAAGCCATCATGCTCCTTGCGCGTGACAGACAGCGCCTTTGCGATGTCGGCGGCAGACAGCGGAGACCCCGAAGTGCGCAGCACACCGAGGATTTCCTCGCGGCTCGGGATCGGATAAGTCGGTTGATTCAATTTTTTCTTCTAGAGTGTTGACAAGGTGCGCTGGGGTCAGCAATAATTACAGCTTCGGTACACGCACACCTGCCCAGGTGGCGGAATTGGTAGACGCACTAGTTTCAGGTACTAGCGGGTAACTCCGTGGAGGTTCGAGTCCTCTCCTGGGCACCAGATGTTAGGAACGGCGCAACGCAGGTTGCGCCGTTTTTCTTTTCCGAGACCAGAAACTGGGGCATCGACTGACGCTGGGTTCCGCGGTAGACGGCAGGCATTGTGTCTTGGCAATCGCGCCGGGGCTCGCGCCGGCATGCCGGCCCTGCTCCCAGACGCTGGGTGGGTTCGCCGCCCGGCACATCCGCCAGGATGCGCCGCGCTTCGATCGACCGCGCAACTGGACCGCGAAGCCAGTCCGCGCGCGGGTTTCGGGCCCGTACTGTGGCCCGTGACGTCAGGTTACCGAAGTGGCACGCACGGCGCAAGCCGCGCACGCACGCACCGCCCCCATCGACACCGTCAGCCGGCAGCGCCGTTGCCCTGGCCGTTGGCGCCCGCCGCCGCCTGCCCCTTGCCGCGCTTGATCCACGCCGTCAGGTTGTGCGGGCGCAGCGTATCGTATTCCTCGAACGGCTGGTGGATCCACGGGTTGGTCGGCAGGAACTGCACGGCGTAGTGCGGCTGGATCTTCGAGCAGGCCTTGTGCCACACCACGGCCGTACGCACATCGGTCACCGCCGGATAGCGCTCCTTCAGATGGCGCCCCACGCGCTCCAGCGTAATACCCGAGTCGACCAGATCATCGACCAGCAGCACGCGGCCGGACAGATCGCCGCGTGTCATCGTGATGTACTGGGCGATGTCGAGGTCGCCCTGCTGCGTGCCGGCGGCTTCGCGGTAGCTGCTGGTGGCCAGGATGGCGAGCGGCAGATCGTAGATGCGCGACAGCTGGTCGCCGACGCGCAGGCCACCGCGCGCCAGGCACAGGATCTTGTCGAACTTCCAGCCCGACTCGTGCACGATCAGCGCCAGGCGCTCGATCAGGCCGTGGTATTCATCCCAAGACACCCACAGGTGGGCATCGTCGTTGACCGGCTGGTTCATGGTGCTCCTCATCGTCCAGTGCGGCACGGGCGGCCGCTGTCATGTTCTGCCGAATGCCGCGCCCCATGCGAATTCGCCCGGCGAAGCACCGGGCGAGTCGAAAACCGCATGGCGCCACGAGCCGCCGTGCGTCAGTGCGTCAGTCCTTGTACGGGTGGCGCAGCAGGATGGTCTCGTCGCGATCCGGCCCGGTCGAGATCATGGCGATCGGAATGCCGGCCACCTCTTCCACCCGCTTCAGGTAAGCCTGCGCGGTTTCCGGCAGCGCATCCCACTCCTTCAGGCCGAAGGTCGACGTGTTCCAGCCCGGGAATTCCTCGTACACCGGCTGGCAGCGCGCCACGGCATCCGAACCGCGCGGCAGGATGTCGATCGTCTTGCCGTCCAGCGTGTAGCCGACGCACAGCTTGATGGTCTCCAGGCCATCGAGCACATCCAGCTTGGTCATGCACAGGCCCGACACACCGTTGATCTGGATCGCGCGGCGCAGCGCGGCGGCGTCCAGCCAGCCGGTGCGGCGCGGACGGCCCGTGACCGAACCGAATTCCTTGCCCACATTGGCCAGGCGCACGCCGATCGGGTCCTGGCGCGCGGGGTTGTCGGCGTCATACAGCTCGCTCGGGAACGGGCCGGAGCCCACGCGCGTGCAGTAGGCCTTGGTGATCCCCAGGATGTAATGCAGTTGCCCCGGCCCCACGCCCGCACCGGCGGCCGCATTGCCGGCCACGCAGTTGCTGGAGGTAACGAACGGATAGGTACCGTGGTCGATATCGAGCAGCGTGCCCTGCGCGCCTTCGAACATCAGGTTCTTGCCGGCGGCATTGGCGGCGAACAGTTCGGCCGACACGTCGGTGACCATCGGCGCGAGGCGCTCGCCGTACGGCAGCATCTCGTCCAGCGTCTGCTGGAAGTCCAGCGCCGGATGGTTCAGGTACTGCGTCAGCACGAAATTGTGGAAATCGAGGTTCTCGCGCAGGCGCTCGGCAAAGTAGGCCGGGTCGAACAGGTCCTGCACGCGCAGCGCGCGGCGGGCCACCTTGTCTTCATATGCCGGACCGATGCCGCGGCAGGTGGTGCCGATCTTGGCGGCGCCGCGCTTGATCTCGCGCGCCTTGTCGATGGCGACGTGGTACGGCAGGATCAGCGTGGCCGCCTCGGAGATGCGCAGGCGGCTCTTGACTTCCACGCCGGCCGATTCCAGCTCGTCGATTTCCTTGAACAGCGCCTCGGGCGACAGCACCACGCCGTTGCCGATGTAGCACGCCACGCCATCGCGCATGATGCCCGACGGGATCAGCCGCAGAATGGTCTTCTTGCCGCCGATGATCAGGGTGTGGCCAGCGTTGTGTCCGCCCTGGAAGCGAACCACGCCTTGTGCGTGATCGGTCAGCCAATCGACGATTTTCCCTTTACCCTCGTCACCCCATTGGGTGCCGATGACGACGACGTTGCGTCCCTGGCTAACTGCTGGTGCGGACATGTTGAATTTACTGATGGGGTTAAAAACGTATTCTACCTTCGTTGTCGGGGCCTTCCCCGAAACGGACAGATGCTCATACAGCGTTCGTGCAACAGCCTCAGGCCGATGCCTTGCGCGGCTTGACGACCCAGCACCCGCCCTCTTCCATCAACTGGCGGTCGTAGGCGAATTCCTCCAGGTCTTCCGGATGCCCCGGTAACGACTGGATCACGATCTCTCCGGTCGCGCGCAGGCTGGCGATCGCCTCGCGCAGCCTGGCGTCCCCCGACCATGGCGCATGAATGGCGGCGGCACGCGCCTCCACCGGTGAAATGCCCGCAACCTCGCGCAAATCCAGCGAAAAACCCGTCGCCGGACGGGCCCGGCCGAACGCCTCGCCGACCTTGTCGTAACGCCCGCCGCGCGCGACGGCATTGGGCACGCCCGCGACGTACGCCGCGAACATGACGCCGCTGTGGTAGTGGTAGCCGCGCAGATCGGCCAGGTCGATATTGACGGCCGCCCCGCCGGCGTGCTCGGCCAGCGTGGCCAGGTCATCCAGCGCACGGCCGATCGCCGGCAGTTGCGGCAACTGGGCCCGCGCCCGGGCCAGCACGTCGACGCCGCCGTACAGCGACGGCAACAGGTTGATGGCGTCGCGCTGCGCGGCCGGCAGCCCGGAGGTGATGACATGCAGCGCCGGCACATCCTTGGAAGCCAGCGCGGCGAAGAGTTCGTCCTGGACGTCAGGCGCGACGGGCGCCTGGTCCAGCAGCGCAGCGAGCACGCCGACGTGGCACAGGTCCAGCCGCACATCCGCCAGACCGGCGGCCGACAGCGCGGCCAGCATCAGGTCCTGGATTTCCAGGTCGGCCTCGAGACCCGCGTGGCCGTAGATCTCGGCACCGATCTGCAACGGCTCGCGCGTGACGTGGAAACCGCTCGGTCGCGTATGCAACACCGAGCCGGCATAGCACAGGCGCGTCACGCCGGCGCGGTTCAGCAGGTGGGCGTCGATGCGGGCCACCTGCGGCGTGATGTCGGCGCGCAGGCCGATCGTACGGCCGGACAACTGATCGACCAGCTTGAAGGTCTTCAGATCCAGGTCGTGGCCGGTACCGGACAGCAGCGACTCGATGTATTCCAGCATCGGCGGCATCACCAGCTCATAGCCGTAGGTGCGGAACAGGTCGAGCATGCGGCGGCGCAGCTCCTCGATCTTGCGCGCCTCGGAAGGCAGCACGTCGGCAATGGATTCAGGCAGCAGCCAGTTCGGCATGGCGGTCTCGCTCAATACGGGAATACAAAAACGGTCGGGTGCTGACGGCGGATCAGCGGTGCAGCAGGCGCAGCAGGATCAACCCCACGGCCATCGACACCAGGCCGATCACGCGCAGCTTCTCGTCGGGCAGCTCGGTCAGGGCCTGGAACGCGTGCCGCCAAGCCTGCGGAGCGACGAATGGCAGGATGCCCTCGACCACGAACACCAGGGCGCACGCAGCCAGCAGAATGGTGGGGAGTGAATCTTCCATGAAACACGGTTTGCGGACGAACAAAACCCCGGCAAGCCGGGGTCTGTTCGCCGCGAGTCGATCAGCGACGCAATTCTACTAGCGATGGCGCCCCGCCTGGGCAGCTGGCGCGGCGGCCTGGCCGCCGCCGTTCGGGCTGCGCATGAACTTGAAGAAATCGCTGTTGGGCTGCAGCACCATCACGTCCTTGCGGTCGCGGAACGACGCGCGATAGGCCTCCATGCTTCGCCAGAACGCGGCAAACTGCGGATCGCGGCCGAACGCTTCGGCATAGACGTCGGCAGCGCGGGCATCGCCCTCGCCCTTGATCTTCTGCGCTTCGCGGTAGGCGTCGGCCAGCACCACCTCGCGCTGACGGTCGGCGTCGGCGCGGATCTTCTCGCCTTCGGCGGCACCGGTCGAACGTAGCTCGTTGGCCACGCGCTTGCGCTCGGCCTCCATACGACGATAGACCGACTCGGTCACGCTGGCCAGCAGATCGACGCGCTTGAGGCGCACGTCAATGATGTCGACACCGACCGACTTGCCGTATTCCTGCACGCCCTTGAGGATGCTCTGCATCACCGCCTCGCGATCGGTCGAGACCACGTCGGAGACAGTGCGGCGCGCGAATTCGTCGCGGGCGATGGAGTTGATCTTCTGCGTCATGCTGTCCTGCGCGAGGCGGTTGTCACCCTTGAAGCTCACGTAGAACAGGCGCGGATCGGAAATCCGCCATTTGACGAACCAGTCGACCAGCAGGTTCTTCTTCTCGGCCGTGATGAAGCGGTCGGCACCGGCCACGTCGATGGTCATCAGGCGCTTGTCCATGAAGATCACGTTCTGCAACGGCGGCGGCAGCTTGAAGTGCAGCCCCGGCTCCTTAATGACCTGCTTGATCTCGCCAAAGGCGAACACCACGGCGTACTGCCGCTGGTCCACCACGAACACCACCGACGACAAGACCGCCAGGGCAATCACCAGCGCCACAAGGGCGGAAATCAGACGATTCATGAGCCGTCTCCTCTTAGCGGGAATCGCGGTCGCGGTTACGCAGCGCCTCGCGCGAGCGCGAGTCGGCGTCACTCATCGACGACGGATTGGAGGGCGTCGGCACGTTCTGCGCCGAACCGCTGTCCTGCGGCGACGCACCGGGCGACTGCTGCGGGCGCGCCGCGTCGGCGGCCTGCGACTGGGTGATCAGCTTGTCGAGCGGCAGGTACAACAGGTTGCCGCTGCCGTTCTGGTCGACCAGCACCTTGGTCGCGTTGGCGTAGATGTCCTGCATCGTTTCCAGATAAATGCGGTCACGCGTGACCTGCGGCGCCTTCGCGTATTCGCGCTGCACCGATGCGAAGCGGGCAGCATCGCCTTCCGCGCGGGCGACCACGCGGGCCTTGTAGCCCTGCGCCTCCTCGCCCAGGCGCGCGGCCGTGCCCTTGGCACGCGGCACCACGTCGTTGGCATAAGCCTGGCCTTCGGAAATCGCACGCTCGCGGTCCTGGCCAGCCTTGGTCACATCATCGAATGCCGCCTGCACCTGCTCGGGCGGCTGCACGCTCTGCACGTTGACGCTCAGAATGCGGATACCGGTCTTGTACGCCGACAGGATGCGCTGGATCGATTCCCCAAGGTTGCGGCCGACCGCATCGCGCCCTTCGTACAGCACGGCGTCCATCTTGTTGCGGCCGACGATCTCGCGCACCGACGTCTCCGCCGCCTGCGTCACGAGCTCTTCGTCGCCGCGCTGGTCGGTGCGGTTGTAGAACAGGTATTCGACCGGATCGGCGATGTTGTACTGGACCGAGAAACGCACGTCGACGATGTTCTCGTCCTGCGTAAGCATGGACGAATCCTTCAGGTTGGTGTCCTTGATCTGCGTGGTGCGGCCGATCTCCAGCGTGCGCACACCCGACAGGTTGACGATCTCGTGCGTCTCGATGGGATACGGCAGGCGCCAGTTGATGCCCGGAGTCGCCTGATACTTGAAGCGGCCGAACTGCAGGATCACGCCGGTCTGGCCTTCCTGCACGATGAAAAAGCCGCTGGCCAGCCACAGTCCCACCAGCACCGCCAGCAGCACGCCGACACCCAGACCGGAACCCGCGCGGCCGTTGCCGGGACGCAGCGGCGTCGGACCGTTGCCATTGCCGCCTTCCTTGCGGCCGAACAGGTTGTTCAGACGGCGGTTGAAGTCGCGCCACAGCTCGTCCAGGTCGGGCGGGCCATCCTGGGGCGGCTTGCTTTGGCGCTTCGGATCATCCTTGTCTTCGCGGTCGGCGTTGTTGTCATCGCCACGACCCCAGCGCGGATCGTTCAGCGAAAGCAGCACGCGCAGGCGGTGCCGCAAGCCTCGCGCCAGTGCGGGCGAGGCCAGGGAAGATGACGGGGTCGAAATCTCGGGCATGAGCGGTTGGGCTTGTCCTGATTGTCTGACAGCAAACGATGTAACAGTGGATTCTATCAGTCTCGTCCGCTGCGCTCGGCGGGAAGCGCACTTGCGGGCGGAACCTGCGACAGTTCGTCACGTTGAGGCGGCGAGGTCTCACGGCGGGTATCGAAACGCGGATCGAAATCGCCGTCACGCGACGGCGGGCGCTCGCGCAGGCGGTTCGCCGTCTCGACCAGGGCCTCCCGCAGCAGCTCCAGCCCGGTCCCATCGAGCGCAGAAACAAACACGCGGCGCACCGCGCCGGCCTCATCGCGCTCGATGCGCGGCCCCTGCGTGCGCAGCTCCTCGGCCGCGTCGATCTTGTTCATCACCAGGATCTGCGGGATGCCGCTGGCGTCAATCTCGGCCAACACGCGGTCGACCTGTTCCATCTGCTCGTGCTTGACCGCGCTTGCGGCATCCACCACATGCAGCAGCACGTCGGCATGGACGGTCTCTTCCAGCGTGGCACGGAAGGCAGCCACCAGCTGCGTCGGCAGATCGCGGATGAAGCCGACGGTGTCCGACAGCACCACGTTCCCCAGCCCGTCCAGATAAAGCCGGCGGGACGTCGTGTCCAGCGTGGCGAACAGTTGGTTGGCGGCGTAGGTCCGCGCCTTGGTCAGCGCGTTGAACAGCGTCGACTTGCCAGCGTTGGTATAACCGACCAGCGACACGGAAAACGTATCGTTGCGGCTGCGGGCACGCCGTTGTGTATCGTGCTGGCGCTGCAGCCTGTCGAGCTCGGCCGACAGTCGCTTGGCGCGCTCGTCCAGCATCCGGCGGTCCAGCTCGAGCTGACGCTCACCGGGGCCGCCACGCATGCCGATCCCGCCCTTCTGCCGCTCCAGGTGGCTCCACGCGCGCACCAGGCGCGAGGCCTGATAGCGCACGCGCGCAAGTTCCACCTGCACCTTGCCGACGTGGCTCTGCGCGCGCTGACTGAAGATGTCGAGGATCAGGCCAGTCCGGTCCACCACATGGCGGCCGAAGAAGCGTTCCAGGTTGCGCTGCTGCGCCGGACTCAGCGCGTGGTTGAAGATGACGATCTCGGCATCGTCCTCGTCCGCCGCAATCTTCACTTCCTCGGCCTTGCCCGCGCCGATGAACAGCGCGGCGTCCGGCCGGGAACGACGGCCCGTCACGGCACGCACCGGCTCCGAGCCGGCGGTCGAGGCCAGCAGCGCCAGTTCGCTCAGACTTTCCTGGAAATCATGTTTGCCGAAATCGACAGCGACCAGGATGGCACGCGTCGGCTCCGTGCTGGAGGTGGGATGGGATGGCAAGCGGGAATGGCGGGAACGGGGAAAACCGGGGGAGAATGCACCCGCCGCGCGAACGGCGGCGGGCAGTCAGGCGACGACTCAGGCGTCGGTGGCCTCATCCACGCGGAAATTCACGGCACGCGCCGGCACCACAGTGGAAATCGCATGCTTGTACACCATCTGCGTGACGGTATTGCGCAGCAGAACGACGTATTGGTCGAACGACTCGATATTGCCTTGCAGCTTGATACCGTTGACGAGATAGATCGACACCGGCACATGCTCCTTACGCAGCGCATTCAGAAACGGGTCTTGTAGCAATTGCCCTTTGTTGCTCATGGCACACTCCAGATTTATAGGTTTAGTGATCGGTTATGGGGGCCGGGGACCCCTAGTTCAAGCAGGCGACGCAAAAAAAGTTCGTCAAAAGAGTCGGCCAGATGCTACCAAGCGAACATCCATGGCGCGCAGAACGCCATGCTCCGAGAATTTAGCCGTAGAAATCCAGGAAAGCAAACGGAAAACTCCGGACGGTGTCAGCGGCATGGTGCCGCCCTGCCCGGCGTCCTGGTGATCCCTCCCGCGCTGCCTTTGCGCCTCCCCGCGCCACACGCTCCCACTGTCGAGCACTGCCGACGCAGCACTCACTCGTTGGATTGGGCGTACGGGTTTTTGTTCGTACGAAATTCGATCCGCAGCGGCGTGCCCTTGAGCTGGAAAGCGTCGCGAAACCGACCTTCCAGAAACCGGCGATACGTTTCCGGGATATTCGACAGCGCATTCCCGTGAATCACCACGATCGGCGGATTGGAACCGCCCTGGTGCGCATAACGCAGCTTCGGGCGCGACACGCCGGCGCGCCGCGGCTGCTGGAACTCGACCGCCTCCTGCAACACGCGCGTGAGCTTGGGCGTCGGCAGCTTGACCATGGCGGCGGCATAGGCATCGTCCACCGATTTCATCAATGCGCCGATGCCGCTGCGCTGCTTGGCCGAGATGTAGTGCACGTTGGCGAACGACAGGAACTGCAGCTTGCGCTCCAGGTCGTGCTTGATGCGATCACGTGCATGGCCATCCAGGCCATCCCACTTGTTGACGCCGATCACCAGCGCCGGCCCCGACTCCACGATGAAGCCCGCAATATGCGCGTCCTGGTCGGAAATGTCCTGCTGCGCGTCGAGCAGCAGCACCACCACGTTGGCGTCCGCGATGGACTGCAGCGTCTTGACCACCGAGAACTTCTCGATCGCCTCGAACACCTTGCCGCGCTTGCGCAGGCCGGCCGTGTCGATGAGGGTGTATGGCTTGCCGTTGCGCTCGAAGTCCACGTAGATGGCGTCGCGCGTAGTCCCGGGCATGTCGAACGCGATCACGCGCTCCTCGCCGATCAGCGCGTTCACCAGGGTCGACTTGCCCACGTTCGGCCGGCCGACGATGGCAATGCGCGTGCCGTGGTCGTGACCCTCCGCTGCCTCGGCAAGCTCCGGGCGCTCGGCGAACGCCAGATCGAGCGCCTCGTCCACGAGATCACGCACGCCGTCGCCATGCGCGGAGGAAATCGCGCGCGGATCGCCCAGGCCCAACTCATAGAAGTCGGTGGCCACGGTGGTGTACTTCATGCCCTCGGCCTTGTTGACGGCCAGCAGGATGCGGCGGCCGGTCTTGCGCAGGTAGTCCGCGATCACGCGGTCCTGCGGCGCCAGCCCGAGGCGCCCGTCGACGATGAAGATGACCACGTCGGCTTCGACCACGGCCTGGCGTGTCTGCTTGGCCATCTCGGCAACGATGCCTTCCTTGGCAACAAGTTCGAAACCGCCGGTATCGATGGCGATGAACGGGCGCTCGCCGACACGGCCCTCGCCATAGTGGCGGTCGCGCGTCAGGCCCGGTATATCCGCGACGAGCGCGTCACGCGAGCGCGTCAGGCGGTTGAACAGGGTCGATTTGCCGACATTCGGCCGCCCCACGAGGGCGATGACTGGTTTCATGCGTATGCGCCGCGCGCAAATAGCGCCACGGCAAATTCGGGTTGATGCAGCTCAACGGACACCGGCACGGTCTTCCGCACAGATGCAACGCGCCCGCGAAGAACGCGGGCGCCGGTATGGGACGGCACCGCCGCCCCGGGAGCGCATTGCTTGCCGTCGCGACCTCGGCGGCACGCGCCAAACCATCCTGCTCTTATTTCGGCACGTAGCCGTAAACGCCGCCGCCGCGCGTCTGCACGACCAGCGTCTGGCCCACCACCACCGGCGCGGCGCTGATGGCGCTGCCATCGGCCTTCACGCGAGCGACAAACTTGCCGTCATCACGCGACAGGAAGTGCAACCAGCCTTCGAAGTCGCCGACGATCACGGCGTGGCCGAACGCCAGCGGCGCACCCAGCTCGCGCCACAGCAGCGCTTCGCTCTTCCACAGGTCGGCACCGTTCTGGGCGTTGAAGCCGTAGACGACCGACTTGTCGTCCGCCGCGAACAGATTGCCGTCTTCCTGCGTCACGCCGGTCGGCGACGAGAAATCACGGCCCCAGCGTGGAGCGCCGGTCGTAATGTCGAAGCACGCCACGCGGCCCTGGAAACTGACGGCACACACCTGCTGACCGCCGATCGACGGGGTGCCGGTCACGTCGTTCAGGCGTTCGATCTCCGACACGCCACGCGGATACGACACCGTGGCCTCCCACCGCAGCGCGCCGTTGTTGGCCGCGATCACGCCCAGCTTGCCGCCGGCAAAGCCCAGCACGACGTTGTCGCCGGCGAAGACCATCGGCAGGCTGCTGCGCAGGTTCAGTGCGGATGACGAGCGCTGGTAGATCCACTTGCGTTCGCCGCTGGCACCATCCAGGCCCATGATGCGGCCGTCGGTGGTACGCACCACCACCAGACCCTGGCCGACCAGCGGTGCGGTCAGCACTTCACCGTTGACCGAGGCTTTCCACTTCTGCGCCCCCTTGTCGTCGAAGGCAATGATGGTGCCCTTCTCGCCGGCCACCGCCGTCAGGGTACCGTCGCTGCCCGGGCCGGAAGTCAGGTCGACATCGGCCTTGCCCCGCCAGACGGCACGACCGGTCGCGCCTTCCAGCGCAGTAACCGTGCCGCCGGCCGCCGAGACGTAGACGTTGTCGCCGGCCACGGCCGGCTGCATCAAGTAGCGGCCACTCTTGCCGACGCTCACGCTCCACGCCTGGCGGACGGCCAGCACCTGCTGGACGTCCTGCAGCTTGGCGGGCTCGTGCTTGTTCTTGCTACTGAACAGCGAGCAACCGCCCAGCGCAGCGGCCAGCACCAACACCAACACCGTCACCCGCGCCACACGCGCGACACCACCCGGCTCAAGTGCGTGAATCATGAAATCGAAATCCTTTGTTATGCGTTGAACCGCGCCAGCCGGACGATACGCACGCCGATCAGGCGCCGCCCAGGGCATCCAGCTTGAATTGCACAATCTGGCGTGCCGACGCATCGGCCTGGCCGAACTTCTCCAGCGCCAGCTTGTAGGCGGCGCGGGCCTCGTCCTTCTTGTTCTGCGCGGCAAGCAGGTCGCCCCGGCGGTCGGCGTACAGCGCGGCGAAGGCCGGCGCGACATCGCCCGAGACGAGCGCGAGCCCCTGGTCGTAGGCCTTCTCGTCCAGCAGCAGACCAGCCAGGCGCAGCTTGGCGACCGCCTTGTACTCATCGTCGCTGGCGTGGTCGAGGGTCCATTGCAGCTGCGCCTTGGCGCCGGCCGCGTCATTGGCCTCATACAGAGCCTTGGCGGCCGACAGCGCGGCCATCTGCGCGTAGGCGGTGCGGCCGAACTTGTCTTCCATGTCGGCGGCCGCACGCTTGATCTTCTCGGCGTCCTTGGCGTCGACCGCCTTCTGCACCTGCTCGTACAGCACCGAGGCTTCGCCGGCCTGCTTGCGCTGCCAGTTCTGCCAGCCGAACCAGGCCGCCACGGCCAGCAGCACCACGATGGCGATCCACGTCACCACGTTGCCGTTGTCGCGCCACCAGTGCTTGAGGCTCTCCAGTTGTTCCTGTTCTTCGAGATCGTAGGCCATGCTTGCTAGATAGAAATCGTCAGTCGCTGTTCGCCACCATGGCGTCGATCAGCCGGTCGACCAGTTGGTCGGACGGTACGGTCTGCTGGGCATCCGCATTCGGGTCGCCGCGCAGCGGCTTGACCTGGGCCACGCCGGCCGCGACTTCGTCGTCGCCAATGATAACCGCATAGGATGCCCCGCTCGCGTCGGCGCGCTTGAACTGCGACTTGAAACTGCCGTTGCGGCCTTCCGGCGAGCAATGGAGGATCACGTCGAGACCGGCGTCGCGCAGCCGTTCGGCCGCCACCAGCGCCTGCATCTGCGCCTGGTCGCCCTGATGGACGATATAGACGTCGCAGCCCTGCGGCTCCGGCGCCAGGTGCTCCTCGCCCAGCAGTTCGATGATGCGCTCCACGCCCATCGCCCAGCCGCAAGCGGGCGCCGGCTTGCCGCCGATCTGCTCAATCAGCGGGTCATAGCGGCCACCGCCGGCCACCGTGCCCTGCGCGCCGAGCTTGTCGGTCGTCCACTCGAACACGGTCAGGTTGTAGTAATCGAGCCCGCGGACCAGGCGCGGATTGATCGTGTACGGGATGTTGTTGGCCTTGAGCAGCGTCTGCACGCCCTCGAAGTGCTTGCGCGACTCGTCGCCCAGATAGTCGATCAGCTTGGGGGCGCCGGCAGCCATCTCCTGCAGCGCCGGATTCTTGGTGTCGAGCACGCGCAGCGGGTTCGTGTACAGGCGCCGCTTGCCGTCTTCGTCCAGGATGTCCTGGAAACCTTCCAGGTACTTGATGAGGTCGGCACGGTGCGCCTCGCGCTCTTCCGCCTGGCCGAGCGAGTTCAGCTCCAGCTTCAGGCCCACCAGGCCGAGGTCGTCCCACAGTCGCTGGCACATCAGGATGACTTCCGCATCGATGTCCGGCCCGGCAAAGCCCAGCGCCTCCACGCCGACCTGGTGGAACTGGCGATAGCGCCCGCGCTGCGGACGCTCGTGGCGGAACATCGGGCCGGTGTACCACAGGCGCTTGGGGCCGTCGTACAGCAGGTTGTGCTCGATCACGGCGCGCACAGCGGCGGCGGTGCCTTCCGGGCGCAGCGTCAACTGCTCGCCGTTGAGCGAGTCGGTGAAGGAGTACATCTCCTTCTCCACGATGTCCGTCACTTCGCCGATGCCGCGCACGAACAGCTGGGTGTGCTCGACGATCGGCGTGCGGATCTGCTGGTAGCCGTAGGCACGCAGCATGCTGCGCACGGCATTGTCGAAATGCTCCCACAGCGGGGCATCGCCGGGTAATAGATCGTTCATGCCCTTGACGCCCGCGATCTTCTGCACGCGTTGTTTTTGTGTATCGCTCATGATGTCACGTTAAAAGCCGGCCCGTTGTCCTCCAGGCCGGCCTGTCGCCCCGCGATGCGGGGCCTTATTCTGCCGCCGATGCTTCCGCTTGCGCTGCACCGTAGTGCGTACGCACGTATTCGTCGACGAGTATCTGGAAGTCTTCGGCGATGCGCTCGCCGCGCAGCGTCCTCACCTTGACGCCATCGACGAACACCGGCGCCGCCGGCGATTCGCCCGTACCCGGCAGCGAGATGCCGATATTGGCATGCTTGCTCTCGCCCGGGCCATTGACGATGCAGCCCATCACCGCGACGTTCATGTCTTCGACGCCGGGATACTGCATCTTCCACACCGGCATCTGCTCGCGCAGATACGACTGGATACGCGCCGCCAGCTCCTGGAACACCGTACTGGTGGTACGGCCGCAGCCTGGGCACGCGATGACCATCGGCGTGAAATTGCGAAGGCCCATGGTCTGCAGGATCTCCTGCGCGACGATGACTTCCTTCTCGCGCGGCGCTCCCGGCTCCGGCGTCAGCGAAATGCGGATGGTGTCGCCGATGCCTTCCTGCAGCAGCACCGACAGCGCGGCCGTCGACGCCACGATCCCTTTGCTGCCCATGCCCGCCTCGGTCAAGCCCAGGTGCAGCGCGTAGTCGCAGCGGCGCGCCAGTTCGCGGTAGACCGCGATCAGGTCCTGCACCGCCGACACCTTGCACGACAGAATGATCTGGCTGCCGGGCAGGCCGATCTCCTCGGCCTTGCGCGCCGACTCGATGGCGGACGTGATCAGCGCTTCGACCATCACGGCACGCGCGTCCCACGGCGTGGCGCGCTGCGCGTTCTCGTCCATGATGCGCGCCAGCAGGTCCTGGTCCAGACTGCCCCAGTTGACGCCGATGCGCACCGGCTTGCCGTAGCGGCAAGCGGTCTCGATCATCTGGGCGAACTGCGTGTCGCGCTTGGCACCCTGCCCCACGTTGCCCGGGTTGATGCGGTACTTCGACAGCGCCTGGGCACACGCCGGATAGTCCTGCAGCAGCTTGTGGCCGTTGTAGTGAAAATCGCCGACCAGCGGCACATCGACGCCCATGCGGTCGAGCTGTTCGCGGACGGCCGGGACAGCGGCGGCGGCCTCCGGCGTATTGACCGTGATGCGCACCAGCTCGGAGCCTGCGCGCGCAAGTTCCTTCACCTGGATGGCCGTACCGATGGCGTCGGCCGTGTCGGTGTTGGTCATCGACTGCACGCAGACCGGCGCGTCGCCGCCCACGCGAACCAGACGCTCGCCCCAGCGGACCTCGGCAGCACGCGAGTGCCGGCGCGGGAGCGGACCGGGCAAGGCGGGAGCGCAATCAAGAGGCGTAGTCATCTGCATGATCTGGCAAGGCGCCACGCCGACAATGCGCGAGCGCCGTTCAACAAAAAACGGTTCAGGGCAGCGTGGCCCGCGCCACGCGGTTGCGGGCGTACTTCTGGATATCGACCGGTGCACCGGACACGGTCAGCGACTCGACCGACTCGGCATTGCCGAAGACGACCTTGAACGGCGGCATGCCGGTCAAGTCCCGCGCGTCGCCTTCCTTTGCCAGGCCGCTGGCCAGCGTCCTGCCCGACTTGTCCTTGATCTCGTACCACGAGGCGCCCGAGAAACGCACCGACAGCGCGCTGCCGCCGGCATCGCCGACGGCCGGCTTGACCGCCTCGGCAGACGCGACAAGGGCCGACGACGCATCGACGTTGACGATGGCTGGCTTGACGGCAGCCGCTGCCGCGACAGGCACCACCGTGGTCCCCGCGTCGGAGCGCGGCAGCGTCGGCGGCGGCGCCAGCGGCGCTGTCACGGTGCCGGAGGCCGGCTCGGTGGGCGCGGCCGGCGTCAGCGGCGTCGGCATCGACGCGGCAGGCGCCTCCGCCGGGCTCGTCGTGGCGGCCGGCACCGACGCCTCTGTGCTCGCGGGCGCCGGCTCGGTTGTCGCGGGTGCCTTTGCGGCCGGCTCGGCAGCGGTCTGCGCGGTTTCCGGCACGTAGGAAGCCAGCCATTGCTTGAGCCGGTCCATGCCAGCCAGCGCACCGCCGATCAGCGCCACGGCGACCAGCACGCCAATCAGCCAGCGGCGACCATTGCGGCGCGCGGCAAAGCTCGGCTTGTCGGAGAACGACTCCCCGAGACCGCCCTCCGGGCGCAAGCCAATGTTGGCGACCTGCGCGCGCACGTTGAGGCGGGCGAGCTGGTCATCGACCTCGACCTGCAGTACACGTGCGTACGTGCGGATCAGGCCCTTGGCAAACGTCATGTCCGGCAGGCCGCTGATATCGCCGGACTCCACCGCCAGCAGCTTGGCCGGTGCCACTTTCAGGCGTGTTGCGATATCCTCGATCGTCAGGCGCTGGCTTTCACGGCCGGCACGCAGGCGCCCGGCAATCTGGCGCAACGCATCATCACGGTCGTGCGACACCGCGGAAGGCTGGGCGGGCGTACCACCTGGCGCATGATCGCCGGTGCTCGCCGCATCGCGTTCAGTCATCCCACGCTCCTCTCTCGAAAGCCGCCTCTTCGGGCGCATTGGGGAAACGGCGCTGCAACTGGGCACTCCACGCGTTCTGCTGTGAGACGTCACCCAGGCGGCGCGCAATGCGGGCGCCCAACCACAGGCTCTCGGCCGTCGGATTGCCGCGGCCGTTGACACGTTCGATGAACGACATGGCGCGCGCGTAGTCGCTGCGCTTGTAGTGGAGCTGCGCCAGCGTCAGATTGGTCAGCGGGTTGTTCGCATCGATATAGGTCGCGCGCGTCAAGCTCTTCTCGGCGCTGTCCAGGTCGCCCTGGCGCATCTGGCAGACGCCGAGGTTGGTCCACGGCTTGGAGGAACTGCCGACGGCGGGTACCTCGATGGCATGGCGCAGCATCGCCATGCCCTGATCGGGCTTGCCGCCCTGCGAGCACAGGAACCAGCCGTAGTTGTTCAGCAGGTCGCCATCGTTCGGCTGCGTGGCCAGGGCACGCCGGAAGCTGTCGTCGGCCAGTTCGTGCTGACCGAGGTTCATATACGCCAACGCGCGGATATGGTAGGCACCCGGCACGGACGGGTCGATCGCAATGGCGTTCTTAATCTCATCGAGCGCCGTAGCGGCCTGCCCGGCCTCCAGGTATTGCGTCGCCAGCTGCAGCCGGATCGCGGCACGCCGGCTGATATCGGTCTGATCGGAGAGCGTCTTGACGTCCTGCGTCTGAGCCGGCGGCGGCAATGCACACCCGGCGGCTGCCAGCGTCAAAACCAGACTGACAGCAATCGACCAACGCTTCATGCGGTACCCATACGGTGAGTGGAGTCGGCCCCGACCACCGGGATCGGAACAGTCTTGCCGAATTTGCCGCGCTCGGCCAGGCGCGTACGGTCCTTGACCTCGCCGGCCAACTGACCGCAGGCCGCGTCGATATCGTCGCCGCGCGTCTTGCGGATCGTGGTGACGATACCCGCGTCCAGCAGCACCTGCGAAAATCGGCGGATCTGCTCGTTGTTCGAGCGCTTCAAGCCCGATTCGGGGAACGGGTTGAACGGAATCAGGTTGAACTTGCACGGCACGTCGGCAATGACGCGCAGCAGTTCACGCGCATGCTCGACGGAATCGTTGACGCCGTCCAGCATGCAGTATTCGAAGGTGATGAAGTCGCGCGGCGCGAATTCGAGATAACGGCGGCAGGCCGCCATCAGCTCAGCCAGCGGATACTTCTTATTGAGCGGCACCAGCACATCGCGCAGCGCATCGTTGGAGGCGTGCAACGAAACCGCCAGCGCCACCGGCAAATCGCGCGACAGCCGGTCCATCATCGGCACCACGCCGGAAGTGGACAACGTCACGCGCCGGCGCGACAGGCCATAGGCGTTGTCGTCCAGCATCAGGCGCATGGCCGGCACCACGGCGTCGTAGTTGAGCAGCGGCTCGCCCATGCCCATCATCACGACGTTGGTGATGACACGGTCGTCCTTGGGGCCGCGGCCAAGCTGCTTGCGCACGGCGAACTCGGCCATCCACAGCTGGCCGATGATCTCGCCCGTGCTGAGGTTGCGCGAGAACCCCTGCTTGCCGGTCGAACAGAACCGGCAGTTGACGGCACACCCCGCCTGCGAAGACACGCACAGCGTGCCGCGCGTCTCCTCGGGGATGTACACCGTCTCGACGGCATTGCCGGCCCCCACGTCGACCAGCCACTTGCGCGTGCCGTCCGACGACAGGTGATCGGAGATGACTGCCGGCGCCTGGATGGTGGCGCGGATCGCAAGCTTCTCGCGCAGCGACTTGGCGAGATCGGTCATCTCGCCAAAATCGGCGGCGCCCGACTGGTGAATCCAGCGCTGCAATTGCTTGGCGCGAAACGACTTCTCGCCCAGGCTCTCGCAATATGCGAGCAGGCCCTGCGCGTCGAAATCGAGGAGATTCACCATATCGTTCATGACTTGCTGCCCGAAACCGCCAATGCCAGTCTAGTGTTGACGCTCAGCGGCTGTAAATGTTCAGGCCGGGGAAGAAGAAAGCGACTTCCACGGCAGCCGTTTCGGCGGCGTCCGAGCCGTGCACGGCGTTGGCGTCGATGGTGTCGGCGAAATCGGCGCGGATGGTGCCCGCCTCGGCCTTCTTCGGATCGGTTGCACCCATCAGGTCGCGATTCTTGGCGACGGCGCTTTCGCCTTCCAGTGCCTGCACCATCACCGGGCCAGAGATCATGAAGTCGACCAGATACTTGAAGAACGGGCGCTCCTTGTGAACGGCGTAGAACTGCTCAGCCTCAGCACGCGACAGGTGGATCATCTTGGCCGCCACGACTTTCAGGCCGGCGCCTTCGAAGCGCGCGTAGATCTGGCCAATGACATTCTTGGCCACGGCATCCGGTTTGATAATCGACAGAGTGCGTTCGATCGCCATCAAAAACTCCAAAAAATGAAGATGTTACGTCAAAGATAAACGTTGGATTGTAGCACGTACGCCGCTGAGATTGGATGGCACCGGTACAACCAGCCCGAGCGCCCCGCCATCCGTCATGCGCGGCTCCGGCATCACTTTTCCCAGCTGTGACGGCACCGCCCGCTGAACACGCTTAAGATTGGCTTATCGAGGGCACCTGAAGTCACCTGAACGCATCACTTTGACGCCGGATCAGCACACGGAGGCCGGAACCGCGTGGCATCCTGCTCCCTCCAACCTGGGATGATGCGGCTTGCAAAACCGCACCCCCGATGCCACATTCTGGCCGATCCGCATTGTCTGCAATGTCACCCACCGAAGGAGTTCGCATGGACAACCAACTCAACACGTACGGTTTTGGCGCTTCCGGCACCGCCGGCGCGTTGGCCGTCCGCAATCGCGTGCTGCGCAATACCTATTGGCTGCTCGCACTTTCCATGATCCCCACCATCCTGGGTGCGTGGATCGGTGTCGCCACAGGCTTCAACCTGATGGCCGGCCGACCGCTGATGGGCTTCCTGATCTTCATGGGGGTGGCCTTCGGCTTCTTCTACGCCATCGAACGTTTCAAGAACAGCGGCGTGGGCGTCGCCCTGCTGCTCGGCTTCACGTTCTTCATGGGGCTCATGCTGTCGCGGCTGATCGGCATGATCCTCGGCTTCTCGAACGGCGCGGCACTGATCATGACGGCGTTTGGCGGCACCGCGACCATCTTCGCGGTGATGGCAACCGTGGCCACCGTCAGCAAGCGCGATTTCTCGGGACTGGGCAAGTGGCTGCTCATGGGCATGCTGGTACTGATCGTCGGCTCCGTGGCCAACATCTGGCTGCAGTTGCCGTCGATGATGCTGACGATCTCGGTGCTGGCCATCGCCATCTTCTCGGCCTACATCCTGTACGACGTGCAGCGCATCGTGAACGGCGGCGAGACCAACTACGTGACGGCCGCGCTGGCGATCTACCTGGACGTCTACAACGTCTTCACGAACCTGCTTGCGATCCTGGGCATCTTTGGGGGCAACCGCAACTGATTTCGCGCCTGAGTCAAACCTGGCGCGGCAGAAAAAAAACCGGCGCCTGATGCGCCGGTTTTTCTTTGCCAGAGCCCCATGAAAGCCCCATCTCAGGCACGCTCGAACACCGCGATCGATTCGACATGCGACGTGTGCGGGAACATGTTCACCACCCCCGCTCCCGCCAGGCGGTAACCAGCCTCGTGCACCAGCAGGCCCGCATCGCGCGCCAGGGTGGCCGGATTGCACGACACATAGACGATGCGGCCGGGCAGCAGCGCCGCCGCTTCGCCGCCACGCTGCGACAGCTCAGCCAGCGCCTTCGACACCGCCAGCGCACCCTCGCGCGGCGGATCGACCAGCCAGCGATCGAACCGGCCCAGCGCCGCGATGTCGTCCGCGGTCACCTCGAACAGATTGCGGCAGGCAAACGTGGTCTTCGCATCGAGCCCGTTATGCTGCGCATTGGCCAACGCCCGGGTCGTCAGCGTTTCGCTGCCTTCGACGCCCATCACTTCGCGCCCGCGCGTTGCCATCGGCAACGTGAAGTTGCCGATACCGCAGAACAGGTCGAGCAGACGATCGCCCGGCTGGGCATCCAGCAGCTTGAGCACGCGCGACATCAGCACGCGGTTGATCTGGTGGTTGACCTGCGTGAAATCGGTCGGCTTGAACGGCATGGTGATGCCGAATTCGGGCAGCGTGTAGGTCAGTGCACGGTCCAGCGGATAAAACGGATAGACCGTGTCCGGCCCTTTCGGCTGCAGCCAGAACTGCACGGCGTGCCGGTCGGCGAACGAGCGCAGTTCCGCCTCGTCGGCCGACGTCAGCGGCTCGAGGATGCGCAGCACCAGCGCGGTCACATCCTGGCCCACCGCCAGCTCGATCTGCGGCATGCGTTGGACGATGCTCAGGCGACCGACCAGCTCGCGCAGCGGCACCAGCAGCGCCGACACGTGCGGAGGGAGCACCTCGCATGAGGTCATATCGGCCACATAGCTGCTCTTGCGCTCGTGGAAGCCCACCAGCACCCCGCCCTTGGCCGCCACATGGCGCACGGTCAGCCGCGCACGATAGCGATAACCCCAATCCGGCCCGGCGATGGGGCGAAACACCACATCGGGACGGAGCTTGGCCAAGTGCCACAGGTCGTCTTCCAGGACACGCTGCTTGATGGCGAGCTGCGCGCGCGAATCCAGATGCTGCATCGAACAGCCGCCGCAGACGCCGAAGAATTTGCACTGCGGCGTCACGCGCGAGGCCGACTGGCGCAGAATATCGACCAGGGAGGCCTGCTCATAGGACGGCTTGACACGATGGCTGCGATAGGTCACCCGCTCCCCCGGCAGCGCGCCTTCCACGAAAACCACTTTGCCGGGCGAGCCATCCTCGTTGGACAGACGACCCACGCCGCGCGCCTCGTTATCGAGCGAAACAATTTCCAGCGGCCCCGCCACGGGCACCTCGGGCTTGCTGCGCGATGCGCGCGGCAGCTTGACCGACGCGGAAGATTCCGAAGCCGGCGACGGAGGCGAAGCGGGAGGTGCAGCTTGAGACACGGGCGAGCCTGGGCGAATGGGGGACAAAGGCGGCATTGTAAGACACCGGAGAACCGGCATGGGCACCATCATCCTGACATGGAACATCCAGTGGGGCCGCGGCGTGGATGGCCGGGTCGATCTGCCACGCATGCTGGCCGAAGCGCGCGCCATGGGGCCGTTCGATGTGCTGTGCCTGCAGGAGGTCACGTCGGGCTTCGGCAATCTGCCCGGCCAACCGGGCGACGACCAGTGGCATGAACTGGCCAGGGCACTCGGACAAGAATTCACCCTGATCGACGGCATTGCACTGGAGCGTCACGAGGGCGCTCGCATCCAGCGCTTCGGCAATGCCATCGCCACACGGCTGCCGGTGCTACACGTCGCGCGGCATGCCCTGCCCTGCCCGGTCGACACCAGCCCGACGATGCCACGCATGGCCATCGAGGCGACCGTGCAAGCGCCGTTCGGGCCGTTGCGCGTGGTCAGCACGCACCTGGAGTATTACTCGGAAACGCAACGCATCGCGCAGATCGATGCCCTGCGCGCGCTCCATGTGGAGGGCTGCATGCGCACGGCCCATCCGCCCACGCTGGGGCCGGAGCCCGCCGATGGCCCGTTCCGTCCGCTCGCGCAGACATACGCCACCATCATCTGCGGCGATTTCAACTGTAAGCGGGATTCCACGCCCAAACGACTCGCCACCGTACCGTTCTCGCACGCGACGGCCGCCCTGTACGACGCCTGGAAAATTGCGCACGGCCCCGAGCCGCAACCGCCGACGTTCGGCGTGCACGACCGGACCGGCTGGACGGAGCCGGCTTACGCCTGCGATTTCATGCTGGTCAGCGAACCGCTGAAGACGCGCGTGGCCCGCGTGGAAGTCAACAGCGCAACGCAAGCATTAGACCACCAGCCGATGTTGCTGGAGCTGCGCGACGCGGGATAGAAGACGTGGATTGAGGAAGGGCAAGCCTTACAGCACCGCATCCTTGCGCACGCCCTGCGAGGCAAAATGCCGCTTGAGCTTGACCAGCGCTTCCTGCTGGATCTGGCGCACGCGCTCGCGCGTCAGGCCCATCTCGGCAGCCAGTTCTTCGAGGGTGGCGGGCTCGATGTGGTTGAGGCCGAACCTGCGCTCCACCACATAGCGATGCTTGTCGGACAACCGGGCCAGCCAGGATTTCATCAACTGCGACAGCTCGCGGTGCGCGACTTCCTGGTCCGGCGAGGCGCCGTGCTCGTCCGACAGAAAATCGAGCCGGCTGGTACCCGGGTCCAGGTCGAACGGCGTATCGAGCGAGGTGGTGTGCTCGTTGAGCGAGAGCACGTCCTGCACCTCGTCGGTCGTCTTGCCGAGCAGGTGGGCGATGTCTTCGATGCTGGCATCGCGGCCGTCGATGCCGCTCTTTTCCAGATGGCGCTTGGCGCGCAGCACCTGGTTGAGCTCGCGGATCACATGCACCGGCAGACGGACGGTGCGCGCCTGGTTCATGATGGCACGCTCGATACTCTGGCGGATCCACCACGTGGCATACGTGGAGAAACGGAAACCGCGCTCCGGATCGAATTTCTCGATCGCGTGCATCAGCCCCAGGTTGCCCTCTTCGATCAGGTCCAGCAGCGGCACGCCGCGATTCAGATAGCCCTTGGCGATACTGACCACCAGGCGCAGGTTGCGCTCGATCATCACCTGCCGCGCGGCGAACTCACCAGCCTTGGCCAGCGTGGAGAAGTGCAGCTCCTCCGCCGGCGTCAGCAGCGGCTTGATGCTGATGCGGTTCAGGTAGTGCTGGACGGTGTCGGCGGCCAGCTCGGCCTGCAACACCGTGCGGAAGTCTTCCTCCGGTGCGGCATCCTCGTCGTCCTCATCCTCCTCGTCGGGTTCGTCGGCGCTGTCATTGGCGTCCGCGGTATCGGCGACGTCGGTGGGCTCGGCGGCGGGCATCTCATCGATCAGGGTGTCGACGACTTCAATGTCATCGGAGGCTGCCGGCGCTGCGCCGCGCGCACGCCGCCCGCTACGCCCGTTTGGGGCGTTCGGGCCATCGACAGCGCTGATGGTCTCATCGGCGGGGTTGGCAGATGTGGCGGCTTTCTGGCGCGGCATGCATTCCTCTATTGCGGCGGAAGGAAACGCATCGGATCGACCGGCTTGCCGTTGCGGCGCACTTCGAAGTGAAGTTTTACGCGGTCCGCATCGGTGCTGCCCATTTCTGCGATCTTCTGCCCTTTCTTGACCGTGGATTGCTCGGTGACCAGAACCTTATCGTTGTTGCCGTAGGCGGTCAGGAACGTATCGTTGTGCTTGATGATGACAAGATTCCCGTACCCACGCAAGGGTCCGACGTGGATCACTTTCCCATCATCGGCGGCCGTGACCGGGTCACCCCGCTTACCGCCGATGTCGATGCCCTTGTTGACCTTGTCGTCAAAGCGGCCGATCACCTGGCCGTGCGCGGGCCAGGCCAGTGCGATCGCGCCATCCGTTGCCCCGGCAGACGCGCCGGACGAAGCGACAGGCGGCATTGCAGCCGGCGTGGAATCGATCGGCTGCGTCGTGGTATTACCCGGGCGGACCGGCGTGACGACGACACCGTTGGTATTGACATCCGCATTCGGCGGCACCACGCGGATCAGTTGGTCGACTTCGATCTGATTCGGGTTGGCGATGTTGTTCCACGCCACGAGATCGCGCGGCGCCTGGCCGTTGCGTAGCGCAATGCTATAGAGCGTATCGCCACGCTTGACCCGATAGTAGCCCGGCGGGGGCGGTTCCTGCGGTGCGGTGGGCGCGCTGCCGGCATGCGACGTGCGATCGAGGACGGGCGCCTGATTGCCGGAGGATGCGCAAGCCGCCAGCAGCGCGGCCGACACCATCGCCACAGCGAGCCGGCCGGCACGTGCGGGGCTTGGAGGGTTCATGGAGCTCCGGAGGGTGAACATGCTAAACAGTTCCTGATTTTAACGGGACAAAGAAAACGCCTTCAAGCGCGGTACTGTGAAACTGGAAGCGGCCGCGACGCTCGATCAGCACGAGTTGCTGCGACGGTCCGCCGGCGCGGTCCGTCGCCACCGGTGCAATCAGCCGGCCGCCGATGGCGAGCTGGTCGAGCAGTGCCTGCGGCACCTCCAGCCCCGCGGCGGCCACGATGATCGCATCGAACGGCGCGGCCTTGGGCAGCCCCAGCATGCCGTCGCCGTAATGCAGGCGGATGTTTGGCACGCGAAGTGGCCGCAAGTTCGCTTTGGCTTTCTCGTGCAGCGGACGGATGCGTTCGATCGAATACACTTCGCCGGCCACCTGCGACAGCACCGCGGCCTGATAGCCGCAGCCGGTGCCGATCTCGAGAACGCGCGACAACGGTTGCGCGAGCGCCTGCGCAGCCCGCGCGGACGGCTCGGGACGCTCCCGCAACAGCAGCTCGATCATGCGGCCGACGACCGAGGGCTTGGAAATGGTCTGCTGGTGGCCGATCGGCAGCGCGGCATCTTCGTATGCCTGCGAGGCGAGCCCGGCATCGACGAACAGGTGGCGCGGCACCCTGCCGATCGCGGCCAGCACGCGCGCATCGGTCACGCCTGCGGCCTGCACGCGGGCAACCAGCGCCTGGCGCGCGCGATCCGAGGCCATGCCGCCGGCGGCTGCGTGCGCAGCCTGGGTGCGTGCCTGCACCGCGCTGGCCGCCACGGTGCCGACGGCGGCATCGACGCCGGCCACGCGCTGCGGCGCCGGGCCCGGCGCGGGCGCGGCATTCACGCGCTCGGCGGAAGCCGTACGCGCGGGCGTCTGCCGCGACGCGGCGTTCACGCCGGACGAAATCCGTGTCTCGCGCTGACGCTCGGCCGGCTTGCGCTCGACCACCGCGTCGAGCGTCAACGGAAAGCGCCGACCGCGTGAACGTTCAGACATGGGCCACCGCTGCGGTCATGGCGTCTGCCAACGACGCGCGGCGCACAACTGCGCCGTGTCGGTCAGGTCGAGCTGCAGCGGCGTCAGCGAGACGAAGCCATGCGCCACCGCATGGAAGTCAGTGCCTTCGCTGGCATCCTTGGCATCGCCGGCGGCGCCCACCCAGTAGATCGGTTCGCCGCGCGGATTCTCCTGGCGGATCACCGGCTGCGACTGGTGCCGCTTGCCCAGCCGCGTCGCACGCCAGCCCGCCACTTCGGCATAGGGCAGGTTCGGGATATTGACGTTGAGCAGCATGGGACCGTCCAGCGGATCGGACAGATAGCGCTCCACCACTTCGCGCGCAATGCGCTCGGCGGCGTCCAGATAGGTCCAACCCTTATCGACCTGCGAGAAAGCGATCGCCGGAACGCCGAACAGGTAGCCCTCGATGGCGGCGGCGACGGTGCCGGAATACAGCACGTCTTCGCCCATGTTCTGCCCCTGGTTGATGCCAGAGACAACGAGATCGGGCTTCTCCTCGATCATGCCGGTGAGCGCGATATGCACGCAGTCGGTCGGCGTGCCATTGACGAAGCGGAAACCCTTCTGGGCGCCCTCGGCCGCCTGGAACACGGACAGCGGACGCTGCAGCGTGAGCGAGTTGGAAGCGCCGCTGTGGTTCTGCTCCGGCGCCACCACCGTGATGCGCCCCAGCGGAGCGAGCGCCCGGTGGAGTGCCGCGAGGCCTGGCGCGAGATAACCGTCGTCGTTGGCGAGAAGAATGTGCATGGCGCGGATTGTAACCGAGCACGGTCACGGATTCGCGCTTGCACGCAGACCGTGCACGTGCCATACAAATGCATCGGCAATGCCTGCCGCGTGCCCGGGCCGGAACTGAATAGAACGACCGCGCTTTTATTCGGCTACACTGCTCGGTATACACGGATTCGTCGTCGCAGCACACACCAATCAGGAGACAAGATGAAAGCCGTCGTCTGCAAGACCTGGGGCCCGCCCGAATCGCTGGTGATCGAAACCCTGCCGGACCCCGCGCCCGGTGCCGGCGAAGTCGTCATCGACGTGAAAGCCGCCGGCGTGAACTTTCCTGATGTGCTGATCATCCAGAACAAATACCAGTTCAAGCCCGAGCTGCCCTTCACGCCGGGCTCGGAGTTGGCCGGCGAGGTGCGCGCGGTGGGCGATGGCGTCTCGCACGTGAAAGCGGGCGACCACGTGATCGCCTTCCTCGGCCAGGGCGCGTTCGCCTCGCAGGTGAAGGCGCCGGCCAAGATGGTGATGCCGATGCCGCCGGGCATGGCGTTCGACACGGCGGCAGCGTTCACCCTCACCTATGGCACGTCGCACCATGCGGTGGTCGACCGTGGGCAGTTGAAGGCGGGCGAGACCATGCTGGTGCTAGGCGCGGCGGGCGGCGTGGGGCTGGCGGCGATCGAGATCGGCAAAGCGATCGGCGCTCGTGTGATCGCGGCGGCGTCGAGCGATGAGAAGCTGGCCGTCTGCAAGGAGCACGGCGCCGACGCACTGATCAACTACACCACGGAAGACCTGCGCGAGCGCGTCAAGGCGCTGACCGACGGCAAAGGCCCGGACGTCATCTACGACCAGGTCGGGGGCATCTATGCGGAGCCGGCCTTCCGCTCGATCGCCTGGCGCGGCCGCTATCTGGTGGTGGGCTTTGCCAACGGCGAGATTCCCAAGATGCCGCTGAACCTCGCGCTGCTCAAAGGGGCGTCGCTGGTCGGCGTGTTCTGGGGCGAATTCGCCCGCCGCGAGCCGAAGACGAATCTCGCCAACATGATGCAGATGCTCGGGTGGATGCAGGAAGGCAAGATCCGCCCCCATATCTCGGCGCGCTATCCGCTGGAGCAGACCGCGCAGGCGCTGCTCGACATGGCGGCGCGCAAGGTAACGGGCAAAGTGGTGATCCAGCCGTAAGCGTCGTCAGCGTTTGACAAGAAAAAGCCGCGCGGGCAGCAAGCCGGCGCGGCTTTTTTGTTGGCGTGGAGAACCGCTCAGGCGGCTTCTTCCAGCGTCGGATAGTCGGTGTAGCCCTTCTCCTGGCCACCGTAGAAGGTCGAGCGGTCCGGCGTGTTCAGGCCGGCGCCGGCACGAAAGCGCGCCACCAGGTCCGGATTGGCGATGAAGGGGCGGCCGAAGGCGACGGCATCCGCCAGGCCCGAGGCGATCATCTGTTCGCCCTCTTCCGCGCTGTACTGGCCGCAGACGATCAGCGTGCCCTTGAACGCGTCGCGCAGCTGGCGGCGGAACGCCTCCGAGAGCTCCGGACCGCCCGCCCAGTCCGGCTCGGCGATGTGCAGGTAGGCGACGCCGCGCCGGGTCAGTTCACGCGCGAGGTACAGCGCGCTGGCCTCGGCTTCGGTATCGGCGATGTCATGCGCGACGAAGTGCGGCGACAGGCGGACGCCCACGCGCTCGGCGCCGATCTCGGCGATGGCCGTGTCGACCACCTCCAGGATCAGCCGGGCCCGGTTCTCCAGCGAGCCGCCGTACTGGTCGGTACGCTGGTTGCTGTTGGTCGACAGGAACTGATGCAGCAGGTAGCCGTTGGCGGCGTGGACTTCGACGAAGTCGAAACCGGCGCGGCGGGCACGCTGCACGGCCTGGCGATACTGCGCGATGATGCCGGGGATGTCCTCCGTGGCCAGCGCGCGCGGCTCGCTGGTCTGCACGTTGGCAGGCGTGCCGTCCGGCTGCACGACGAAGCTCTGCGCGCCCTTGGCGACGATGGCCGACGGCGCGACCGGCGCCTGGCCGCTCTCCTGCAGCAGCGTGTGCGAGATGCGGCCCACGTGCCACAGCTGCTGCGAGATACGGCCGCCCTTGGCGTGCACGGCATCGACCACGGCCTTCCAGCCGCCTTCCTGCGCATCGGTGTACATGCCCGGCGTCCAGGCATAGCCCTGGCCCTGGCGGGATATCTGCGTGGCCTCGGTGACGATCAGGCCCGCGGTGGCGCGCTGCTCGTAATAGCTCATGTTGAGCTCGGTCGGCACGTCGCCGGGCTGGCCGGCGCGCGAGCGCGTGAGCGGCGCCATCACGACGCGGTTGGTAAGGGCCGTCTGGCCGACCTGGATGGGGGAAAGCAGTTGTTGTGTCATCTCGGCTCCTGGAAAGAGAGACTGGAACATCCAGCTCAAGTATTAGACCGGTCGTCTATGGTCGGACCAAAAGAAAGGCGAGGAACGTGCCTCGCCGGCATGGCGTCATGTGCGCTCAATGCCTCGGCTTGGCCAGCAACCCTTCGGTCTGTGCGAGGCAGCCGTGGAACGGCGCGGTCGACCGGTGCGCCTTGGCCAGCAGCGCCCCGCCCATCCACATCGCGTACAGCCCTTCGGCCAGCCCGCTCGGATCGGCCACCGGCGCGAGCGAGCCATCCCCCACGCCCGCCGCCACGGCCGCGGCGATGCGCTCGACCATGCGCGTCATGCCGGCCGACAGCACCTTGCGCATCGGCTCCGACAGATCGGAGACCTCGCCCGACAGCTTGACCGCCAGGCAGATGATCTCGCAGGCGCTGCGCTCGTGCAGATCGATCCACGCGGTGAAATAGCGAAGCAGCCGTTCGCGCGCCGTCATGCGCGTGTCGTTGAACAGGCTGACGACACCGGCGTCGTAGTCCTGGAAATACCGTTCCAGCAGCGCGACGCCGAAGTTTTCCTTGGAATCGAAGTAGTAATAGAACGAGCCCTTGGGCACCTGCGCGCGGCCAAGGATCTCCGCCAGGCCAACAGCCGAGAAGCCCCGTCCGAGGATCAGCTCGGCCCCTGCGTCCAGGATGCGGTCGCGGGTATCGTGCCGGGCTTCGGCGCCTTCGGCGGTGACGGGTTCGGGATGCTTGCTCATGATGGGACGGATTGTAGTAGACCGACCGTCTAGTTGCATGACCCTGCGCGCGGCAGGGTCGATGTGACTTACAGTTTTTCGGTTTCGCCGGTCTTGGGCTGCCAGCGCATCAGGCGCTTTTCCACCAGGCCGACCAGCCAGTCCAGCAGCAGCGCGAACACCGTCAGCACGACGATGCCGGCGAACACCGTGTTGATGCCGAACGTGCCCTCGGCCTGCAGGATCAGGTAGCCGACGCCGCGCGCGGAGCCCAGGTATTCGCCCACCACCGCGCCGACGAAGGCCAGCCCGACCGAGGTATGCAGCGACGAGAACACCCAGCTGGTCGCGCTCGGCAGGTAGACGAAGCGCAGCAGTTGCCGCTGCGAGGCGCCCAGCATGCGCGCGTTGGCCAGCACCACCGGGCTGACCTCCTTCACGCCCTGGTAGACGTTGAAGAAGACGATAAAGAACACCAGCGTGACGGCCAGTGCCACCTTGGACCAGATGCCCAGCCCGAACCACACGCCGAAGATCGGCGCAAGGATCACGCGCGGCATCGAGTTGGCGGCCTTGATGTACGGGTCCAGCACGGCCGAGACGGACGGGCTCAGCGCCAGCCACAGCCCCGCACCCAGGCCGGTGGCGGTGCCGATGCCGAAGGCCAGCACGGTCTCGGCCAGCGTGACGCCGAGATGCTGGTAGATGTCGCCCTCCGTGACGAACCACGACCAGATGCGCTGGACAACGATCAGCGGTTCGCCAAAGAAGAACGCCACCTCCTGCGAGCGCGTGGCGACGTGCCACACGGCCAGGGTAACGACCAGCAGCCCGAGCTGCCAGGCACGCAACGAAAGCGGAGAAATCGGACGATTGGCCATGGAAGGAAACGGTTGGATTCGGATCAGGCGGCGCGGCGGTGCTGCGCGTAGCCCTTGAGCACTTCCTCGCGCAGCACGCCCCAGATGCGCGCGTGCAGGTCGACAAAGCCGGCGTGGTCGCGGATCTCGGCCACATCGCGCGGGCGCGGCAGGTCGATCGTGAATTCGCCGATCGGGTGAGTGCCGGGACCGGCGGCGAGCACCACCACGCGGTCGCTCATGGCGATCGCCTCGTCCAGGTCGTGGGTGATGAACAGCACGGCCTTGCGCTTGGCGGCCCACAGGTCCAGCACCTCGTTCTCCATCAGCTGGCGGGTCTGGATGTCGAGCGCGGAGAACGGCTCGTCCGTCAGGATGATGTCCGGGTCCAGCACCAGCGTCTGCGCCAGGCTCACGCGCTTGCGCATGCCGCCGGAGAGCTGGTGCGGGTAGCGGTCTTCAAACCCGGCCAGGCCGACGCGCGCGAGCCACGAACGCGCCAGGTCCTGCGCCTCCCTGGCCGGCATGCCACGGAACTCCAGCCCGGCCAGCACGTTGTCGAGCGCACTGCGCCAGGGCATCAGCGCCTCGGCCTGGAACATGTAGCCGGCGCGGCGGTTGATGCCGGCCAGCGGCTCGCCGAACACGCGCACCTGCCCCGAGGACGGTTGCAGCAGCCCTGCCGCCAAGTTCAGCAGCGTGGACTTGCCGCAGCCGGTCGGCCCCACCACTGAGACGAACTCGCCGGCCTGGATGTCGAGCGAGGTGTCCTTGACGGCGGTGTAGCGCTGGCCGGGGTTGTCAGCCGAGATGAAGGTACAGGTGATCTGGTCGAACGAAAGCGCGGGCGTCGTCATGGGGAATCGTCCAAAGCAAGGCGCCCGGACGGAACCGGGCGCCGAGGGGCAATGTGCCGGGCTTACTTGTACTTGGCGTTGGCCTTCTGCACGAAGGCGTTGGTGAAGGTCTGGTCCAGCTTGATCGGCTTGCCCTTCACCTCCGCATCGAATTCCGACAGCGTGCGCAGCGCGGTGGCGGGGCCGTCGTCCGGCATCACGCCGTCGGGCGAGATGGCCTCGCGCACCTTCTCCCACGCGGCCAGGTACAGCGCGCGGTCGCCCAGCAGATAGGCCTCCGGCACGGCCTTGACGATGTCCGACGGGCCCGCCTTCTGCAGCCACTTCAGCGCGCGCACCATGGCATTGGTCAGTGCCTGCGTGGTGTTCGGGTTCTTCTGGATGAACGAGGTGGATGCATACAGGCAACCGGCCGGCATGTTGCCGCCGAACACCGCGCGGGTATCGGCCAGGGTGCGCGTGTCGGAGATGATGCGCACTTCGTTCTTCTGCGTCAGCATCGACGTGACCGGGTCGAGGTTGGCCAGCGCGTCGATCTGCCCGGCGCGCACGGCGGCGATCGCACCGTTGCTCGGCCCCACGCCGATGAACGAGACTTCGCTCGGCTTGATGCCGGCGCGCGCCAGCACATAGTTGACCATGATGTTGGTCGACGAGCCCGGCGCGGTCACGCCGATCCGCTTGCCCTTCAGGTCGGCGATCGACTTGTAGTTGGGCATGGTCTTGTTGTTGACCGCCAGCACGATCTGCGGAGCGCGGCCCTGCAGCACGAACTCCTGGTAGGTCTGGCCCTTGGCCTGCAGCACCAGCGTGTGCTCGTAGGCGCCGCTCACCACGTCCGCGCTGCCGCCCACCACCGCCTGCAGGGCCTTGGCGCCGCCGGCGAAGTCGACGATCTCGACGTCGAGGCCTTCATCCTTGAAATAGCCCAGGCGCTCGGCGATCGTCAGCGGCAGGTAGTAGAACAGTGCCTTGCCGCCCACGGCGATCGTCACCTTGGCCTTCTCGGGCTTGCCCTGGGCCAGCACGGCGGGACTGGCCGCCAGCAGGCTCGCCGCGCACAGCGCAGCGCCCATCCACTTGGTCCAGCGCCCGATACCTTGCATCCTCATAATCGTCATCTCCTGCATTTCGAATGGGTTGACTAACTGAATAAATGCCGCGGATGTTACCGCAATGGTCCTTCGACCAACATGTGGAATCGTCCTATCCTGCGGCGTCCGCGATCACCCCCTGAGAGGCGAGCGTGTCGATCTGCGCATCGGTCAGGCCGTGTCGCGGCAGGACATCGCGCGTGTGCTGGCCGAGGCGCGGCGCGCTTGCCTGCACGGCCCCCGGCGTGCCGGACAGCTTGGGCACCACGCCCGGCATGTCCACCTCGATGCCCGATTGCGCGCGCACGGTCTCGATCACGCCGCGTGCACGGTAATGCGGATCGGCCGCGATGTCCGCGACGGTATAGATGCGCCCGCTCGGCACTTCGGCCTCATGCAGCGTGGCCAGGACGTCGTCGATGGACAACATGCCCGTCCAGGCGTTGATCGCGGCGTCGATCTCGCCGGCACGCGCGGCGCGGCCGTCGTTGCGGGCGAGGCCAGGGTCGTCGGCCAGGTCCGGACGGCCCATGCGCAGCATCAGGCGGCGGAAGATGTTGTCGCCGTTGGCGGCGATCAGCACGTACTCGCCGCCCGCGCAGCGATAGGCATTGGATGGCGCGATGCCCGGCAGCGCCCCGCCCGCCGGCTGGCGCACCGCGCCGAACACGGAATATTCGGGCAATAAGCTCTCCGTCAGGTTGAACACCGACTCGTACAACGCCGCGTCGATCACCTGCCCCTTGCCGCCGCGCGCATCGCGTTCATACAGAGCAAGGAGCACGCCAAGCGCGCCGTGCAGCCCGGCAATCGTGTCGCCCAGCGACAGCCCGGCGCGGGCCGGCGGACGGCCCGGCTCCCCCGTCAGGTAGCGCAGGCCGGCCATGGCCTCGGCGATGGCCGCGAAGCCGGGCTCATCGCGCTTGGGGCCGGTCTGGCCTTAGCCCGACACGCGCAGCATGATCAGCCTGGGATTGATGGCCGACAGCGCCTCGTATGACAGCCCCCATTTCTCCAGCGTGCCGGGCCGGAAATTCTCGATCAGCACATCGGCCTCGGCCGCGAGCCTGCGCACCACGTCCTGCCCCTCCGGCACGCGCAGATCGACGCATACCGACTGCTTGTTGCGCGACTGCGCCTCCCACCACACCGAGGTGCCCTCATGCAGCATCCGCCATTTGCGCAGCGGATCGCCCTGCCCCGGCGGCTCGATCTTGATGACCTGCGCGCCGAAGTCCGCCAGCGTCTTGGCGGCAAACGGCCCGGCGATCAGTTGCCCGAGTTCGAGCACGCGGATGTCCTGCAAAACCTGTGTCGGCATGGCGATCAAGCGTAATGGGAAGTTGGGAAGGTCAGAGCGCGGCGGGGTTGCCGAGCAGATGCGCCATCAGCAGGCGCGCGGAACTGGTCAGCGCATCGGGGTCGCGCACGCCCACCAGCAGGCGGCGATGCGCCCAGTCGTCGTCCAGCGGCACCAGCGCGAGGCCCGCGCCCGGCAGGCTGGCGACATGCGCCTGCGCGGCGATACGCGGCAGCACACCCACCCCGAGCCCCGAGGCCACCATGCGGCAGACCGCCTCGAAGCTGCGCACCTGGATGCGCAGGCGCAGCGGCTTGCCCAGGCGCTGGCTTTCCTCCAGCAGTTGCGCGGCCAGCGAGGTGCCCGGCGGCAGGCTGACGAAATCGAAATCGACGGCCTCGGCAAAGCGCACCTGCTTGCGGCCCGCCAGCGGGTGGCCGCGCGGCGTGACCAGGGCGAGGTCATCCTCGCGGTAGTCGAACGATTGCAGGCCCTCGCACGGCGTGCCGGCGGCAAAGATGCCGAGATCGGCCCGGTTCTCGCGCAGCGCGGCAACGATGTCGCCGCTGTCCTGCTCCTCCAGCGCGATGCGGATGGCGGGGTTGGCCAGCATGAAGGCAGCCAGGTCGTCGGCCAGGAACTGCGTGATCGACGAGGTGTTGGCCCACACCCGCACCAGCCCTCGCGTGCCCGCAGCAAAGTCGGACAGCGCGCCCGCCATGCGCTCGACATCCTGCAGGATGCCCACCGCATGGCGGAAACACGCCTGGCCGGCTTCGGTCAGCTCGACGCCGGCGGCATGCCGGTACAGCAGCGGCGCGCCCACGGCCGCTTCCAGGTCCGAAATGCGCTTGCTCGCCGCCGCCACCGCCAGGTGCGACTGGCGTGCCCCGGCCGAGATGCTGCCCAGCCGGGCCACCGCCACAAACAGGCCGAGCGTGACGAGATCAAAGCGAGCGAGGTTCATCGTTGGGGGCGATCCGGCGAGGTTGGGAAAAATGGCAATAGGGCCGATCCGATCGGCGCGGTGTTCACGGGCAGGTCATTGCGACCCGTTTACCATGGCAGCGTTTCCACCCCGCCCGGGCACACGCCTGGAATTCTACCGGCTGCCCCTGTCGCCGAACCCCATGCCCTTGCTGTTCCCCTGTCAGATCGCCCGGCCTTTGCCCCGACGCACGGAACGTGCCGACGCCCGCCGCCTGCGCTACGCCCTTGCGGCCCTCGTGCTCGGCCTGGGCCTGCAGGGCACCGCACTGGCCGACACGACCGCCCCCAAGGCAGCCGATACCCCGTCCACGCAGGACCTGCCCGAGCCGCAGCAGTGGAATCTGCATGGGCAATTCACCAACGTCACGCAGTGGCACCCCGCGTTCAGCGCGCGCTACAGCGGGCCCAACAGCCTGACGCCCACCAGCGACAACCGGGAAACGGCGGACCTGACCCTGTTCCTCGGCGTGCGCCTCTGGAAGGGCGCCGAGCTGTATGCAAACCCGGAGATCGACCAGGGTTTCGGCCTGGACAACACGCTGGGCATGGCCGGCTTTCCGAGCGCCGAAGCATACAAGGTCGGCAAGAACGATCCTTACCACAAGCTGCCGCGTTTCTTCCTGCGGCAGGTCATCGACCTGGGCGGCGAGCAGCAGGCGGTGGCGTCGGCGCCCAACCAGCTCGGCGGGACCCGCACGGCGGACAACCTCACCATCACCATCACCATCGGCAAGTTCTCGGTGGTCGACATCTTCGATACCAATACCTACGCGCACGATCCGCGCGGGGATTTCCTGAACTGGTCCGTCACCGATGCCGGCGCCTTCGATTACGCGGCGGACGCCTGGGGCTATACCCGTGGCGTGGCGGTGGAATGGACGCGGTCGTGGTGGACGGTCCGCGGCGGCGTCTTCGCGCTGTCGGACGTGCCGAACAGCGTGACGATCGACACGTCGTTCAAGCAATACGCCTGGATCGGCGAACTCGAGGCGCGCCATCAATGGCTCGGCCGCCCCGGCAAGGTCAAGCTCCTCGCCTTCGCCAACCGCGCCAGGATGGGCGGCTACGGCGATGCCGTCGGCCTGGCGCAGCAGACCGGGAGCACACCCGATACGTCCCTGGTCCGGCGCCTCGCGTGGCGCCCTGGCGTCGCGCTGAACGTGGAGCAGGAACTGGCCCCCGATCTCGGCTTCTTCGCCCGCGCCAGCATGAACGACGGCAGCAAGGAAACGTACGAGTTCACCGATATCAACCGGTCGGTCTCGGCCGGCGTATCGCTCAAAGGCGACCGCTGGGGCCGCCACAACGACACGGTGGGCGTGGCCTTCGCGGTCAACGGCCTGTCGCGCGCGGCACGGCAGTATTTCGCGGCCGGCGGCCTGGGCGTGCTGATCGGTGACGGCGCGCTGAACTACGGCACCGAGCGCATCGCCGAGCTGTACTACAACTGGGCCGCGATGCCGCACCTCACGCTCGGTCTCAACTACCAGTACGTCGTGCACCCGGCCTACAACCGGGATCGGGGCCCGGTATCCATCCTGGGCCTGCGGGTCCACGCGGATTTCTGACGAGGGGCACCCGGCGCGAACATGCCGGCCGGTGCTTCAGAGCTGGCGCCGGTCCAGCACCGCGCGGGCGATGGTGCCCGCATCCACGTATTCCAGCTCGCCGCCCACCGGCACCCCGCGCGCCAGCCGCGATGCCTTGATGCCGCGCGCCTTCAGCATCTCGCCGATGTAGTGTGCGGTGGCCTCGCCTTCACTGGTGAAGTTGGTGGCGAGAATGACCTCGGCGCACGGCCCGCCCAGCGCCGGGTCGGTCGCCCGGGCCAGCAGGCGCTCGAGGTGGATTTCTTTGGGGCCGATGTTGTCCAGCGGCGAGAGTCGCCCCATCAGCACGAAATACTGGCCGCGGTAGGTGAGCGTCTGCTCGATCATCATCTGGTCGGCAGGCGTTTCCACCACGCACAGCACCGAGGCGTCGCGGCGCGGGTCCAGGCAGGTCTCGCAGACGTCCTGCTCGGTGAAGGTGTTGCAGCGGCTGCAATGGCGGATCGACTCGGCCGCCTCGGCCAGCGCTTCGGCCAGCCGCGACGCGCCTTCGCGGTCATGCTGCAGCAGGTGATAGGCCATGCGCTGCGCAGACTTCGGCCCCACGCCCGGCAGCACGCGCAAGGCCTCGATCAGCATCTGCAGCGCCGATGGCGTGCCCGGACCGCCGCGCATCAGGCGTGCTCCAGCACGGGCGTATGATGCAGCACTTCCGGCATCGGATCGTAGAAGTGATGCAGCAGCGCGCGCCAGCGCTGATACGGGGCCGACTGCCGGAAGCCGATGAGGTGGCGCGCTTCGTCGAAGGCCGCCTCGAAAGCGGCCTCCTGGCCGGGCCTGACGTGCATCAGCGCGGATTCCAGCACCATGGCGCGTATTCCTGTCAGCGGGATCAGAACGGCAGCTTGAAGCCCGGCGGCAGCATGCTGGCCATGCCGCCCAGGCCAGAGGTGACCGAACCCATCTTCTCCTGCGTGGTGGCCTCGGCCTTGCGCACGGCATCGTTGAAGGCCGCGGCGACGAGGTCTTCCAGCAGTTCCTTGTCTTCGCCTTCAGCCAGCAGGCTCGGGGCGATCGACACACGCTTCACATCGTTCTTACAGGTCATCACCACCTTCACGAGGCCGGCACCGGACACGCCCTCCACCTCGATCTGGCTGAGCTGCTCCTGCATTTTCTTCATGTTGTCCTGCATCTGCTGGGCCTGCTTCATCAGCCCGGCGATCTGGCCTTTCATCATGGTCGTTGCTCCTTGGAATGGGTCATGCATGGCACCCCGATGGGCGGCGCGCCGTTGCGTTCAGTGCGGGAAACCTCTGGGTGCCGGCCTGTCAGTGCGCGTGCGGCTGGATCGAACCGGGCACCACCGTCGCGGCAAAGTCCCAGACCAGTGCCTGCACGAACGGATCGGCGGCGATGGCGTCTTCGGCGTCACGCTGGCGCTGGGCGCGCCGCTCGGCATCGACGGCAGCGGCTGTGGCCCGGGCTGCGCCGATGTCGCATACCACGCGGACCGGCGTGCCGAAGTGCTCCGTTAACGCCGCCTCCAGCCGCTCGAGCACGCCCGCCTCGGTCAGCGCCGGCAGCGGTACGCGCAAGCGCACCGTCGCGCCCTCCACGGCGGCCAGCTCGCTCTGGTGCGCCAGTTGCTGCGCCAGGCCGCGCAACGGCAGGCGCGCTGCGAGCGTGGGCCAGTCGCCATCGAAGGCCGTCAGGCCGCTGGCGCTCAGATCAGGGGGCGTGGCGGCGGCCACGGGCTCCGTTGCGGCAGCCTTGGTCGGCACCGGCGCCACGGTGGGCGACTCGGTCTGCGCAGGACGCGCGACGGACGCCTGCGCGCCCGGACGCGTCGTCGAAGCCGCTTCCCAGCCGGCAAACGCGGCGTCGATCTGATCGAGAGACGGTGAGGCGAACTCGCCGGGCATCTCCTCCCAGGGCGGCGGACCAAAGTCGTCGACAGCGGCGGATGCGGCGACCGGTTCACGGCGCGGCGACGACGCGGGCGCAGTGGCCGAATTCGGGCGCGGACCAGCCATCGCCGGACGCGCGGCCGGCGCCAGCACGGGGGCGGGCGTGGAAGCCGCCGGTACCGCAGCAGCACCACCGCGCGCGCCCCGACTCGACGCCTGGCGTGCCGCGGCCAACGCTTCCAGCGCCGGCGAGCGGCGGGACGGCGCGCTGGCTTGGGCCTGCGTCGCAGCGGCAGGCGCCGCGGCCGGTGCGGCGGCGGCCGGCGGATCGGCTTGATACGTCGCACGCGGTGCCTCGACCACCAGCTCCGCGCGTGCAGCGGGCGCAGCCTGGGCAACCGGCCCAGCGGCCGCCGCCACGACCTGTCGTGACGATCCTCCCGGCACACCCGCCGGCGGCACGGCACGCTGGCCGCCCCCCGACGGCGGCGTCGCATCGCCGCCCGACTGGCCGGGCTGGAACGCCAGCATGCGCAGCAGCGTCATCGTGAAGCCGGCATATTCGTCGGGTGCCAGTGCCAGCTCGTTGCGGCCGAGGTTGGCGAACTGGTAGAACAGTTGCACCGACTGCGCATCGAAGCGCTCCGCCAGGCGGCGGATGTCGTCGGCCTCGGGCCAGTCGTCCTGCACCGCGGCGGGCACGACCTGCGCCAGCGCGATCTTCTGCAGCAACGAGGCGAGGTCCTGCAGCGCCCCCGAGAAGCTCAGGCTGCGCCCGGCCATCTCGTCGGCGATCTCGATCAGTGCCGCGCCGTGCGCGTCGGCGAGCGCATCGAGCAGGCGCACCAGATAGCTCTGGTCGATCGCGCCCAGCATGCCGCGCACGGCCACCTCGGAGACCTCGCCGGCGCTGTACGCGATGGCCTGATCGGTCAGCGACAGCGCATCGCGCATCGACCCCTGCGCGGCCGCGGCCAGCAGGCGCAGCGCGTTGGGCTCGTGCGCGATGCCCTCCTCGCCGAGGATGCGGTCCAGGTGGGACACGATGTGCCCCGGCGGCATCTGCTTCAGGTTGAACTGCAGGCAGCGCGACAGCACCGTGACGGGGATCTTCTGCGGGTCGGTGGTCGCGAGGATGAACTTGACGTGCTCGGGCGGCTCCTCCAGCGTCTTCAGCATCGCGTTGAAGGCGTGGTTGGTCAGCATGTGCACTTCATCGATCATGTAGACCTTGAAGCGGCCGGCCGTGGGTGCGTAGACTGCGCGGTCGAGCAGCTGCGCCATCTCGTCGACACCGCGGTTGGAGGCGGCGTCCATCTCGATGTAATCGACGAAGCGCCCGGTATCGATCTCGGTGCACGCGCGGCACACGCCGCACGGTTGCGCGGTGATGCCGCCCTGCCCGTCCGTGCTGACGCAATTGAGCGATTTGGCGAGAATGCGCGACAGCGTCGTCTTGCCGACACCGCGCGTGCCCGTGAACAGGTATGCGTGGTGCAGGCGCTGCTGTTCGAGCGCATGCGTGAGCGCATTCACCACGTGTTCCTGACCGACCAGCGTGGTGAAATCGCGGGGGCGCCACTTGCGGGCGAGCACTTGATAACTCATGCGGCGGATTGTAGCAAAGCGGGGGGAATTTCCGACGCGCTTTCCGGCGCACGATGCACCCGGATGTGCCCGAGCGCGCCGAGCGATTTGGAAGGATATTCAGGTGGGGCGCGCGAGTCGGTTACAATGCCGGTCGGACGGGCCTCCTCGCATGGTGGCGCGGTCAACCTGGTCAGGTCGGGAACGAAGCAGCCACAGCCGTTTTCCGCCAGTGCCGAGGGTCAGGCTCGTCCCCCTTCTCTTTCCCTTCCCGCATCACCCTCCTCCCCTTTTTGTTTGTCCTGCCCGCGTCAGAACAACGCGCCCTGGGTATCGTCTTGTGACGCCTCGGCCCGCTTGGGCAGCGCGTCCAGATCGATCCACTCGCCCTGCGCGGTCGCCACGCCGGCACGCACCACGCGCCCCGGGTAGATCGGCGCGACGGCGGCCACGTAGCCGCGCAGCTGATCGGCATAGGCGGCACGTTCGACCGGCAGCAGGCGCAGCTTGTAGTCGACCACAAGCACCTCGTCGCCCCGCTCGATCAGCCGGTCGACGCGCAGCAGCATGCCGTCCGGGCTGAAGAGCTCGACTTCGTTGTGCGCGACGTCGAAGCGCGCGGGGTCGAACACGTGTGCCAGCGCTTCGGCGGCCAGCATGCGGCGCACGGCCTCGGCCGCGTGCGCGGCGTCCGCGTCGGTGACGCCGGTCGCGCCGAACCAGCGGGCGATGGCCGCGGCATCCGGCACCTGCTCCGGCTTGCCGTGGCGCGTCAGCCGCTCCAGGACGGCATGCAGCAGCTCGCCCTGCGCGACGGCGCCCTGGTCGAAGATCGCGTCGGCGGTGCCCGGTGCATCGGCTGCGCGTTCGGCGGCGCCCCCGATCCGTACCGTGACCGTCAGCGGCACGCGGAAGTCGTGGTACGCGACTGCCGGCAACGCTGCGTGGTCCGCGCCGGCGGCGGCAGCGGCCACCTCCTCCACGGGCGCGGGCGTGGCGACGCCGGCCGTCGCCAGCAGGGTGTACCAGCTCGCGCTGCCGTCGACTTCCGGCGCATCGCCTTCGTCCACGGCCTGGGCCGCCGCGCCATCACGCTTGTTGGCGACGCCGGAGACGATCAGCGCCTGCCGCGCGCGCGTCATCGCCACGTAGAGCAGGTTCCAGTTCTCGCGCTCGCCCAGTGCGGTTTCCTGTGCGAACAGCGGATCGCGCGCGCGGCCGCGCTCGGCGGTCTTGCCGAAGGCGGAGAAATGCGCGGGGGCCTCGGCGCCGGGCGGCCAGTCGATCAAGATACCCGCGGTGTCGGCCCGGGTATCGCTGTGGTGGCTGTCGAGCAGCGCGACGAACGGCGCCTCCAGGCCCTTCGATGCGTGCACGGTCAGTATCTGCACGGCGTCCAGCCCCTCGCTGGCGAGTTCGGCGTCGATCGCGTCCGGCGCTTCGGCGGCATCGCCCTGCACGCCTTCGTCGGGGCTTTCTTCTTCGTCGCCTTGGCGGATCGCGCGCAGCTCGGCCATGAATTTCGGCAAGCTCGGGTAGCGGCCGCCGTCCAGGTCGAGCGCGAGCTTGAGGAAGGCGTCGAGGTTGGCCAGCGCCTGCTCGCGGTTGGCCTCGGGCACGCGCTCGGCGTAGCGGCGCTTGAGTTCGCCGGTATAGACGATGTGGTCGAGCAGGTCATGCACCGGCAGCGTGGGGGCCACCGCCAGCCAGCGCGACAGCAGCCGGTGCGCGCGGCGCAACTGTGCGGCGGCCTGCGGCTGGCCGGCCAGCGCCGTCAGCCGCTCCCACCACGTCGGTGCGAACGCGCCCTCGCCGGCCTGCGCCAACGCGATCAGATCGTCATCGGTGACGGCGAAGATCGGGCTGCGCAACACGTGCGCGAGCGGCAGGTCGGCCTGCGGCGTCATCAGGAAATCGAGCAGCGCACACAGGTCCAGCGCCTCGAGCGTCACCAGCAGGCCGCCGCGGCGCGGGCTCAGGTAGGGCACGCCTGCATCGCGCAAGGCGCGCTCGTAGTCGGCCAGGTAGCGCTTGCGACGCACGAGCAACTGGAAATCGCTCCAGCGCACGGGGCGCTCGGCACCGTTCTCGCGCACGCGTTCGCCCACGTGCAGCGCGCGCAGGCAGGCGGCAACCTGGCAGCCCTCGTCGTAGCGCTGCGAATCGCCGGCCGCCTCGCGCGGCTCGGTCAGCGAGTCGCGCGGCGTGGTCTCGTCGGACTGCGCGGCCTGCGGCACCGGCACGAGCGGCAGCAGCAGGGCATGGCCGACGGGCGCATCGACGGCGGTGCTCTGCTCGGCATAGATGGGGTAGTCGCCGCGTGCCCGCGCCTGCAGGAAGACGGCGTTGACCCACTCCAGCACGGCCGGCGCATTGCGGCGCGTGCGATTGGTGCGCAGCACAGTGGCCTCGAACCCGGCGACGAGCATGTCGCGCGCGGCATCGAACAGGCGTGCATCGGCGCGGCGGAAGCGGTAGATCGACTGCTTCGGGTCGCCCACCAGGAACACCGTCGGCCGCGTGCCCGTGCCCTCGTAACCGCGCAGCCACCCTTGCAGGATGCGCCACTGCATCGGGTTGGTGTCCTGGAACTCGTCGAGCAGCAAGTGCTTGTAGCGCGCATCCAGCCGCACCTGCAGGTAGGCGGCGGTGTCTTCGTCGCGCATCAGGCGGGCGGCTTCCCATTCGAGATCGGTGAAGTCCATCGCGCGCGCCTGGCGCTTGTAGGCCTGGTAGCGCTCGATCAGCGCATCGCCGAGGGTGAACAGCGCGGCGTTGATGGCGCGCACGCGGCTCTCGTGGCGGCGCGCATGGTAGGCGGCCAGGGACTCGCACAGCGCGGCGTGCAGGTCGACCAGCGTCTGCGCGCAGTCTGCGCCGATGGCCTTGACCAGCGCCTTGGTGGGCTTGCACGCGCGCGGCTTGCCGGCCTGCGTATGGAACGCGATGAACAGCGCCTCGAACGCGTGACGGCGCGCAGCCTCATCCGGCAGGTCGAGCGCGCGCGCCGCCGTCACCGCGGTTTCGATCTGCACGGCGCGCTTGCCCTCCGCCGCGCCGCCCTGCCCCAGCCTGCCCGACACGCGCAGCATGTCGGCGAGCAGCACTGCGTCCTGCAGCGCCTCGATCAGCGGATCGGTATGGGCATCGTCCCCGAGCAGGTCATCGAGCGGGCCCAGCGGGTGGGTGCCCGCCTGCGCCTTGTAGGCCCACCAGTCGCTGCGCTGCGCGAACATGGCGTCGAGCAGGCGGCCGGCCTGGAAATCGCCCACCAGATCGACGAGCGCGTCATAGGCGGCGCGCAGTTCGGCATGCTCTTCGGCCAGCAGGCGGCGCCAGAACGGCGCCCAGGCCTCGCGGCGCAGGCGGCCCGCGTCTTCGCGCAGCGAGGCGCCCTGCGGCACGCCCGACGACAGCGGCGCCCCGCGCAACAGACCGCCGAACCAGCCGTGGAACGTGTCGATCGCCATGCGCGACGGCGACTCCAGCACCCGGGCATACAGCCCGCGCGCCACCGCGACCAGCCCCGGCGCCTCGCGTTCATCGACGGTGCGGGCAACCAGCTCGCGTACCGCCGCCGCATCGTCGGCGCCGGCCAGCTGGGCGAGGATGTCGAGCAGGCGCTGACGCATCTCTTCGGCCGCCTTGCGCGTGAACGTGATGGCGAGGATGTCCGAGGGCGCCGCGCCCGTCAGCAGCAGCCGCAGCATGCGCGTGACCAGCAGCCAGGTCTTGCCGCTGCCGGCGCAGGCCTCCACCACCACCGAGCGCTGCGGGTCGCAGGCCGCGCGCGAGAAAGCCTCGGGCGAGACCGGCGCGCCATCGCGTTCGTAGGCGTGGTCGCTCACGGCTGGCCCTCCGTTTCCGGCTGCGGTTCGCGCGGTGCACCGGCGCTCCAGTAGCCCTTGCGGCACAGGCCGCGCGCGCCGCAATAGCGGCACGCGGATTCATCGCCGAATGCCGGCAGCGGCGCGCCGGCGGCCAGCGCGGTCATGTCCTTGCCCATTTGTTCGGTCAGCCAGTCGACCACCTGCGTGAAATCCGGCAGGCCGGTCTCTCGCTTATCGCCGCGCGCCTCGCCGTCGAGCGAGACCCAGCCGCCCGCCCCGGCACGCGCATCGAGCAGGCCGTAAAACGGGAGCTGGCAATCCTCGAACGGCATCTTGGCCTTGCGCGCCAGGGCGATCGGCGATTGCGTCTTGTAGTCCAGCACCGCCACGCCGTGTTCCGGGTGCGTGTCGACGCGGTCGATGCGCCCGCGCAGGCGCAGCGCCTGCGCGCCGGGCAGCGCGATCGACGCCTCGGCATCGACCTCGCCGGCCTCGAAGCGCCAACCCTCCGCTTCGCGCGCCGCCTGCCAGGCCAGGTAGGACGTCATCACGCCCTGCCAGCGGCGGTAGAAGCGCAGCGCATGGCCGTCTTCGGCCAGCAGCGGGCCAAACCGCTCGTCGGTGAGCGTCTGCAGCAGCGCGAGGCGGTCGGCCGGATCGGCCATCGGCGTGTCGAGCAACTGGCGATGGAAACGATGCAGGATCGCGTGCAGCAGTTCGCCGATGTCGCGCTTCTCCAGTTCGTCGGACACCTCCTCCAGCTCGCCCAGCCGCAGCATGCGCCCGACAAAGAACTGGTAGGGGCAGCGGCGCAGGCTGTTGTAGGCCGCCGCGCTCAGCGTGGACGGCACCAGCGCGGGCGCGGCCGGCGCGGGCATGTCGGTCGGCTGCCGGGCTGTCTGCAGGGCCGGCAGCACGACCGGCACGTCGACGCGTGTACCCGCCACGGCCAGACGGCGCTGCAGACGTTCAAGCCATCCCGAGAGGCGATTGGGCTCGCCGCGGCCGCCGTGGCGCTGCCAGGTCAGTACGACCTCGGGCTGGTTCAGCAGCACCTCGGCCAGGTCGCGCGCCTGCTGGGCGAAGCGCTGGGCGCGGTCGGGCAGGCCCAATTCACGGCGGACATCGTTGGAGAAAAACAGCCATTCGGGCTGCGCGGACGGCAGTTGCGCATCGTCGCAGCCGACCACCACCACGCCGTCGAAGCGGCGCATGCGCGCACCGTTGAGCGGCAGGATCACGACCCGGCGATCCGCCGGCGGCGCGGGCTCGCTGAAGACGGCCGATTCCAGCAGCATCGACAGCAGCGCGCGCCATTCCTGCAGTGAGAAGCGCGCGCCGGCATCGGCACTGCCATGCACCGAGACGCGCAGGCGGTCGAGCCAGTCGAGCAACTGACGGCCGGCATCGTCGTTCTGCAGGCCGGTGCGCATGCGCAGGCGGTCCAGTGTGCCGGCCAGCAGCGTCACCCACGCATCCAGCGTGGCATGACCGGCGCGGAGCCACAGCGCAGCTTCGTCGGCAAGCAGGCCGAGGCGCTCGGCCAGGCGGCCGGTGGGCGGCCCATCACCGGCATCGGCGGCATCGGCGTTCGTGCTGCGCTCCGCGACCAGGCGACGCAGGCGCCCCCACCCGCCCGACACGTTATGCCGGCGCACGCGGCGCTCCAGCTCGGCCACCCAGGCCGGCGCGACCGAGGACGGCGCATCGGCATCGCGCAGGCAGAACGGGCTCTTGAGGAGATCGAGCAGCGCGGCGGTATCGCCATCGCCCTGCACCACATCGATCCAGCGCATCAGCGCGGCGGCGGCGCGCGTGGTGGACAGCTTCCAGCCGGTCTCGTCCCGCACCGGCACATTCACGCGCGCCAGCAGCGCGCGCACCCGGCGCGCGACGATGCGGTCCTGCGCCACCAGCGCCAGCGACCGGCGGCCGGCGTTGAGCCAGTCGACCAGCGTGTGGGCGGCGAAAGCAGCCTCGTCCTCAAAGCGGGCCGCGCTGGCGATGCGCAGCCCGGGGGGCGGCAGCTCCACCTCAGCGCAGGCCTGCGTTGCCTGCTGGGCGACCGTGCCGCATTCGGACCAGGCGTGCAGCAGCAGGTCGCGGAACGCGGCGTGCGTCACGGGCGCGACCGCCGCCGGGGCGTGCTCCCGCGCCTGCCAGTCGTAGCCGATGCGCAGCACCGGCACGCGACCGGCCGCGCGCGTCAGGAAATCGAGGTCGGCGCCTTCGGGATCGGTCGGACTCATCCAGACCACGGGACCGCACAGTGCGTCGAGCAAGCGCCGCATGGCGCGCAGCCGTACCGGGATCGGATCGGATGCGCCCGACAGCAGCTGCCAGAACGTCAGCACGATGCGCGATTCGGTCCCGAGAAAGCGCTCGGACAACTGCGCGTAAGTGCGCTCCAGCGCGGCGGACAGCGCCGCCTCCAGCGCGTCGTGCCGCCCTTCGGTCTCGCTGTCGGCGGCATCGAGCGTGAGCCAGCGTTGCGACAGCTCGTCCGATACCGTCACCAGCACCTGCGCCACACCCCACAATGCCGCCTCGTCCTGCGCACCCAGTGCCTCCCGCAGCCATGCCTGCGTCTTCAGCGCCTGCTGCACCGCCAGCAGGCGCGACAGCGTGCTGCGCGCCGCGGGCAGACCCGGCTCCGGCGGCAGGTCGAGCAGCCAGTGGCCCAGCGTCAGGATGCGCGGCAGCAGACGCAGCGCGCCGGCGGCCTTGGCGCTGGCATGCAAGGCGCCACGCACGCCGGGAATCTGCGCGGCGGTGGGCACGACGACCACGCCGGCGCCAGGGGCATCCGTGGCATGGGCATCGAAGAACCGCCACGCGACATCGGCGGCGTGCGACAGGAATGCTGGGCCGGGCGCAAAAGCGAGCGTCTGCATGCAGGCGGTACGGGGAAAAAGGACGCGGCCGGGGCCTATCGGCGCGATAGAGAAAATCAACGTTGAAAATGGCGGCGTTGGTACTATATCAGCAGCCTCCGCCACGGCCGCGCCCCGAGCGCACGCCGTCCGGTGTAATCGTGTAATGTATGGGTTCGGCGCACGGCGCCAGCTTTTACGAAATAACAGAGGTTCCCGCCATGAGCGAACAGATCAAGTATGTAAGCGACGCGTCCTTCGAAGACGAGGTGCTCAAGTCCGACAAACCCGTGCTCGTCGATTTCTGGGCGGAGTGGTGCGGCCCGTGCAAGATGATCGCCCCGATCCTCGACGAAGTCTCGAAGGACTACGGCGACAAAGTGCAGATCGCCAAGCTCAACGTCGATGAGAACGCAGGCGTGCCGGCCAAGTTCGGCATCCGCGGCATCCCGACGCTGATCCTGTTCAAGAACGGCGCCGTGGCCGCGCAGAAGGTGGGGGCGCTGTCCAAGTCGCAGCTGACCGCCTTCCTGGACAGCCACCTCTAAGCCGCTTCACCGGGGCGGCGCGGAACCCCTTCCCGCCGCTGGCTGCACGCGCCGGCGATCTTCCGCCTGGAGGACCGCCAGCGTTGTGCTAAGATGGCAGCTAATCTGTTTCCCCGAGCGTTCGCTCGACCTTCCCCCTCCCCGCTTTATCCCGTATTCGCTGCCCGTCCGGGCTCTTCCCATTCATTCGTCTATGCATCTGACAGAACTGAAATCCCTGCATGTGTCCCAATTGCTGGAAATGGCGGGACAGCTGGAGATCGACAACGCGCAGCGCATGCGCAAACAGGAACTGATGTTTGCCATCCTGAAGAAGCGCGCGAAACAAGGGGAAACGATTTTCGGTGACGGCACGCTGGAAGTGCTGCCCGACGGCTTCGGCTTTCTGCGTTCGCCGGAAACTTCGTACCTGGCAAGCACCGACGACATCTACATCAGTCCGTCGCAAATCCGCCGCTTCAACCTGCACACCGGCGACACGATCGAAGGCGAAGTCCGCACGCCCAAGGACGGCGAGCGCTACTTCGCGCTGGTGAAGGTCGACAAGGTCAACACGCAGCCTCCGGAAGCGGTCAAGAACCGCATCATGTTCGAGAACCTGACGCCGCTGCATCCGAACCGCACGCTCACGCTCGAACGCGACATCAAGGCCGAGGAGAACATCACCGGCCGCATCATCGACATGATCGCCCCGATCGGCCGCGGCCAGCGGGCGCTGCTGGTGGCCTCGCCCAAGTCGGGCAAGACCGTGATGCTGCAGCACATCGCGCATGCCATCACGGCCAACCATCCGGAAGCCGAGCTGTTCGTGCTGCTGATCGACGAACGCCCGGAAGAAGTGACCGAGATGCAGCGCACCGTGCGCGGCGAAGTGGTGGCGTCCACCTTCGACGAACCGGCCGTGCGCCACGTGCAGGTCGCGGAAATGGTGATCGAGAAAGCCAAGCGCCTGGTCGAGCTGAAGAAGGACGTGGTGATCGTGCTGGACTCGATCACGCGCCTGGCCCGGGCCTACAACACCGTGGTGCCGACCTCCGGCAAGGTGCTGACCGGCGGTGTGGACGCCAACGCCCTTCAGCGTCCGAAGCGCTTCTTCGGTGCCGCGCGCAACCTGGAGGAAGGCGGTTCGCTGACCATCATCGGTACGGCGCTGATCGAAACCGGCAGCCGCATGGACGACGTGATCTACGAAGAGTTCAAGGGCACCGGCAACATGGAAGTGCACCTGGAGCGCCGCCTGGCCGAGAAGCGCGTCTACCCCGCCATCAACCTGAACAAGTCGAGCACGCGCCGCGAAGAGTTGCTGATCAAGCCGGACATCCTGCAGAAGGTGTGGATCCTGCGCAAGTTCATCCACGACATGGACGAGGTCGAGGCGATGGAATTCCTGCTCGACAAGCTCAAGTCCACGAAGAACAACGCGGAGTTCTTCGACATGATGCGACGTGGCGGCTGAGTCTCTTCGCCATGCACCAGGAAGCGCACCTCAGGGTGCGCTTTTTTTATTGTCCGCTTCCGGCCGCGCATCCGTCACCGACTTCCTTGGTGGCTTCATGAAACTTGCTAGTTCATTTGCATTACGTGCCGTCCCGGCAACCGTTTGCTCTTCTCGTCCTTAAACGTCATCGCAAAAGCGCAGCGCGGGAACCATACTGCAAGCCTGCTTGAGCCAAGCAGCGGGAAAACCACGAAAAATCGAACGGGGGAAACCATGCGCGAAGAGCCGCTGGAATGTACGGGTGCGTGCCGAACCGTTGTGGTTGCATCACGCGCCGGCATGGGGGAGATCAGCGAGACGATCCTCGGAGCGGATTGGCATGTCCGGCACGTCAACTCGGTGCGCGAACTCGGGTGCGCCATCCGTGACGGTGTGCCGAAAGTCGGGCTGATCGACTTCAGCAGCGCGTTCTCGTCCACTGAGCTGGATCTGCTGGAACGCTGCCTGCAGACTTCGCACGTGGGCTGGGTGGCCGCGCTGCCGCCGTCCATGCTGAGCCACGACCGCGTGCGCCAGTTGGTGCGCGACTATTGTGTCGACTACGTCCAGATGCCGCTGCGCATCGAGGAAGCCGCGTACTCGCTGCGGCATGCGTGGGGCATGGCCGCGCTGGCGCAGGAGGCCCCCGCGCCCAAGGTCAGCAATGCACGCATGCTTGGCGAGTGTCCGGCCATGCAGAACCTGTTCCGGGCGATCCGCAAGGTCGCGCAGAACAGCGCACCCGCCTTCATCGCCGGCGAATCGGGCACCGGCAAGGAACTGACGGCCCAGGCCATCCACGAGGCCTCGTCGCGCTCGGGCGGCCCCTTCATCGCCATCAATTGCGGCGCCATCCCCCCGCACCTGATCCAGTCCGAGCTGTTCGGCTACGAGAAAGGCGCCTTCACCGGTGCGCACCAGCGCCATATCGGCTGGGTCGAGCATGCCAACGGTGGCACGCTGTTCCTCGACGAGATCGGCGACCTGCCGCTGGACATCCGCATCATCTCGGCCACGCACGTGGACCTGGAGGCCGCGCAGCATCACGGTGGCTTCCGCACCGACCTGTTCCACCGGCTATGCGTGCTGACGCTATCGGTACCGCCGCTGCGCGAGCGTGGCAGCGACATCGTGCTGCTGGCCGAGCATATCCTGGCCCAGCACGGCAACGAGGCCTCGCACCGCATTCGCGGCTTCACGCCCTGTGCCCTGCACGCGATGATGCACTACCCGTGGCCGGGCAATGTGCGCGAGCTGATCAACCGCGTCCGCCGCGCGCTGGTGATGACGGACAATCGCAAGATCTCCGCCGCCGACCTGCACTTGGAAGGCTACGCGTCGATCTCCGGCCAGACGCTGGAAGAAGCGCGCGAGGGCGCGGAGTCCGACGCGATCCGTACCGCCATTGCCCGCAACGGCTTCCATATGGGCATGACGGCGCGCGAGCTGGCGGTATCCCGCGTGACGCTGTACCGGCTGATGCAGAAGCACGGCATCCGCGCCGAACACCCGCTGCATCAGCCGGTTTCGTAGCCGCCGGGCCGACGGCAGACAGACCACCGGGGCGCGACGCAGGTCGCGCCCCTTTCGCTGCGCCATCTAAAAAAAAAGTGCCCGCCGGGGGACGGAGCACGAAAAACGGTGGGGACCGCCGATGATGCGGCTGCCGGCTGACAGCGTTGTCGGCCCAGAACGGCCGTTGCGATGGCGCCACGCCACGCTCGCCGCAGGAGACCGCAGCCGGACCGGCCTGGCCTGCCGCCGCCTCTCCGGCTGCCACACCCGCACCTGGCATAGCGGCGCCCCTGCCCCCCCTACTTCCGAGGGGATTGCGCCACGCCCCTCCGGCGATGGAAGGTTAAGGGACGCATACGGCCCACAGTGTTCGGCGTCGGGCAAGCGCGGCGCCAACGGAGCGGCGGACCGATCGAATGCGCGGGTGGGAGAAGTCGTGATGGTGATTCGCACCGGCGATGCACCGGTCGGAACAGCGCGATAAGCGATACCCGGCGTGATGATGTCGCCATCTTCAACGCAGACCGGCACCATCCGGGCGATGGCCGCGCGGCACGCGCTTTCCGCTGTCATACTGATCGGCCGCCGGAACGGCGAATGTCGAGCACAGCGTTGCGTAAACGTTGTAGGCATGGCTCGCTCCCCCCGGAGGAAACCAGAGCGACATCCATGCCATGATGTTCAAGGCCTTGTTTTTACGGGAAATTCAGCAATGAAAGGCGGCCTGGACGGCAGTCTGCGCGCGTTTTTTGAGTCATGCCTGAAACAGCGGTGACGAGAACGCCCTCTGCCATGCCGGCCGTAGCCGTATGGAAAAGCACGCCGCACGCCCCGGCATCGCACGCAGATCGAGGCTGGAGCGTGCCGCACAGCGTCCCGAGCCATGCCATGGCAACTGTCATTTTCCCGATACGCCACTAAAATGGTTCGGAACGGGGGTCTGCTCCGGCCGCTGTCTCGCCGGGGGCGACAGAGGATGTTCGCAAGATCGGTCACAGGTCGAGAACAACGATGAACACTGTTTTGATCGAAGCCCATCCGCTGGTGCGCACGAGCATTGCGCACCTGTTGCGCACACTCAAGGGCGTCACGGGCGTCACCGTCGTCGAACCGGACGAGGGCATATTCGATGCCATCGAAGCCCACGCGGACGCCGGGCTCCTGGTCATCGGCCTGCCGCTGCCGCATCTGGACGAACTGTCCGCCATCGGCGAGATCATGCACCGGCCGCATGCCCATCACGTGGTGGTGCTGGCCGAATCGGAGTCGCCGGACATCATCCGCACCCTCATGCAGATGGGCCTGTCGGGCTACACGCTCAAGCATTCGCCCGGCGAGGTCATCGCGGCATCGCTAGAACTCGTCCTGGTCGGCGGGCAGTACATCCCTGCCAGTGCGCTGCTGCCCGAATCGCGGCTGGACGGTGCGCCCAGCCCCTCGCTGGCCGGCGATCCGCAGACCGATCCCAAGCTGCTCGGGATCACGCCGCGCCAGTACGATATCCTGGTGCTGCTCTCGCGCGGGCACCCGGTCAAGACCATCAGACGCATGCTGAACATCTCCGAGGCAACCGCCAAGGCGCATATCAGCACGCTGTATCGCCGGCTGAAGGTGCGCAGCCGGACCGAGGCCGTCTACGTCGCCAACCAGCGCGGTGCGCGGCTGCTGTCGGTGGCCTGATCCCGGGCGAAGGCAGGGCCGCGCGCCCTATACTGGGCGCATGTTTTCGAGACTCTCCCAGTGGCTGTCGCGACGCGCACGCTCACGCCAGCTCACCCGCTACGCCATCTCCGACACGCTGTGGACGCGCACGCTCTCGGGCCTGCCCTTCCTGCTCGCCTGGCCGCCAGCGGAGCGCGCGCGCCTGCGTGAAACCGCCACGCTGTTCATCGCCGAGAAGGAGTTCACCACAGCCCACGGCCTGGCACTCACCGACGAGATGGTGGTCAGCATCGCCGTGCAGGCGAGCGTGCCCGTCCTCGAACTGGGGATTGCGTGGTACCGGGGCTGGCGCGGCGTGGTGATCTACCCCGGCGAGTTCCTGATCCGCGGAGAGACGATGGACGAAGACGGCGTCGTGCACGACGTGCGCCAAGAAGCCAGCGGCGAGGCGGCGGCCAACGGCCTGGTCCTGCTGTCGTGGCAGGACATCGAACTGGGCAGCGTGCTGGCCGAGCCCGATATGCAACCGTACAACGTGGTCATGCACGAGTTCGCCCACAAGCTCGACATGCTCAACGGCGAGGCGGACGGCATCCCGGCGTTCTCATCGCGGCTGCATGCGGGACTCGACCGCGAACAATGGGCCGACGACCTCTACGCCGAATACGACGCTTTCGCCGAACGCTGCGAGCGCATTCCCGAACGACGCTGGGATGCCGATCCGATCCTGTCGCTGCTCGATCCGTACGGCGCCCAGCATCCGGCGGAGTTCTTCGCGGTGGCCTCCGAGGTGTTCTTCGTCGAACCCGCTGCACTGCAGGACACGCTGCCGGCGCTCTACGCGCTCCTGCAGGCGTTCTACCTGCAAGACCCGGCACGACGCATGCTGGACTCCGGGCGACACGCTGAGCAAACCATGCCGTGACGACGCGTACCTCCTGTCCCTGTCGCCTTGCTGGCACTGTCCGTGGCCGCGACGGCCGCGCATGCGCAGATGCCCGCCCCGCTGGTACTGAGCGTGACGGCGCAACTCGACGGCCAATCGGAAACCCGGCGGCTGACGTTGCCGGCACAGGCCTCGACCGCCGGACAGCATGTCATGCTGCTGGAGCGCACGCAGACCTATGACACCGGCGGCAGCATGCCGCGCGCCGCATGGGAACAGCGCTTCGCCGCCGGGCTGTCCGACGATACGATTCCACTCGGTTGCGACACCTCGGCCTGCCGGTTCGTGCGCCACCAGTGGGCCAGGACCGGCGTCGACGTCACACTGCGCCCGCTGACCGGGTCGGGCGAACTTCAGCCCTTGTCGATCGCCGTGACGCTGCACCGGTTCCAGCCCGCCCCCGATGCCGGGACGCCGGCCAGGATCGACACCTGGCAGCGCAATCTCGACACCTCGTTGCGCGTGGGCGACAGCCGGACCATCGACCTGGATGCGCACGGCACGCTGACCATCGAGCGCCTCGATGGCCCATGAAGGCGCCCCATACATCACTTACCCGACTTGATCGACTGGAAACGGCAGCGCAAGCGCGTTGCCCAAGCCCTTGTTTCTCTGGCATAATCACCGTTTCTCCACCCGGCAAGTGATTCGACGGCAGCGCCCCTCGCCCCCTCGAATTGGCTACCTCAAATCCAGGGCCCATCATGAAAGAAAACACTCACCCGAATTACCGTGAAGTCGTGTTCCAGGACATGTCCAGGGACTTCAGCTTCGTGACCCGCTCGACCATCCAGACCAAGGAAACCGTCGTCTGGAAGGACGGCAAGGAATATCCGCTGGCAAAGATCGAAGTCTCGTCCGAATCGCACCCGTTCTACACGGGCACGCAAAAGATCATGGACACGGCCGGCCGCGTCGAAAAATTCCGCCAGAAGTTCGGCAGCAAGGCAGGCAAAGCTGCCAAGTAACGCCGGCTCCGGAAACGGTTCACGACATGATCCGTTCCACTGGTCAAGAAAAAGGCAGCTCCGGCTGCCTTTTTTGTTTTTGGTTCAGCAGATCACGTGCACGGCGGCGATGCCCGCCTTGGCGATCTGCACGTCCTCCGCCGACTTCACGCCCGACACGCCCACCGCACCGGCGCACACGCCTTCCACCAGGATGGGCACGCCCCCTTCCAGCATGCCCTGCAGCAGCGGCACGGACAGGAACGAGGTCCGGCCGTTGTTGATGATGTCTTCGTAGACCTTCGATTCGCGACGGCCCAGCGCGGCCGTACGCGCCTTCTCCGGTGCGATGTAGGCCGAGATGGACGCGCAGCCGTCCATACGTCGCAGGCCCAGCGGATGGCCGCCGTCATCGACCACGGCGATCGTCACGGCCCATTGATGCGCGCGCGCTTCCTTCTCGGCGGCATCCAGGATCTTGCTGACGTCTTCCTGGGTCAGACAGGGCTTGGTTTTCATGGTTTTCTCCTTAGTCGTGTCATGCGATCAGCGAATGCCTTGACGGATGGACAACCACAGCTGGCCCAGCGCTTCACGCAATGCGAAGCGGGTCAGCATCAGGCCATCCGTGCGCGGCAGCAGCGAGAGTATGCCACCGGCAGGGCTCTCCTCCACCTCGCCACCCCAGCCGCACGGCGCCGGCGTGACAATGAATCCTTGCCCTTCAAAGTATCGCCGCGCGCGCGCCATGTGCCAGTAATGCGTGACGAGGTAGATACGCTGGATACCCGCCGCGCGCAGCATCGGCGCGGAGAAGGTGGCACGGGATGCGTCCACGATGCCAGCAGCCGGCCGCACCACAGCGTCGCCGCCATCCAGGCCACGATCAACGCGATACCGAGCACCCAGCCCGCGGGATGGCGCCAGCGCGGCACGCGCCAGGCCACAACGCCCGCTAGCAGCGCCAGCACCAGCGGACCGCCGGGCGGCAACAGCAGCGTGACGACAAGCGTGCTCAACAGCCAATGGGTATTCATCCCGTTCCGGTTTGTCGCGACGATGGCGCGCACCTTAGCACGCGCCTCCGTGTACAAGATGCCCGAACAGAAAGCCCGGGAATATACCGGGCCTGATATTGAGGCGCGATGGCCTCCCGCAACGTGTGGAAGCCGCTCGGCATACCGGGCCCGGACAAAGAAAAAGGCTCCCGAAGGAGCCTCTTTCCTGACGGACCAGCCCGCGCGTCAGCGCCAGTGTCGCCAGTGGTGGCCGTCGTACCAGCGATAGCGCGACCCCCAACGGTACCAGCCTGGCCCCACCACCACGGGCGGCGGGCCGTAGTAGACCGGGGCCGGTGCGTAATACACCGGAGGCGGCGGCGGCGCGTAGTACACCGGGGGCGGCGGCGGTTCGTAATACACAGGCGGGGGCGGCGGGTAATACACCGGGGCCGGGGCCACGTACACCGGCGCAAACGGGACCCCGATGCCGATCCCGACGCTCACACGCGCCGACGCTGCCTGCGGCACGGCCAGCACAGCCAATGCGGCAACGCCTGCCATCAACAGCCCATTGCGTCGATTCATGTTCATCACCTGCGACTTGATTGGCCGGACACACGTGACGTGCGCCCAGGTGCGATTGCGGTATCTCTATTTTATGCGGGGCCGCAATCACAGGTGCTACGGCGAGGGCGAATTGGTAACAGGACGTAACGCCTCACCACCCGGACGCGTAGGCGGGCTAAGCCGCTTTGGAATCAGCATCGAACGCACCGTCCGCAATGATCGCTTCGGCATACGTCCGTGCGGCTTCCTGTGCACCGCCAGCGGTGGGATACGTGCTGACCGAGTCGAGCACGGTGGTGAGCGGCAGCAGCGTCTCGCCCGTGCTGATGCATGAGATCACCACTTCTGCCCGCCACGCATCCGGCGAGATTTCATAGGCGACCACTTCGATCTTGCAGTCGTCGTGGAACGTCATGCTTCCTCCGCATCGTGTGAAGCGTGCGCCTGACCTCGCGCGTGTCCGTGCGTCAGCGCACAAACAGCCAGATCAGCAGCACGAATGCGGGAACGCTCAGCAGCCACGCAATGAGATAGGGCATGATCTCCCTCCACACATTGATGGACATGTGCAAAGTGTAGGAACCGGCGCTCGGCGCAGGTATCGAAACCTGCCCGCACCATCGGGTAGGACGGCGCCGAAATCCCTGTCGGCCCGGTGCCGACGGTCATCCCCCGGCCGGGGCCGCGCAGATCAGCGCGCTTCGGGGCGTTGGTCGCCCCCCTCTTCGAGGACCAGCTCTTCCGCGGCCTCCGCTGCGGCGACTTCCCAGTCGACCGCCGCCTTCATCAGGCTCACCACCGCCTCCGAACCCGGCGGCGCACTGTCGACGAAGTTTTCCGTGACGGCGCCCCAATGACGGCGCACCTCGTCGCCGTGACGCTGCAGCGCCTGGGCGATACCGTTCTGCGTCTGCACGCCGATCTCCACCAGGTTGCGCGTATAACCCGAGACCCGCTCGCCCGCCGGCTGCAAGTACCGCGCATGCGCCGAGAACCACTGGCCGGCGTCCTGCGCGCCGGCTGCCTCGTGCAGGCATTGCTCTGTCTCCCCGAACCCGGCCTTCAGCGCCTGGAGATTGAGACCGATCACCCGGTTGACGCCGTCGACCGCCTGCTCCGTCACAGCCAGCCAGGCTTCCAGTTGAGCGCGATGCAAAAAGCCGAGTTGCTCAAGCGTCATCATGTCGGTATCTCCATTTCATCGTTGCGAGGTCGCGAACAGGCCTGCCCTGCTCGCCGGGATGCCGTCGCGGTCCGTCCACCCGCAACGGCCAGCAAGGCGCGGCGTTTCAGTGTAGCCCGCGCGATCGCCCGTTGGCGCAGCCTCATCCGTTTGCCCGACACCGGTTATACCGCTGCGCCGGACCGGCGGCGCGATGCGTCGTGCACGAAACTGCCGGCACACACGCCAGAGCGCCGGAAGCGGGCACAGGAGCAACATCGGCACGCGCGGTGGCCCATCCTGTCGGGCGGCATGCAATAAATCATGCGGCCGATGTGCAGCCGGCGTGTCGGAATCGGCTGACAACCTTTTCAGGCATCGCCGGCTGCACATCGCGCGTTGCAACGCCTTGAATGAAGGTATGCGAACAACGAGGAGTTTGCTATGCGTGCCTTCGTATCCCTCATTCTGGCGGCGGCGCTCGCATCCGTCAGCGGGTGCGCAGACATGACACCCAAGCAGCGCAATACCGCGCTCGGCGCGGCCGCAGGCGGCGTAGCCGGGGCTGCCATCTGGGGCGGCCCGGGCGCGACGCTGGGTGGCGCCGCATTGGGTGGCGTGATCGGTAACGTCGTCACCAAGTAGGTCGCCATACGCAGCCGTTGTGCGCTGCGAGATCGGGGCCAGGCAAGCGCCTGGCCCTTTTTTTGTTGACTGAACGTTTCGATTCCATGCGTGAATCCGGGTCATACGCGACTGCCGGGGCGGGGGCATAATCACCGTTTTGCAACGGAGGCCACGTGCGATACGAGCAACCGCCCGGCCCGGACATCGGCAGTACACCGATCCTGAGTGTCGAAGGGCTGCGCAAGCGCTATGGCGAGCAGACCGTGGTCGACGGTCTGAGCTTTTCGGTCCGTCGCGGACAGTGCTTCGGACTGCTGGGACCCAACGGCGCAGGCAAGACCACCACGCTGCGCATGCTGCTCGGCATGACGATGCCCGACGCGGGCACCCTGCAGCTGTGCGGCGAGACCGTACCCGGACATGCGCACCGCGCGCGCATGCGCGTTGGCGTGGTGCCGCAATTCGACAACCTCGACCCCGACTTCACTGTCTCGGAAAACCTGCAGATCTTCGGCCGCTACTTCGGCCTGCCCGCCACGACGATTCGCAGGCGGATGCCGGGCCTGCTGGAATTCGCGCGGCTCAAGCAAAAGGCCAACGCCCCCGTGCGCGCCCTGTCGGGCGGGATGAGGCGACGGCTGACGGTCGCGCGGGCGCTGATCAACGACCCTGATGTCCTGGTGATGGACGAGCCCACCACCGGACTCGACCCGCAGGCGCGCCACCTGATCTGGGAACGCCTGCGCTCGCTGCTGTCCTCCGGAAAGACCATCCTGCTGACCACGCACTTCATGGAAGAGGCCGAGCGCCTCTGCGACGAGCTGTGCGTGATCGACAACGGCCGCAAGATCGCCCAAGGCAAGCCGCACGAACTGATCACGCGCGAGATCGGCTGCGATGTCGTGGAGGTCTATGGCGACGATCTGCCCGCCCTGCGCACCCTGCTCGCCCCCCTGGCCGACCGCGTGGAAACCAGTGGTGAAACGCTGTTCTGCTACGCCCGCGATCCCCAGCCGCTGGTGGCTGCCCTGCGCGCGCAGACCGAGGCGCACGCCATGCCAGGCCTGCGCTATCTGCACCGCCCGGCCAACCTCGAAGATGTGTTCCTGCGCCTGACCGGCCGCGAGATGCGCGACTGAGCCGAAACGAACGCGAGACGACGATGCCCTCCGAAGCCACCCTCACCGCCCCGGCGCAGCAAGCATATCCGCAGTCCCTGCTGCCGCTCAACTTTAGCAACTGGCGCTATGTCTGGCTGCGCAACTTCATGGTGTGGCGCAAGCTGGCCATCCCGTCGATGGCCGGCAACCTGGCCGACCCCATGATCTACCTGTTCGGCCTGGGCCTGGGCCTCGGCCTGCTGGTCGGTCGCGTGGACGGCGTGTCGTACATCGCCTTCCTGGCGGCGGGCACGGTGGCCTCGAGCACGATGATGTCGGCGAGCTTCGAGGCGATGTACTCGGCGTTTTCGCGCATGCACGTGCAGCGCACCTGGGAAGCCATCCTCTACGCCCCGCTCACCCTCGGCGATGTGGTGCTGGGCGAACTGCTGTGGGCAGCCAGCAAGTCGGTGCTGTCGGGCCTGGCGATCATGCTGGTGGCCGGCGTGCTGGGCTATGCATCGATGCCGCAGGCACTGCTGGCGCTGCCGGTGGTCGTGCTGACCGGCTTCGCCTTCGCCTGCCTGGCCATGAACATGACGGCGCTGGCGCCCAACTACGACTTCTTCATGTTCTAGCAGACGCTGGTGATGACGCCGATGCTGCTGCTCTCCGGCGTGTTCTTCCCGCTGTCGCAGCTACCGGCACCGATCCGCGCCGTCACCAGCCTGCTGCCGCTGCCGCATGCGGTCGAGCTGATCCGCCCGCTGATGCTCGGCCGCGCGCCGGACGACATCCTGCTGCACCTGGGTGTGCTCGTGCTCTACACCGTGGTCGCGCTGTGGCTGCTGCGCCGCCGCATGCTGAAGTGATCCTCCCTCCCCCCGGCCGGCACATAAAAAAGCCCGTCACAAGGACGGGCTTTTTGCTGGAGGCAAGAACGTGCAGAAGGCAGCGGGCACCCGATAGACCGGGTGCGCCACCGCCCGCGCACCGGCCTTACTCGTTGACGGCCGACGGCTGCAGGTGCAGCTGCGTGCGCGGATCGTCATTCTGCGCGCTGTCGCGGGCCGCACAGGCCGCCGGGCTGTTGCGTGACGCTTCCAGCCGGTCGAGATACGCCTCGTCGATATCGCCGGTCACGTAGTGGCCGTCGAAGCACGATGCCTCGAAATCGCGCAGCGCCGGGTTGACGTCGCGCACCGCGCGCTTCATGTCTTCCACGTCCTGGTAGACGAGCTGGTCGGCACCGATGATCCGGGCGATCTCGTCGTGCGTGCGGCCGTGCGCGACCAGTTCGCTGCGCGTGGGCATGTCGATCCCGTACACATTGGGGAACTTCACCGGTGGCGCCGCCGAGGCGAAGATCACCTTCTTGGCGCCCGCATCGCGCGCCATCTGCACGATCTCGGACGACGTGGTGCCGCGCACGATGGAGTCGTCGACGATCAGCACGTTCTTGCCCTTGAACTCGATCGCCATGGCGTTCAGCTTCTGGCGCACCGACTTCTTGCGCACCGCCTGGCCCGGCATGATGAAGGTGCGGCCCACGTAGCGGTTCTTGAAGAAACCTTCCCGATATGGCACGCCCAGACGGTTGGCGACCTGCATGGCCGCCGGCCGGCTGGAATCGGGGATCGGCATCACCACGTCGACCTGGTCGGTCACTTCGCGCTTGATTTTCTCAGCCAGGTAGTCGCCCATGCGCAGGCGCGCGTCATACACCGACACGCCGTCCATGCGCGAGTCCGGCCGCGCCAGGTAGACGTATTCGAAGATGCAGGGCGTCAGGACCGGATTGTCCGCACACTGCTTGGTGTGCAGCTGGCCGTCGATGTCGACGAAGATGGCTTCGCCCGGCGCCACGTCGCGCTCGAACTTAAAGCCGATGCCTTCCAGCGCCACCGATTCCGAAGCCACCATCCACTCGATACCGTCCGGCGTTTCCTGACTGCCCAGCACCAGCGGGCGGATGCCGAACGGATCGCGCACGGCCAGCATGCCGTAGCCGGCGATCTGCGACACGATGGCGTACGAGCCGCGCACGCGGCGATGCAGGCCGGCCACCGCCTTGAAGATGGCATCGGGCGACAGCGCGATGTCATTGCTGGCGCGTTGCAGCTCGTCGGCCAGCACGTTGAGCAGCACTTCGGAGTCGGAGTGCGTGTTGATGTGGCGGCGGTCGCGCCGGAACATCTCTTCACGCAGCTGCTCCGAGTTGGTCAGGTTGCCGTTGTGGGCCAGCACGACGCCAAACGGTGCGTTGACATAGAACGGCTGGGCCTCTTCCTCGCTGGTGGTGCCGGCGGTCGGATAGCGCACCTGGCCGATGCCGGTGGTGCCCGGCAGGCCGCGCATGTTGCGCGTGCGGAACACGTCGCGCACCATGCCGTTGGCCTTGTGCATGTGGAAGGTGCTGCCGGCCGCGGTGGCGATGCCTGCCGCGTCCTGCCCCCGGTGCTGCAGCAGCAGCAGGCTGTCGTAGATCAGCTGATTGACGGGCGTGGCCGAAACCACCCCAACGATACCGCACATGTCGATCTCCAGCGAGAACGTATTGGTGGCGCCCACACCCGTTGCGGGCGCCGAAAAAGCACCGGACCGCCCGGCTCGTGGCCGGACGCTCCCCCTCAGTAGTGAATGTATTTCGCGACGTCGGGCGGCAGCAGCGGCTTGGCGGCCCGGGCCGCCTCCTCCGCATACGGCCGCGTGATCGCGTCGCGCCAGAACGGCTGCTCGGGCACACTGGTGAAGCCCGCCACCGTCATCAGCACCAGGATGATCACGCCGCCACGCGCAAACCCGAACACCATGCCGAGGCCGCGATCGGCGGGCTTCAGCCCCGCGCTCTCCAGGACCGCCGACAGCAGCGCGCCCACCAGCAACGTCCCGATCACCGTCACTACAAACAGTAGGACGAATCCGAGAACCGTGCGCGCCACCGGTCCGCCGGGCAGCGATTCCGGCATCCAGCCCGCCGCCACGCCCAAGAAGGTATAGGCCACCCATGCCGCAAACAACCACCCCGCCAGCGCCAGGATCTCGCGGATCAGGCCGCGAAACAGGCCCACCAGCGCCGACGCCACGACGATGAACAGAACGCCGAAATCAAAGAAAGTCGGTTGCATGAGGCGGCTGGGTTGGGCGGAAAGCGGCACAGCGGATCAGTCGATCTGGCGAACGCACATCTGGCCGCATGGTTACTGCTGCACCAGCTTGGGCGTCAGGCCAAGCTGCTCGGCGCGCTTCTGCGCCGCCTCCGCCGAGGCGCGATCACTGAACGGGCCCGCGCGCAGCAAGGCCAGATCACCTTTGTCGGGCACCTTCTTGTGCTCGATGTAGCCGGGAATCTTCTCGCCCTTGAGTTTGCCCAGCCAGTTGCGGGCGCGGCCTTCCGAAGCGAATGCGCCGATCAGCAGCAGAAATTTGCCGTCCTTGGCTTCGGCGGCGGGCGTCGCCGCCTGGACAGACGTGGCAGGCTTCGCCTGCGGCCTGGTGTCGGTTGCGCTCGCGCTGGCGACGGCCTTGGGCGCCGGCTTGGCAGCGGCCGGCGCACTCGCCGTGGATACGCTGGCCGGTGGCGTGCCGGCGGCAGTGGAAGCCACGACCTCTTCCCCCTGATCCAGCGCTTGCACCTGCTGGGGGGTCGATCCGTCGGCATGCGGCACCGAACGGCGGCTGGGCACCTTGGGTTCGTCGGCCGACACCCTGGCGCCGCGATCGACCGACTGGCCCTGGATCTGGACCGCGACGCTGTCCGTCACCGGGCGTGGCTTGGCATCGAACACCAGCGGCAGCACCACCACAGCAGCCCCCACCAGCACCACCGCGCCGATCAGACGGCGCCGCGCGCGCTGCTTTTGCGGCAGCTCGGGATCGAGACCGTCATCGACGTCACCATCGCGCCGCGCAGTGCGGCCGCGGGATGCCGATGCGGCCCGCGACTCGCGCACCGCATCGCGCGCGACATCGGCAGCGCTGCCGGCGGCCCCGCGCGCGCTTTCGGCATGCTTGCGGGAAGAGAAGATGGAAAACAGTCCCATGGATTGCGCCCGGGTTGGCTCTCTGACGATGCGAAACGAGGGGCTTCAGCGCCGGCACCGGATCGCCCGGCACAGCCTGGTCTTCGTTAGTGCGCGCGGATATTGCGCTCCGCCAGCACACCAGCAACGGTGAAGAACGATCCAAAGACGACGATTCTATCATCCTCGGTCGCCCGCTCCATGGCGTTGCGATAGGCGGTGGCGGGATCGCTGTAGGTTGCGACACTGGCATCCTTGCCCGGGCGGAAGCCCGCATCTGCCAGGGCCAGCGCGAGCTGCGCCGCGCTCGCCGCGCGCGGCGTCGGCAGATCGGTCAGGCACCAGTGATCGACCTTGTCGAGCAGATGGCCCAGCACGCCCGCGATGTCCTTGTCCTGCATGGCGCCGAACACCGCGTAGGTGTAGCGGAAGAAGCCCATGTTTTCGAGGTTCTGGCCCAGAGCCGCTGCGGCATGCGGATTGTGGGCCACATCCAGGATCACCGCCGGTCGGCCCGGCATCACCTGGAAGCGTCCCGGCAGCGCTACCCGCGACAGCCCGACACGCACGTCCTGCGCGGTGGTCGGCAGCCGGTCGCGCACCGATTCGAGTGCCGCCAGCGCCGCCGAAGCATTCAGCAGTTGGTTGGCCCCGCGCAGCGCCGGATAGCCCAGCGCCGCCCAGCGCCGCCACCGCCCGCTCCAGCCCCATTGCTGTTTATCGCCCTGGAAATTGAAATCGCGGCCGATCAGCCACAGGTCCGCGCCGATGGCTTCGGCTTGCCGGACCAGCGACACCGGCGGCACCGGATCGGAGCACACCGCCGGCACGCCCGGCCGGAAGATGCCGGCCTTCTCGAAGCCGATCGCCTCGCGCGTGTCGCCCAGGTAGGCCATGTGGTCGAGGTCGACGCTGGTGATGACGGCGCAGTCGGGGTCGATGATGTTGACCGCGTCCAGCCGGCCGCCCAGCCCCACCTCCAGAATCACCGCATCCAGCCCCGACTCGGCGAACAGGTGCATGATCGCCAGCGTGGTGAACTCGAAATACGTCAGGCTGACGGGCTCGGCGAAGCTGCAGCGGGCGCGCTCGATCGCCTCGAAATGCGGCAGCAGCATCGCATCGGTGGCGATCTCGCCATTGACACGGGCGCGCTCGTTGAAGTCGATCAGGTGTGGCGACGTGTGGCAGCCGACCTTGTAACCGGCCGCCATCAGGATGGCCTCCAGCATGGCGCACGTCGAGCCCTTGCCGTTGGTGCCGCCCACGGTGAAGACCACCGGCTCGAACTTGAGCCCCAGGGCATCCCGCACGCGGCTGATGCGCTCGAGCCCCATGTCGATGCCAATGGGGTGCGCGGTTTCCAGATGGACCAGCCAGTCCGGCAGGTTGTCAAAGAAAGGCATACGGTACGTAACGCGATCGGATCGCGCAAAAACAAGAAGCGCGGACTCTCGCCCGCGCTTCGGTTCACTGGATGTGGGGCATCAGGCCAGCGCGTCGACCGGCTGCTTCTGCAGCAGCGCAAGCAGTTCAGCGATTTCGCGGCGCATGTTGCGGCGGTCGACGATCATGTCGATGGCGCCCTTCTGCAGCAGGAACTCGGCGCGCTGGAAACCTTCCGGCAGCTTCTCGCGCACGGTCTGCTCGATCACGCGCGGACCGGCAAAGCCGATCAGGGCACGCGGCTCGGCGGTCACCACGTCGCCCATGAAGGCGAAGCTGGCGGACACCCCGCCCATGGTCGGATCGGTCAGCACGCTGATGAACGGCAGCCTGGCCTCGGCCAGCTTGTTGACCATGGCCGTGGTCTTGGCCATCTGCATCAGCGACAGCAGGCTTTCCTGCATGCGTGCGCCACCCGTGGCGGTCACGCAGATGAACGGCACCTTCTGCTCCAGCGCGGTCTGCGCGCCACGCACGAAGCGCTCGCCCACCACCGAGCCCATCGAGCCGCCCATGAATTCGAATTCGAAGCAGGCCACCACCACCGGCAGCGCGTGGATGGCACCGCCCATCACGACCATGGCATCGGTCTCGCCGGTGTCGTCCATGGCCGCCTTGATGCGGTCGGGGTACTTCTTGGTGTCCTTGAACTTGAGAGCGTCGACCGGGACGATCTCCTGGCCCAGCTCATAGCGGCCCTCGGCGTCCAGCAGCGCATCCAGGCGCGCGCGGGCACCGATGCGCATGTGGTGGTCGCACTTGGGGCAGACGTGCAGGTTGGCTTCGACGTCGGTACGGTACAGCACCGACTCGCAGGCGGGGCATTTGATCCACAGGCCTTCCGGAATGCCCTTGCGTTGCGACGGATCGGTCTGTTGGATCTTGGGCGGAAGCAGTTTATCCAGCCAGCTCATGCGTGCTCCTTGAATGCGCTCGCGCGGGTCATGCGGCTCAGGCGTCGAGCGCCTGGCGGATGTCCGCGATGAAATCAGTCAGACATTGTACCGCTTGTTCGCGGGGGGCCTCCTCCAGCAATTGCACAATGCGGGATCCGATCACCACCGCATCGGCCACACCGCCGATCGCGCGTGCCGTCGCCGCATCACGGATGCCGAAGCCGACACCCACCGGCAGCCGCGCATGCTGCCGGATCTGCGGGATGCGCGCCGCCACGCTGTCGAGGTCCAGCGTCGCCGCCCCCGTCACGCCCTTGAGCGAGACGTAGTAGATGTAGCCGCTAGCCACGCGGGCGATCTGCGCGATACGCGCTTCGGTCGACGTGGGCGCCAGCAGGAAGATCGGGTCGATGCCCGTGGCCTGCATGGTCTTGGCGAACGCCTCGCATTCCTCGGGCGGGTAGTCGACCACCAGCACGCCATCCACACCGGCTTCTGACGCGGCCTTCGCGAAGGCATCGATGCCCATGCGCTCGATCGGGTTGGCGTAGCCCATCAGCACCACGGGCGTCGTCTTGTCGGTGGCGCGGAACGCACGGACGTAATCCAGCACTGTGCGCAAGCCGACCTTCTTGGCAAGTGCGCGCTCCGACGCACGCTGGATGACCGGACCATCGGCCATCGGGTCGGAAAACGGCACACCCAGTTCAATGACGTTGGCGCCCCCCTTGACCAGCGCGTGCATCAGGTCGACGGTCAGTTCGGGGTAGGGATCGCCCGCCGTGATGAACGGAATCAGGCCCTTGCGGCCCTGCGCGGACAGTTGCGAGAAAGTGTGAGCGATGCGGGACATAGATCGGAGAGGTTTCAGGCGACCTTGATGGTGTCGGGCACCTGGGAATCAGTCGGTTGCGGCCCGAGCGACGTGACGGCAGCCACCCGCTCGCGCGCCACCCGGCAATACTCGGCGTTGATCTCAAAGCCGGCGAAACGGCGGCCCAGCCGCGCACATGCCACGGCGGTGGTGCCGCTGCCCAGGAACGGGTCCAGCACCAGCCCGCCCGGCGGACAGCTCGCCAGCACCATGCGCTCGACCAGCTCCAGCGGCTTCTGCGTCGGGTGCTCGGCGCGCTCCGGGTCCTGCCGGTGCAGGCGCGACACGCTCCACACATCCTTCGGGTTGTAGCCGACCTCCAGCCACTTCTTGCCCTCGAAGCGCTTGCGGCTGCGGGCCTTCTTGGTCTCGGCATCGTACGGGATGCGCACGGCGTCGACATCGAAGTAGTAGTCGCGCGAGGCGGCGAAGAAGCCGATGTTGTCGTGCACCGAAGAGAACTTGCGCGTACTGCCGCCCATGCTGGGCACACGGCGATCCCAGATGATCTCGTTGATCATTTGCAGGCGCCGCTTGAGCATCACGAACAGCTCCGGCGCGTACTGCCACGTGCAGAACAGGTAGAGCGAGCCGTTGCGCGCCAGCTTCGGCAGCACCGCCTCGATCCAGCGTTCCGACCAGGCCATGTAGGCCTCGCCCGACAGCTTGTCGGAGTCGTTGCCGTAGTCCTTGCCCAGCCCGTACGGCGGATCGGCGATGACGAGGTCCACGCTGCCGTCGGCCAGATGGCCAACCCCGGCGATGCAGTCCTCGTTGAAGATGCCGTCGATGGCGCGCTCGGTCATTGCGTCAGAGCTGGATGCCCGAGAATTCGGCGACGGTATGCATGTCCTTGTCGCCTCGGCCGGACAGGTTGACCAGCAGGATCTTGTCCTTCGGCAGCGTCGGCGCCAGCTTGCAGGCGTAGGCCAGCGCATGGCTCGATTCCAGCGCGGGGATGATGCCCTCCATGCCGCACAGGTCGTGGAAGGCCTGCAGCGCTTCCTGGTCGGTGATGCCGACATACTGCGCGCGGCCGGCATCCTTCAACCAGGCGTGCTCGGGGCCGACGCCCGGGTAATCCAGGCCGGCCGAGATCGAATGCGTCTCGATGATCTGGCCATCCTCGTCCTGCAGCAGATACGTGCGGTTGCCGTGCAGCACGCCCGGCGAACCGCACGTGAGCGACGCGGCGTGGCGGTCCGTCTCGATGCCCTCGCCCGCCGCTTCCGCGCCGATCAGCTGCACGCTGGCGTGATCGATGTACGGATAGAAGATGCCCATGGCATTGGAGCCGCCGCCCACGCAGGCGATCACGGCGTCCGGCTGGCGACCGGCCAGCTCGGGCATCTGCACCTTGCACTCCTCGCCGATCACCGACTGGAAGTCGCGCACCATCATCGGATACGGGTGCGGCCCAGCCACGGTGCCGATGATGTAGAAGGTGTCGACCACGTTGGTCACCCAGTCGCGCATCGCTTCGTTGAGCGCATCCTTGAGCGTGCGCGAACCGGATTCCACCGGCACCACGGTCGCGCCCAGCAGCTTCATGCGATAGACGTTGGCGGCCTGGCGGCGCACGTCCTCGCTGCCCATGTAGACCACGCATTCCATGCCGTAGCGCGCGGCGATGGTGGCCGTGGCCACGCCGTGCTGGCCGGCGCCGGTTTCGGCGATCACGCGCGGCTTGCCCATGCGGCGCGCCAGCAGCGCCTGGCCGATGACGTTGTTCACCTTGTGGGCGCCGGTGTGGTTCAGGTCTTCGCGCTTGAGGTAGATCTGCGCGCCGCCGCAGTGCTCGGTCAGGCGGCGGGCATGATAGATGGGCGACGGACGGCCGACGAAATGCTTCAGCTCGTACTCGTATTCCTTGATGAACTCGGGATCGTGCTGGTAGCGCGCATAGGCGTCGCGCAGTTCATCCAGCGCGTGGGTCAGGGTTTCTGCGACGAAGGTGCCGCCGTAGGGTCCGAAGTGGCCGTGGGCGTCAGGCAGGTTGTACATGGCAATCTCTCGAGGCGTCCGCCGGGATCGCGACCGGCGGAAGAATTCAGGAAGATGCGGGCCGCGAGATTGACCATCCGCCCATCGATCGGGCTCAGGACTGGACCGACGCGCCCAGGGCGGCATCGGCCTCACGGACCGCACGCACGAATGCGGTCATGCGGGCGTGGTCTTTCACGCCCCGTGCGGCCTCGATTCCGCTGCTCACATCGACAGCGTAGGGCCGCACGCGCTCAATCGCACCAGCGACGTTTTGCACGCTCAACCCACCACTCAAAACGAGCCGAGGAGCGGCGTTTGCGGATGGCGATTGCGAGAGCCATTGCGGGGGAATCAGGGTCCAGTCGAAGACGTGGCCGCCGCCGCCATAGCCCTCGACGAACGCGTCGAGCAGCAACCCTTGGGCAGCGGCAAACCGATCGGCGAATTCTACCAAATCGGTTCCCGGCTGAACACGCGCCGCGCGCAGCCAGGGCAGCCCGACCTTGGCCGCGATGTCGGCGCACTGCTCGGGAGTTTCGTCCCCGTGGAACTGCAGCAGCGTGAGCGGCACCCGCTCCAGCACGCGCGCCACGTCGTCGGCGCCGGCGTTGACAAACAGGCCCGTCACGGTGACGAATGGACCGGCACGGCGGGCCAGCTCAGCCGCGTGCCCGGTGGCGACGTAACGAGGGCTGGGCGGATAGAACACCAGCCCGATCGCATCAGCGCCCAGCGCGACGGCATGGTCGACGTCGCCCGGTTGGGTCAGGCCACAGAGCTTGATACGGGTACGGTGGAGCGGCATAGCGATGGTCATGGGCCGGCGTGCTCGTCGAACACACCGCGAAACAGGCTGGACGATGCCGGGGACGCCGGCAGCCGGAAGGCATCAGGATAGCCGACCTCGGCAAGGTACAGGCCATCGGGCATGAAGGTGGGGGCGGCGGCCTTGCGGTCGCGCGCGGCCAGTACCTCCCCCATCCACGCCACCGGGCGCTTGCCTCGGCCGATCGCCACCAGGCAGCCCATGATGTTGCGCACCATGTGGTGCAGGAAAGCGCTGCCACGGATGCGCACGAACACCCATTCACCCTGCCCGCGCGCCTCGGCCGAATACATCGTCTTGACCGGCGACTTGGCCTGGCACTCGGCGGCACGGAACGACGAAAAATCGTGCGCACCGACCAGGACCTGCGCAGCTTCCTGCATGGCCGCCACGTCGAGCGATTCGCCCGGCGGCAACATCACGTAGCCCGCCTTGCCACCCAGCAGCGGCGCGCGCGTCGGCCCGCTGACCAGCGCGTAGTAGTACGTGCGGCGATGCGCGGAGAAACGTGCGTGGAAATCCTCCGGGACCTCCTGCGCCCAACGCACGGCCACCGTCGGCGGCAAAAAGGCATTGGTGCCGCGCACCCACGAAAACGGATCGCGCACCAGGTCGGTATCGAGATGAACGACCTGCCCCAGCGCATGCACACCGGCGTCGGTGCGACCGGCAACGATGGTAGGCAATTCCACGCCGGCGAACTGGCGCAGCGCGGCTTCCAGCACGTCCTGCACGGTGTTGCCGTGCGGTTGCGATTGCCACCCCGAAAACGCGGCACCGTCGTACTGGATGCCGAGCGCGATGCGCGTCATGCCGAATGAATCCCCATGCGAAATGAAAAACGCCGGCAGGATACCACCCTGCCGGCGTTGACGAAGCCGTACGGCGAAGTGCCGATCAACCGATCTGGCGCATCAGCGCCTGGGCCTCGGCGTGGAACGACGGATCGCCCAGGTCCAGCACTTCCTGCAGCAGCTCGCGCGCGCCTTCCTTGTCGCCGATCTCGATGTAGGCCTTGGCCAGATCGAACTTGATCTGCAGGTCGCGCACGCCATCGATACCCCCTTCGGCCGACAGCGTGTGCGGGAGGTTGGTGTCCAGACGCATGACCGTTTGCAGTTCTTCGTGCTCCGCGATGGAAGCCTCCTGAGGCTGCGGCGCGACGTCGAGCTGCATCAGCGCTTCCGGCAGGTCGGCAGGCTGCGCCCAGGCCGGCAGGCTGTCTTCGGCCATGGCGGCAGGAGCCGGCTCCACAGCAGGCGCCTCGACCGTCTCGGCAACAGGCGGCGTCGGGTTCAGGTCCAGCGACATATCGGACAGGTCCATGTGCAGCGGCGGCGCCGAAACCGGCTGGAACGCCTCGCCGGCATGGCCACCGAAGTCGGCCTGCGGCAGTTCGACTTCCGACAGAACGTCCGGCTCGGCATGCGGCTGGAAAGCCTCGGCCGCTCCGGCCGGTGCCGTGATCGGCTCGCCGGCGGCCGGTGCCGGAAAGGATTCCAGCGGCAGTTCCAGGTCAGCCAGTTGCGGTGCCTTGGTCGATGGCGTGGACAGATCCAGGCCCGGGTCCAGCGTGGTCCATTCCTCGCCACCGCGGGTGGTTTCGCCCGTCACGGTCGGCTTGAACGCTTCGGCGGCAGCGGCGGCGGCACCCATGCCCGCCAAGGCGGCGCCCGCCGCAGCCGCGGTGGCGCCAGCGTGGTGGTCATGTGCGGCCGGCTCAACGGCAACCTGCTCGTGGTGGCCATCGCCCTGCACCGTCAGGTACAACGGATTGGCCGGATCGAACTTGCGGCCCATCGCGGCTGCCTCGGCCCACTCGGACGATGCGGCACCCACCTGCGCCAGCATTTCTTCGGCGATGGTCTGGAAGCCATGCGCATCCTGGCGGTTGGCGTAGATATCCATCAGCTTGAGGCGGATGGCCTGACGCTCCGGATGCTGCTCGAGCGCCTCGCGCAGGATTTCCTCGGCCTGCACGTCGCGGCCGTAGGCGATGTAGACATCGGCTTCCGCGATCGGATCGACTTCGTTGCTCTCGTTGGCGCCGCCGATGCGGAAATCGGCCCCAAACACACTGTGCTGCGACGTATCGATGCTCTGACCGCCGGCTGCGCCGAACAACGAGTTGGCCCCGGCCATCACCGTGCTTTCCTGCGACAGCAAGCTGTCCTGGAAGCCATGTGCCTGCTCGGGCTTCTGCTGGCGACGGCGATACACCGCCAAGCCGCCTGCCAGCGCCACCACTAGGCCGCCCAGGCCCAGCGCCATCGGATTGCCCAGCAGCGACGAGAAGAAAGACTCGTCCTCGACCGGCGGCGGCGCCACCACCACCGGCGCCTTCTTGGGCGCAGCGGCGGGAGCCGGAGCCACCGGTGCGCTGGCCGCTTCCGGTGCGGTCGCGGCAGCCGTCGGAGCAGACGCGCCTGCCGTTGCCGCGGCCGACGAAGCCGGAGCCGTCGCGGCCGTTTCCGCCGAGGGCGTGGCCGGAACGGCCGCAGCCGGGGCTTGTGCCGGCGTTGCCGAAGCCGCCGCCGACGGTGCCGGTGCATTGGCAGCCGGCACGGCCGTCGACGGTGCCGCACCTGCCGCCGGCTTGGCGGCCCCCGCCTTGGCGAGCTCCGCGTTCTTCACTTCGATCAGGCGCTGCATCTCGGAGAGGTTCTTCTCCAGCTGCGCCATGCGCGATTCCATTTCCTTGAGCGCGCGCTCCTTGGCAACCAGTTCCTCATCGCGTGCGGCGGCCGCGGCACCGGCCTTGCCGGTACGGTCCGCCTTGGACAGGCGCAGCTCGTCGCGTTCACTGGCGGACGGCGTAGCCTGATCCTGGACGCGAGCGGACACGCTGCCGCTCTGCTGTCGGGCGGAATCGGTATCCGTCGCTGCATTGGCCTCGGCAGCCGTGGCCAGGCGGCTGCGGTAGCCGGCAAAACCGGACGTCTGCGCGACCACCTCGCGGCGCGCCTCACGCGCCGGCACCTTCTGCGCCTCGGCCGTCGGCGGGACGTTCAGCACGGAGCCGGTACGCAGGCGGTTGATATTGCCGTCGATAAATGCTTTGGGATTGTTGCGGTACAGCGCGAGCAGCATCTGGTCCAGCGACACGCCGTCCTGGCCCTGCACGGCATTCGATGCGACGTCGTAGAGGCTGTCGCCACGCTGCACGGTGTATGCCCCGCCGGGCGCGGCATCCGCTGCGGTCGCATCCGGTTGAGGGCGGGCTGCCTGGCGCGCCGGACGGGCGGCGCGCTGCGCAGCAGCCTGCGACTGCGACTGCGGCGCTGCCGCCGGAGCCGGCGTGGATTCCGCCACACCCGGCGTCGTGGCCTGCACCACCGGCGTCGGCGCAAAATTGCGCGGCGTATTGCTGGAACCCGCGGGGTCCAGCAGGAAGGTATAGGCGCGCGCGACGCGGCCGGACGCCCAAGTCAGGTCGACCAGGATATCGACGAACGGCTCGGCAACCGGTTGGGCGGAAATCACCCGTACCACATAGGTGCCGCCGGACTGGCGCACCAGTGAGGCCCGCAGCGTCGAGACGATCGGATTGTAGGTCAGGCCTGCGCGCTGGTAGGCCTCAGGCGAGGCCAGCTTGGCGACCAGATTCTGGGCCTCTTCCTCGGTCACGCCGGTCAGATCGATCTCGGCCTGCAGCGGCTGTCCCAGGCTGGAACGCACGTGCAAAGCGCCGAAGCCGGCCGCATGCGCGACGGGCTGGATCAGCAGCAGGCTTGCCGCGGCAATCGCGACAGCCGACCAGCGAGGACTGCGATGAAACGATTCTCTCCGGCGGTATTGGCTCACCCTCACCTTCGACTCCGTGATCTTTTAATGTGCAAAATGAACTTAGCATCAATGGGTTAGCGCAGCAATCTCACTTGAAACGTGAGATGCAGAGGGCTCGACCCACCGTCGATGTCAATCAAAACGACGCAAATGGCGGTATCTGAAGCGTTCGGCGTACCCCCCGGAATACGAACGCTCCGATGCGGCGCTAACCCCTCCCCGTTGCTCGTCCAACCCTACGAATGGGCGGACGGCGTTCCGGCCGCTATTGTGTACCAACGTAACAGTCCGTGGGCGTCCGGATGAAAAACGCCGCGCGGTGTGCGCGGCGTGGCGGCAAAAATCCTCAATTTTGTTGTCAGGTTGCAACGGCAATCACTACCGCCTGACACTGTCCCGACAGCAAAGCCGGGGTCACTTGCCCAGCAGAATGCGCAGCATCCGGCGCAGCGGTTCAGCCGCCCCCCAGAGCAACTGATCGCCGATCACGAAGGCGCTGACATATTCCGGACCCATGTTCAGCTTGCGCACGCGGCCCACGCCGATGTCCAGCCCGCCGGTGATGGCCGCCGGCGTCAGTTCCTGCTCGGTGATGCTGCGCTCGTTCGGCACCCACTTCACCCACGGGTTGCCCGAGCGGATGATGGATTCGATCTCTTCGAGCGGCAGGTCGCGCTTGAGCTTGAGCGTCAGGCCCAGGCTGTGGCAGCGCATCGCGCCGATCCGCACGCACAGGCCGTCCACCGGAATCGGCTGGGCGGTGCCCAGGATCTTGTTGACTTCGGCCTGGCCCTTCCATTCTTCCTTGGACTGGCCGTTGTCGAGCTGCTTGTCGATCCAGGGGATCAGGCCACCGGCCAGCGGTGCCGGGAAATACTCGGTCGGCACGTCCTCGCGGATGGTCTTGGCGACCTTGCGGTCGATCTCCAGGATGGCCGAGGCCGGGCTGGCCAGCTCCTCCTCCACCTCGCGATGGATCACGCCCATGCCCTTGAGCAGCTCGCGCATGTGGTTGGCGCCACCGCCCGACGCCGCCTGGTAGGTCATCGAGCTGACCCATTCGACCAGGCCTTCGCGGAACAGGCCACCCACGCCCATCAGCAGGATGGAGTTGGTGCAGTTGCCGCCGATGAAGTTCTTGGTCCCGCGGGCGACGGCGCCGTTGATCAGCTGCAGGTTGACCGGATCCAGCACGATCACCGCGTCGTCTTCCATGCGCAGCGTCGAAGCGGCGTCGATCCAGTAGCCGTTCCAGCCGGCAGCGCGCAGCTTCGGGAATATCTCGGTGGTGTAGTCACCACCCTGGCAGGTGATGATGGTGTCGCACTGCTTGAGCGCGTCGATGTCGTTGGCGTCCGCCAGCGGGGCGTTCGTCTTGGCGAACGACGGCGCCTTGCCGCCGGCATTGCTGGTGCTGAAGAACACCGTATCGATCAGGTCGAAATCCTTTTCTTCCTGCATGCGCTGCATCAGCACACTGCCGACCATGCCGCGCCAACCGACGAGACCTACCTTCATGATGTGGAACCCTTAGTGATTTTCCCCACCTCGGACGCCCGGCGTGACCGCGCGGGGAAGGCGAACGGGCACGACGGACGATCTACGGGATCGTTTTTTTAGTAATGGTTTTGGTAGTCGTGCGAATCTCGACGGTCGTCATGCGAGCGCGTGCGGCGGTGCCCCTGGCGGCGATGGCCGAGGTACCCAGGATGCCGAGGAGGAGCGCGGTCGAGATCATCTGTCAAAATATACACAATTTGGCGGCGGCACAATGCGGTGCACCATGCCGCCGCGCAAAAAACCACGGTGGCGGCACCGCGTGTGACGGCACCACAACGCGGGGTCCGGCTTACAGGGCGGCCACCACCGCGTCGCCCATATCCACCGTGCCGACCTGCTTGCAGCCCGGCGTCAGGATGTCGCCGGTACGGTAGCCCTGGGCCAGCACCTTCTTGACCGCGTTCTCGATGCGATCCGCCTGCTCGGCCTTGCCCAGCGTGTAGCGCAGCATCATCGCAGCCGACAGGATGGTCGCCAGCGGGTTGGCGATGCCCTTGCCCGCGATGTCCGGGGCCGAACCGTGCGACGGCTCGTACAGGCCCTTGTTGTTGGCATCGAGCGAGGCCGACGGCAGCATGCCGATCGAGCCCGTCAGCATGGCGGCCTCATCCGACAGGATGTCGCCGAACATGTTGCCGGTGACGATCACGTCGAAGTTCTTGGGCGCCTTGACCAGCTGCATCGCGGCGTTGTCGACGTACATGTGCGAGAGCTCGACCTCGGGGTATTCCTTGTGCACGTCGGTGACGATGTCCTTCCAGAACTGGAAGGTCTCCAGCACGTTGGCCTTGTCGAAGCTGCACAGCTTCTTGCCGCGCTTGGCTGCCGCCTGGAAGGCGACGTGCGCGATGCGGCGGATCTCCGGCTCGCTGTAGCGCATGGTGTCGAAGCCCTCGCGCGCGCCGGCGAACAGGCCGTCCGGCGCTGCGCGCACGCCGCGCGGCTGGCCGAAGTAGATGTCGCCGTTCAGCTCGCGGACAATCAGGATGTCGAGGCCGGCCACGATCTCGGGCTTCAGGCTCGAGGCGCCGGTCAGTTCCGGATAGCAGATCGCCGGGCGGAAATTGGCGAACAGTTGCAGGTGGCGGCGCAACCCCAGGATGGCCTGCTCGGGGCGCAGTTCGCGCGGCAGCGTGTCGTACTTCCAGTCGCCGACGGCGCCGAACAGGATGGCATCGGCCTCCTTGGCCAGCTTGAGCGTGTCTTCCGGCAGCGGATGCCCCTTGGCCTCGTAGCCGGTGCCGCCCACCGGGGCGGTTTCCATCTCGAACGATTCACCCAGTGCCTTCAGCACCTTCACGGCCTCGGCCACGATTTCCTTGCCAATGCCGTCGCCCGGCAACACTGCGATTTTCGTCATGCGTTTGTCCTTGTTATTGGTACGGTCCGCCTCAGCCGACCAGCTTGTGCCCCAGCCACGGCATCTTCGCCAGGCGCTGCGCCTCGAAGGCCTTGATCTTGTCGGCGTAGCGCAGGGTCAGGCCGATGTCGTCGAAACCGTTGAGCAGGCAATACTTGCGGAAGGCCGTGACATCGAACGGATAAGCCGTGCCGCCCGGCGTGACGACAACCTGCTTGTCCAGATCCACAGTGAGCTGGTAGCCGGTGAAAGCCTGCGTCTCGTTGAACAGGTGGTCGACCTGCGACTCCGTCAGCACGATCGGCAGCAGGCCGTTCTTGAAGCAGTTGTTGAAGAAGATGTCGGCAAAGCTCCGCGCGATGATGGCGCGGAAGCCGTACTGCTGCAGCGCCCAGGGGGCATGCTCGCGCGAGCTGCCGCAGCCGAAGTTCTTGCGCGCCAGCAAGATGGAGGCCCCCTGGTAGCGCGGCTGGTTCAGCACGAAGTCCGGGTTCAGCGGACGCTTGCTGTTGTCCTGGCCGGGCTCGCCCACGTCCTTGTAGCGCCACTCGTCGAACAGGTTCGGGCCGAAGCCGGTACGTTTGATCGACTTGAGGAATTGCTTCGGGATGATGGCGTCGGTGTCGACGTTCTCGCGGTCCAACGGCGCAACCAAGCCGGTGTGGATGGTGAATTGTTCCATGATCGTTCTCTCCTGCCGGTCAGCCGAACTTGCGCACGTCGACGAAATGGCCTTCCAGCGCGGCGGCGGCCGCCATCGCCGGGCTCACCAGGTGGGTGCGGCCACCCGCGCCCTGCCGGCCTTCGAAATTGCGGTTGGACGTGGACGCGCAGCGCTCGCCCGGCTCCAGCCGGTCTGCGTTCATCGCCAGGCACATCGAGCAGCCCGGCTCGCGCCATTCGAAGCCGGCGGCCTTGAAGATCTTGTCCAGCCCTTCGCGCTCGGCCTGTTCCTTCACCAGGCCCGAGCCCGGCACCACCATGGCGAGCTTCACGTTGGACGCGATGCGCTTGCCAAGCTTCTGCACCACCCAGGCGGCAGCGCGCATGTCCTCGATGCGGCTGTTGGTGCACGAGCCGATGAAGACCTTGTCGATGCGGATATCGCTGATGGCGACGTTGGGCTGCAGAGCCATGTACTCGAGCGCGCGCTCCATGGCATTGCGCTTGACCGGGTCCTTTTCCCTGTCCGGATCCGGCACGCGGTCTTCGATGCTGACCACCATTTCCGGCGAAGTGCCCCAGCTCACCTGCGGGCGGATATCTTCGGCACGCAGTTCGACCACGTGGTCGAAGCGGGCACCCTCATCGGAGTGCAGCGTGCGCCAGTAGGCGACGGCCTGCTCCCATTCCACGCCCTGCGGCGCGAACGGACGGCCCTTGATGTACTCGAGCGTGATGTCGTCCACGCCGACCATGCCGGCGCGCGCACCCGCCTCGATCGCCATGTTGCACACCGTCATGCGGCCTTCCATCGACAGCGCGCGAATGGCCGAGCCGCCGAATTCCATCGCGTAGCCGGTGCCGCCCGCTGTGCCGATCTTGCCGATGATGGCCAGCACGATGTCCTTGGCGGTGCAGCCGCGCGGCAGCGTCCATTCGACCTTAACCAGCATGTTCTTGCTCTTCTTGGCGAGGAGCGTCTGCGTGGCCAGCACGTGCTCGACTTCCGAGGTGCCGATGCCGTGCGCCAGCGCGCCGAACGCGCCGTGCGTGCTGGTGTGCGAGTCGCCGCAGACCACCGTCATGCCCGGCAGCGTCGCGCCCTGCTCCGGCCCGATCACGTGCACGATGCCCTGGCGCTTGTCGTTCATCTTGAATTGCGTGATGCCGTAGCTGTCGCAGTTGGCATCGAGCGTGTCGACCTGCAGCTTGGAGACCGGATCGGCAATGCCGTGCGAGCGGTCGGTGGTCGGCACATTGTGGTCCGAGACGGCCAGGTTCGCGCTGATGCGCCAGACCGGGCGGTGGGCAAGCCGCAGGCCCTCGAACGCCTGCGGGCTGGTCACTTCGTGCAACAGTTGGCGATCGATGTAGAGCACGGTCGTGCCGTCCTCTTCGGTGTGGACGACGTGATCGTCCCAGAGTTTGTCGTAGAGCGTCTTGGCCATGATGCGATCCGTGCACAGTGCGCCTTGCTCAGGCGCCCGCGCGAGCAGTTTCGTGGGGAGTGACCGATTATGCCATCCGGTGCCCGCGGGGCCGGACGTTACTGGCGAAAGGGGGTTTCGTCGTTTCGCGAAGGCCGGGGGCAACAAAAAACCCCGCCGGTTGCCCGGGCGGGGTTTCGTGCGCCATGTGCGCCGAGCGGCTCAGCGCTTGCTCAGCTCAGGCACCGCGCGGGTGGCGGCGCCGTTGAACAGCTGGCGCGGACGGCCGATCTTGTATTCCGGATCGGTGATCATCTCTTCCCACTGCGCGATCCAGCCCACCGAGCGGGCCAGCGCAAAGATACAGGTGAACATCGAGGTCGGGATGCCCAGCGCGCGCTGCACGATGCCCGAGTAGAAGTCGACGTTCGGATACAGCTTGCGGCTGACGAAGTACTCGTCTTCCAGCGCGATCTTCTCGAGCGCCATGGCCAGCTTGAACAGGCGATCGTTCTCCAGGCCGAGCTCCTGCAGCACTTCGTGGCAGGTCTCGCGCATCAGCTTGGCGCGCGGGTCGTAGTTCTTGTACACGCGGTGGCCGAAGCCCATCAGGCGCACGCCGCTGTTCTTGTCCTTGACCTGCTTGATGAACTCGTCGATCTTGTCGACGCTGCCGATCTCTTCCAGCATGTTCAGCGCCGCTTCGTTCGCACCACCGTGCGCCGGGCCCCACAGGCAGGCGATACCGGCGGCAATGGCGGCGATCGGGTTGGTACCCGAGGAGCCGGCCAGGCGCACCGTCGAGGTCGACGCGTTCTGCTCGTGGTCGGCGTGCAGGATGAAGATGCGGTCCAGCGCGCGTTCGAGCACCGGGTTGACCTTGTAGTCCTCGCACGGCGTGGCGAACATCATGCGCATGAAGTTGCCGGTGTAGGACAGGTTGTTTTGCGGGTAGATCAGCGGCTGGCCGATGTTGTACTTGTACGCCATGGCGACCAGCGTCGGCAGCTTGGCGATCAGGCGGATCTGCGAGATTTCGCGTTCGCGCGGATCGTTGATGTTGGCCGCATCCGGATAGAACGCACTCATGGCGCCCACCAGGCCGGTCAGCACAGCCATCGGGTGCGCGTCGCGGCGGAAGCCGCGCAGGAAGAACTGCATCTGCTCATGCACCATCGTGTGGTGCATGACGGTGTCATTGAACTCTCCCTTCTGCTTGACGCTGGGCAGCTCGCCCTTGAGCAGCAGGTAGCAGATTTCCAGGAAGTCGCACTTGCTCGCCAGATCGTCGATGGCGTAGCCGCGGTAGAGCAGCTCGCCCTTGTCGCCATCGATATAGGTGATCTTGGAGTTGCACGACGCGGTCGACATGAAGCCGGGGTCGTAGGTGAACTTGCCCGTCTGGCCGTACAGCTTGCGGATGTCGATCACGTCCGGGCCAACAGTGCCCTTGTAGATCGGCAATTCGACGCTGGGCGAGCCATCGGAAAACGATAGGGTGGCTTTCACATCGGACGGCGTCATGTCGGTTTCCTTCTCTGCTGTTTATGAAAATGGACTCGGGAGTCTCCCGCTAGACGGATCGCGGCGGGCCGGGAAGCCCGGGTCGATTCGTCTTGCGGCAACCTCTCGCAGCACGCCTAGTACTACAGCCGTAGCTCAAAATGGCGGAGCACATCCCCGCGCCCGGTAGTGACACTGCTGAGCGCGCCACTGATGCGCGCGCCGCCATCGCGACCATGCCAGCACCTGCTCGATTGACTGACGCGCACGCCAAGCCAAACCGCACAGCAAGCGCCGAATCTCTTGCAGGCTCAATGCGATCAAGCC
>CAKKOY010000001.1 GCA_919592095.1 Ralstonia syzygii subsp. syzygii | reverse complement strand
TGAGGTGCCGTGCCTTGTACAGGTGGCGGTCGTAGTCGCGTTGTTCCTTGCGGGTACGTATGGAAGGAATGACCACTGCCTTGCCTGCCTGGGTGAGCGGATCGACCACCCTGGCCTGGGCATCGTAGGCTTTGTCGGCGATGACCACCTCGGCAGGCGTGTCCTTGAGCAGGACATCGGCTCCCTCCAGATCCGAGGCCTGCCCGGGCGTTTGATGACCTTGATGGTGTTGTTGATGCCTTCGACGACGCTGGTGTTGAGCGGGTGACGGCAGCGGGCCAGAATTCCGTGCCAGTAGCTTTGCAGGCGCCGGGCGAACAGTTGCAAAGCGGCGATTCCGCTTTGCCGAGCCTGCTCGAGCCACTGCTCCCAAGCCTTTTGCGCCCAGGCTGGCTTCTGATAGAACCAGAGTCGCTTGAGTTCGTCGCGTAGCACGTAGACGCACAACAACGACTGGTTGGCGGCCAGCAGCTCCTTCAGGTGTACGGACTGCTCAGGTTTCAAGTTGTGGCGATTGCGTAGCAGTAGCCAACGGCTGGACTTCAAGACTCGCCGGGCAGGCCGATCATGACGAAGTTGGTTGGCCTGATCCACCCGCACGCGATCGATCACCTCGCGCCCGTACTTGGCCACGACGTGGAACAGGTCGTAGACCACCTCCGCCTGTGGGCACTGTGCCTTGATCTCCAACTCATAGGCCGTGGTCATATCGATCGCGACCGCCTCGATGCGCTCGCAAACGCCCTCGGGAAGCTGCTCGAAGAAGGCCCGGGCGGTCTCGCGGGAGCGTCCTGCCCCAACCCAGAGCACCTGCCGGCCGATCGGATCGACCACCACTGTGGCGTAGCGATGGCCTTTATGCAGGGCAAATTCATCCATCGCCAGATAGCGGATGTTCGACCAGTCCGGCTCGGCCACGCGCGCTCGCAAACGCATCTTGTCGATCGCTTTGACCGTGTGCCAGCCCAGATCGTAGAACGCGGCCACCGCCTGTACGCTGGTCGACTGCAACAGCTTCTCGCAGGCTTCGGCGAATCGCTGCGTCACCCGCTGGTAGCGACCCAGCCAGTCCAGCTCCTCCAAGCGTGGCCCGCCACAACGCTCGCACCAGACGCGCCGGCGCGGGACGTGCAGCACCACCCGGTACTCGAAGAGCGGCAGATCACGTACCCGCCGAACCGTCGTCTCATGAATCTGCGAGCAACGCGTTCCGCATTGCTCGCAGTGCATGACCTTGCCCACCGGCTTCAGATAGAGCGATAGGGTGCGGCTCTCGCCTTGCGGCCACTCCACGCGTTCCAGGCGGTAACTCTTCAGCAGCCCAGCGCCTGCAGTGTCTTGCGATCCAGCATTCCAACTCCCAACACCTGTCCTTGTCGGCGTCAGCATACGGAATGTGGCAATTCAGGCCCACGGAATTCTTCGAAGAACCAAAAAAATGCCCCGGCAGGATCGGCAAATCCCCCGGGGCTGGCACAACCGGCAGTTTTCAGGACATCGGTCATGCTGAAGACCACTATAGCAGGAAACTATGACAATCGGCAGTTCCATTTGACCGCAGACACGCTGCGTCAGATGGGCATGGCTGATCCGCAACACCCCGCCCTGGTCTACGGACAGCGCAAGCGTGAATTGCTGGAAGCGGCAGGCTTTGGAAAGGAGTCTGTGCGCGACGACATCATCGTCCGTGTGCGGCACTGGCCGGATGGGCAGCGCGAGGTAGTGGGCTACCCGGTTCGCGTTCATTACCAGAACCCCTTTGAAGGCAAGTTTGACGAGTCGTGCAGCAAGCCTCGGGCGAAGCGTGGTGAGTCGGAGGATTTCGACAAGTCGATGGCTGCGGCCATGCAGCGCGCGAAGCGTCGGGGGCGTGAGCTGGCGAAGACTGCGAGGCTAGATCATCTGTTGACGCTGACGTATCGCGGTGCGATGACGGATCGCTCAAAGGCGGCCCGAGACTGGAAGGCGTTTATCCGCCGTGTACGGAAGGATCCGAAACTGGTGCGCGATAGCGATCCGTTCCACTTCGTGGCGGTCATCGAGTATCACCAGAGTGGTGGCATCCATATTCACGCCGGCGTGCACGGCTATCGCGATGCTAACCGGCTGCGCGAACACTGGTATGCCGTGGTGGGCGGAGGTGAGGGAAACGTTGATATCGCCGGACCGAACAGCAAGGGCCATAAACGCATCAAGGGCGTTCACAAGCTTGCAGCGTACCTGAGCAAGTACATCACCAAGGGCGATGCGCACAAGCTCAATGAGCGTCGCTACTGGTCGAGCAAAGGCATCGAGATTCCCGAGCGCGAGACTGTCGGGCAGTTTCGGGCTGGCGATGATGAGGCGTCATTCGATGAGGCGCTCGATGCGACGATGCGGTATCTGGTCGATACCGGTGCGAACTGGCAAGGGATGATGACCTACGTGAGCCGTGGGCGTAAGGCGTTCTGGTTCGCGATGGCATCGACCGGTTATGAGGAGCCGATCGAGTTTGACGATGATGATGACGACGATTCCGTCGTTATCAGGCTCAATAAAAAATCGGGTTGCTCGATATAAAATCTCCGCTCCGATAATGAGCGGAGGTGGCTGTGAAAATGCTCTTCGTGCTGTTTGGTTTAGTGCTCGTTGTGGCGGTGTTGGCTGCGATTGCAAAAGGTAAGCGTGGTGCCGCTGGTTCTCGCGGCGGTGCGGCGCTGTTGGTGTGCAAGCCGACTGTGATGGATAAGTGGGAAGCGGAGTTGTATGAACGTCTGGTGGTTGCTTTGAAGGCGTCGCACGTTTTTCCGCAGGTAGCTATGTCGGCTTTTCTGAAAGAGGCTGAACGACGCAACGGTGGTCGTAACGTATTTGCGCAGAAGTATGTCGATTTCCTTGTTTGTGAGCGCGGCACGTTTAGGCCGCTCTACGTGATAGAGCTTGATGGTCGATCACATGGATCTTCCAAGGCTAGGGAGAGAGATGCGCAGCGCGATGCAATGCTTGCATCGGCAGGCATTCCCGTGAAACGTTACACGTCCTCGAAGGTCGATTTTGCGGCGGTATTGCGGGACTATGCGGAGGTCGTTCAGCCTGTCCCGCCTTCTTCGTCCGAAGCTTCTATGCCGCATCCAGCAGGCTCGGCTGCAAGCTCGCTTGGTGGCGTTTAATTGCACGTTTGACGCTGCTGATGTGCGTGTTGAAGCGGCGAGCGATAGCGGTCTTTGTCCACTGGCCGGAGTACCACATGCGTAGGGCTTCGGCTTCGTCCTCGCGGCTCATCGCGTAGTGGCGGCAGAGCTTGACCCCGCGTTTGACGGCAGCGGCCATCCCTACCCTGGTTCGTTCTCGGATGAGTTCGCGCTCGAATTCTGCGAAGGCGCCGACGATGTGGAAGATCATGCGGCCGGCCGGTGTGCTGGTATCGAGCGATTCGGTGAGCGATCGGAACTGTGCGCCCTTCTCCTCGATGCGCTCGATGATGGTCAGCAGGTCTTTGAGCGAGCGGGCGATGCGGTCGAGTTTGTAGACGACGACTGTGTCGCCTGGGCTGAGCTGCTGCAGCAGGGCTTCGAGCTGCGGCCTTTGGCTCATGCTGCTCCCGCTGCGTTTTTCGGCAAAAATAAAACCGACGCCGGCTTTCGCCAATGCGTCGGTTTGAGCGTGGGTCTCTTGTTCTTGCGTTGAGACCCGGGCGTAGCCGTACAGCATATTCCCCCGTGGAAACGTTTGTTTCCGGGGATTGTACGTTGCCCTAGCGTATGGCGGAGAGGGTGGGATTCGAACCCACGGTACCGTTGCCGGTACGCCTGATTTCGAGTCAGGTACATTCGACCACTCTGCCACCTCTCCTGGTAACTGGGTCGCTGTATCGCGAAACCGCGACTATAGCAGACTTTCGCGCCCCGGTTCAAGGGGCTCGCGCGATCTCTGTCAGGCTGCCGGCTTCAGCACATCCTGGCCGCCCAGGTACGGGCGCAGCGCCGCCGGCACCGTCACCGAACCGTCGGCGTTCTGGTAGTTCTCCAGCACGGCCACCAGCGTGCGGCCCACGGCGAGGCCGGAGCCGTTGAGCGTGTGGAGCAGTTCCGGCTTGCCCTGCGCGTTGCGGAAGCGGGCCTGCATGCGGCGTGCCTGGAAATCGCCCATGTTGGAGCACGAGCTGATCTCGCGATAGGTGTTCTGCGCAGGGATCCACACCTCGATGTCGTACGTCTTGGTGCTGCCGAAGCCCATGTCGCCGGTACACAGCACGACGGTGCGGAACGGCAGTTCCAGCTTGCGCAGGATGTTCTCCGCGTGATGCGTCATGGTTTCCAGCGCATCGAACGACGTGTCCGGATGCACGATCTGCACCATCTCGACCTTGTCGAACTGGTGCTGGCGGATCATGCCGCGCGTGTCCTTGCCATACGAACCGGCCTCCGAGCGGAAGCACGGCGAATGCGCGGCGAACTTCATCGGCAGCGCATCGCCCAGGACGATCTCGTCACGCACGAGGTTGGTCAGCGGCACCTCGGCGGTCGGGATCAGGTAGAAGTTCTCGACATGCTCACCGGCCTCGCTTTCGGTGGCCTGCCCCATCTTGCGGGGCACGCGGAACAGGTCTTCCTCGAACTTCGGCAGTTGGCCGGTGCCGCGCATCGACGCGGCATTGACGATGTAGGGCACGTAGGCCTCGGTGTAGCCGTGCTCCTGCGTGTGGGTGTCGAGCATGAACTGCGCGAGCGCGCGATGCAGGCGCGCGACCTGCCCCTTGAGTACGGTGAAGCGCGAGCCGCTGAGCTTGGCGCCGGCGTCAAAATCCAGGCCCAGCGCGGCGCCCAGGTCGACATGGTCCTTGACGGGGAAGTCGAACGTGCGCGGCGTACCCTCGCGGCGCACCTCGGCGTTCTGGGTCTCGTCCTTGCCGGCCGGCACGCTCTCGTGCGGCACGTTCGGGATCGACAGCAGCAGGTCCTGCAGCTTGGCCTGCACCACGTCGAGTTGCGCGGCCGAGGCCTTGAGCTCGTCACCGATGACGGAGACTTCCGCCATCACCGCCGAGGCATCCTCGCCTTTGCCCTTGAGCATGCCGATCTGCTTGGACAGGCTGTTGCGGCGTGCCTGCAGTTCTTCGGTACGGGTCTGGATGGCTTTGCGTTCCGCTTCGAACGCGGCGAAGCCGGCCACGTCGAGGTCGTAACCGCGGTCGTTCAGGCGCGCGGCGACGGCGTCGATGTCTTTGCGGAGCAGTTGGATGTCGAGCATGGTGGGGAGAAAAACCGAGGATTGCGAACGATCGAAAGGGCCGATTTTATCGCACCGGCCCCGGCCTCAGTCGTCGCGGGAGGATTTGTTCTTCTGTTGCGCCTGCCATTGCGCGTCCAGCTCGCACAGGTGCCGCAGCTTGTCGCCGATCTTGCCTTCCAGCCCGCGTGGCGTCGGCACGTACCAGCCTTGGGGCGACAGGTCATCCGGGAAGTAGGTCTCGCCGGCAGCGTAGGCTTCGGGCTCGTCGTGGGCGTAGCGGTAGGCGTGGCCGTAGCCGAGCTCTTTCATCAGCCTGGTCGGCGCGTTGCGCAGGTGGACCGGCACGGGACGCGACTTGTCGTGGCCGACGAAGGCGCGCGCCGCATTGTAGGCGTTGTAGCCGGCATTGGACTTGGGCGCGACGGCCAGGTAGATCAGCGCCTGCGCCAGCGCCAGTTCGCCTTCGGGCGATCCCAGGCGCTCGTAGGTCTCGGCAGCATCCAGCGTGATGCGCGCGGCGCGCGGATCGGCCAGGCCGATGTCTTCCCAGGCCATGCGGACGATGCGGCGCGCCAGGTAGCGCGGGTCAGCGCCACCGTCGAGCATGCGGCAAAACCAGTACAGCGCCCCGTCCGGGTCGGAGCCGCGCACCGACTTGTGCAGCGCACTGATCTGGTCATAGAAGGCGTCACCGCCCTTGTCGAAGCGGCGCAGGTTCTCCGACAGCGCAGAGGCCAGCAGCGCCTCGTCGATGGTCGGCACGGCATCGCCCCCGGCCTGCGAGCGCGCGGCGCGGGTGACGATCTCGATGTTGTTCAGCAGCTTGCGGCCGTCGCCATCGGCAGAGGCGACCACGGCGTCGAGCGCGGTGGGCGTCCATTCCTGGCCGCCCAGTTCCTGCCGCGCGCGCTCGGCCAGTTGCTTGAGTTCGTCGTCCGACAGGCTCTTGAGCACATACACCGCGGCCCGCGACAGCAGCGCACCATTCACCTCGAACGACGGGTTCTCGGTGGTCGCGCCGATGAAGGTGAACAGGCCGCTCTCCACATGCGGCAGGAAGGCGTCCTGCTGGCTCTTGTTGAAGCGGTGCACTTCGTCGACGAACACCAGCGTGCGGCGGCCGTGCGCGCGGAACTGCTCGGCCCGCTCCACCGCCTCGCGGATGTCCTTGACGCCGGACAGCACGGCGGACAGCGCGATGAACTCCGCATCGAAGGCATCGGCCATCAGCCGCGCCAGCGTAGTCTTGCCCACGCCCGGCGGCCCCCACAGGATCATCGAATGCGGCTCGCCCGAAGCGAACGCCACGCGCAGCGGCTTGCCCGGCCCCAGCAGATGCTGCTGGCCGATGACCTCGTCGACGGAATGCGGGCGGAGACGCTCCGCCAGCGGCATGTGGGCAGGCGGCGCGTCCGGAAAGAGAGAAGCGTTCATGCGGGGATTGTCGCAGAAACCGCGCCCCGGCTCCCCGCCGGGCCGGTCGGGCAAACGGGCGTCAGTTCGCCGCGCGCTGCACGAGGTTCATGAATTCCCTGGCCGGCAGCGGCCCGTGGCACGACTGTGTGCCATTGGCCGAGCGCAGCAGCAGCCAGACGCTCTCGCTGGCCGGCGGCTGGATCACGAACGGCTGGCGGGCGGACGCTTCCGGCAGGCGCTGATCGGCCGGCGCCGGGATCGGCACGACCTGGCTGGCATGCCCCTTCACCAGCGCGTTGCACTCACCGGCCGGCAACTGGGTGGCGCGCAGGAAATCCTTGTTGACCAGCGCCTCGGCCAGCACTGTATCGGGCGCGGCGAGGAACGAGTCGACATCGAAACGGGACGCGCCCGTCGAGGCGCATCCGGCGAACACCACCACCGTCGCGGCAACGGCGATGGCGCGGTGCAGCGGCGTGGAAGTCGAAAAACGCATGGTCGGTCTCCCTGTCGAAAACCGGCCCGGTCGCGTTACTGCTTGATGACGTCGGCCCCCTTGGGCGGCACGAAGCGGAACGCGCTGGCCGGCAGTTGCGGATTCTTCTGGATATGCGAGAACGTCAGCAGCGTAGTGTTGCCGAAGGCATCGCGCAATTCCATGCCCTCCAGCTCGCCCGCGCGGAAGCCGATGGCGACGCGCTCGAACTGGGTGTCTTTGGCCTTGGGGGTCAGCTCGACCCAGTCGATGCCGTCCTTGGTGCCGCCTTCCTTGAGCACGAAATTCTTCGCCAGGTCGTTGCTGCCGAACAGGATCGCTGCCGGGCTGGAACCGAGCGAGGCATCGAGCTTGCGCTCCGTGACCTGGCTCAGGTCCTTGTCGTAGATGTAGAGCACCTGGCCGTCGGCCGACAACTGTTGTTCATAGGGCTTCATGTAGCGCCAGACGAAGCGGCCCGGGCGCGAGAAGACGAAGTCGCCGCTGGAGGTGCCGGCCACGCGCAGCGGGCTGCCATTGGCACCACCCTTCACCTGCCGCTGGACGAACTCGCCGCGCGCGGTGGAAACGTTGCTGACGAAGGCATTGAGCTGTTCGATCGCACCGGCCTGGGCACCGGCCGACCACGCTGCCAGCGACACCAGACCGGCAGCCATCAGGTGACGTGCTTTCAACACAAACATAGGAATCCCGGTTCTGGATGGATCTTGTTGTTAGTGGCGGACCGCGCCGGAACATTCCCGCGGCGAGGTAACCGGACGTAACGCGGCGGTGCCGCGTCACTCCTCGACGACGTTGCCGTTGCGGTTGGGCGCCAGGATTTCGCGGTTGCCGTTACCCGACATGGCCGACACCAGCCCGGCCTTCTCCATGTCTTCGAGCAGGCGCGCAGCACGGTTGTAGCCGATGCGCAGGTGGCGCTGCACCAGCGAGATCGACGCGCGACGGTTCTTCAGCACCACGTCGACGGCCTGGTCGTACAGCGGATCGGCCTCGCCGGCACCGCCGCCCGCAAGCCCCGCGCCGCCGCCTTCGCCATCGGCCGTACCGCCCTCGAGGATGCCCTCGATGTAGTTCGGCTCGCCCTGCGACCTGAGGTTCTCCACCACGCGGTGGACTTCATCGTCCGACACGAAGGCGCCATGCACGCGCACCGGCAGGCCGGTGCCCGGCGCCAGGTACAGCATGTCGCCCATGCCCAGCAGCGCCTCCGCGCCCTGCTGGTCGAGAATCGTGCGCGAATCGATCTTGCTGCTCACCTGGAAGGCGATCCGCGTCGGCACGTTGGCCTTGATCAGGCCGGTAATCACATCCACGGACGGACGCTGCGTCGCCAGCACCAGGTGGATGCCGGCCGCGCGCGCCTTCTGCGCGATCCGCGCGATCAGCTCTTCGACCTTCTTGCCGACCACCATCATCAGGTCGGCCAGCTCGTCGATGACGATGACGATCATCGGCAGCTTGTCGAGCGGCTCGGGCGCGTCGGGCGTCAGGCTGAACGGGTTGGGAATCTTCTCCTCGCGCGCGGCAGCCTCTTCGATCTTCTTGTTGAAGCCGGCCAGGTTGCGCACGCCCATCTTGCTCATCAGCTTGTAGCGGCGCTCCATCTCGCCCACCGCCCAGTTCAGGGCGTGGCCGGCCTGGCGCATGTCGGTCACCACCGGGCACAGCAGGTGCGGGATGCCTTCGTAGATGCTCAGCTCCAGCATCTTCGGGTCGATCAGGATCAGGCGCACCGCATCGGCGCGGGCCTTGTACAGCAGCGACAGGATCATCGCGTTGATGCCGACCGATTTGCCCGAACCGGTCGTGCCGGCCACCATGCAGTGCGGCATCTTGGCCAGGTCCGCCACCACCGGCTTGCCGGCGATGTCCTTGCCCAGCGCCATGGTCAACTGCGAGGCACTTTCGTTGTAGACCTGCGAGCCGAGAATCTCCGACAGCCGCACCGCCTGCCGCTTCGGGTTCGGCAGTTCCAGGCCCATGTAGTTCTTGCCCGGGATCGTCTCCACCACCCGGATCGATACCAGCGACAACGAGCGCGCCAGGTCCTTCGCCAGGTTGACGATCTGGCTGCCCTTCACCCCCGTGGCCGGCTCGATCTCGTAGCGGGTGATGACCGGGCCCGGATAGGCCGCCACCACCTGCACTTCCACGCCGAAATCCTTGAGCTTCTTCTCGATCAGGCGGGAAGTGAACTCCAGCGTCTCGGCGCTGACGGTTTCCTGCGCGGGCGGGATCGGATCGAGCAGCACCAGCGGCGGCAGGTCGGAGTCCTGGATGTCGACGAACAGCGGCTGCTGCTTCTCGCGCTCCACGCGCTCGCTCTTGACCACGGCGGCCGGGCGCACGATCTGCACCGGCGGCGCTTCCTCGATGCGCACGCGGCGGGTTTCGACCACCTCCTCGCGCTCGACCTTGGCCGCCTCGCCGATGGCACGGTCCTGCTTGCTCTCGCGGCGGGTCTTGAAGCCAACGAACAGCATCTCGACGCCCGCGCCGATCTGCTCGGCCAGGTTCAGCCAGGAGAAATGGAAGAACAGCGACAAGCCCACCGTGAACATCAGCAGCAGCATCAGCGTGCCGCCTGTGAAGCCCAGCGCATGCTGCAGCGATCCGCCGATCAGGTCGCCCAGCACGCCGCCCGGCGCGCGCGGCAGCTTCATGTGCAGCGTATGCATGCGGATGGCTTCCAGGCCCATGCTGGCGGCCAGGATCAGCGCGAAGCCGGTCCAGGTGACGCCGGCGTCCACGCGCGGCGTGGCGGCGCGCGGCAGACGCTCGTCGGACATCAGTTCGCGCCAGCCGCGCCAGACCCTGCGCAACAGCAGCAACGCCCACCAGTAAGCCGAAGCGCCGAACACGAACAGCAGCACGTCGGCGACCCAGGCACCGACACGGCCGCCCAGGTTGCGCACGTCGTCGACCTGGCTGGCGTGAGACCAGCCGGGGTCGGCCTTGTTGTACGACAGCAGAATGGTCAGGAAGGCGATGGTCACCGCCAGCAACAGGAACCAGCGGACCTCGCCCAGCAGCCGGCCGATGCGGGACGGCAGCGCAGCAGGATCGGTACGGGTCGTCGGAGTGGTGGAAGCTCGGGCCATGCGGGAAACGGGTGCGCCGCACGGCACGGACGCCGCTCGGCTTGGGACTGCGCAAAGACAACGGACCGATTGTAACGCGCCACCGTGGCGCTATCGCCGCGATTGGAAATTGCAACCGGCCGGAATCCGGGGGCCACTTTATAATGGCGCCCTCACCCTCACCTACCCGGCATGGCGGTCGTCCAACCCACCCACCCGCCGCGCACATCGAACGCATCATGGCAAAACACGCAAAAGTGCTGATCCTCGGCTCCGGCCCCGCCGGCTATACGGCCGCCATCTACGCCGCCCGGGCCAACCTGAACCCGATGCTGATCACCGGCCTGGCGCAAGGCGGCCAGCTGATGACCACCACCGACGTGGAAAACTGGCCCGCCGACAAAGAAGGCCTGCAGGGCCCCGAGCTGATGCAGCGCTTCCTGGAGCACGCCGAGCGCTTCAGCACCGAAGTGGTGTTCGACCACATCCACACCGCGCAACTGGCCGAGAAGCCCATCCGCCTGGTGGGGGATTCCGGCGAGTACACCTGCGACGCGCTGATCATCTCCACCGGCGCCTCGGCACAGTACCTGGGGCTGCCGTCGGAAGAAACCTTCTCGGGCCGCGGCGTGTCCGCCTGCGCCACCTGCGACGGCTTCTTCTACAAGGGGCAGGAAGTGGCCGTGGTGGGTGGCGGCAACACCGCCGTGGAAGAAGCGCTGTACCTGGCCAACATCGCCACCAAGGTGACGCTGATCCACCGCCGCGACAAGTTCCGCGCCGAGCCCATCCTGATCGACCGCCTGCTCGAGCAGCAGAAGAAGGGCAAGATCGAGATCAAGTACAACACCGTGCTCGACGAGGTGCTCGGCGACCATTCCGGCGTGACCGGTGTGCGCCTGCGCGGCGTCAACGGCAACCCGGTCGGCTCGGAAGAGGTCGAGCTGGCCGGCGTCTTCATCGCCATCGGCCACAAGCCGAACACCGACCTGTTCAAGGGTCAGCTGGACATGAACGAAACCGGCTACATCCGCACGCAGAGCGGCCTGGTCGGCAACGCCACGGCCACCAACATCCCGGGCGTGTTCGCCGCCGGCGACGTACAAGACCACATCTACCGCCAGGCCATCACCAGCGCCGGCACGGGTTGCATGGCCGCGCTGGATGCCCAGCGCTACCTGGAAAACCTGGAATAAGCACAGCAGGCGCCGCCGCCCAGGCAACGGCCGATGGCACGCCCATCGGCCGTTTTGCCATGGGTGCCCGGCGCGCGGGCGTTCGTATAATCGACGCACGCTCCACCCGATCTGCCCTGCCGCCATGAAACGCGCCCATCCTCCCGCCTCCAAGCTCGGCCTGACCGACCTGGCTACCCTGCGCGAGCAGCTCAAGCACGAGACCGAGCAGCGCGAGGCCGAACGCCAGCGGGCCGAAGCCGCCGCGCGCCAGGCCGAAGCGGAAGCCAACCTGTTTCGCGCCAGCATCGGCGAGGTGAGCACGCTACGCCAGAACAGGCGCGTCGAGCACCCGCGCAATCCGCCGGCCCCCGACCCCGTGCATTCCCGCGCGGAAGAGCAGACTGTGCTGCGCGACTCGCTGTCCGACGAATTCGACATCGACAACCTGCTCGACACCGACGACACCCTCTCCTACCGCCGTCCCGGCCTCGGAGAGGATGTGCTCAAGAAACTGCGCCGCGGCGAGTGGGCCGTGCAGGACCAGATCGACCTGCACGGCCTGCGCCGCGACGAAGCCCGCGAGGCGCTGGCCGGCTTCCTGCGCCGCGCCGTGCAGCGCGGCATCCGCTGCGTGCGCGTGGTCCACGGCAAGGGCCTGGGCTCGCCCGACAAGGCGCCCGTGCTCAAGGGCAAAGTGCGCTCGTGGCTGGTGCAGAAGGAGGAAGTGATCGCCTTCGTCGAGCCGCGCAACACCGCCGGCGGCGCAGGTGCAGTGCTGGTGCTGCTGCGCCAGCCGCATGGGTCCTGATGCTTCGCCTCATCCTCTGCGCTTGCCCGACCCCGCAACGATGCACGAAAGCCGCCTGCTGCTAGTGATGCACTGGATGGAGATCCTCGCGGTCTTCTCGTTTGCCGTCTCGGGCCTGGCCGAGGCACGGCGCCACCGGCTCGATACCGTGGGCGCCTTCATCGTCGCGTTCCTCACGGCATTCGGCGGCGGCACGCTGCGCGACCTGCTGCTCGACCGCCGGCCCTTCTATTGGGTCGAGCACGAGCAATACCTGCTGGCGCTGTTCGTGATGAGCCTGTTCGCCAACCGGGTGATCCGGCTGGTCAGCCAGCTGATGTCGGACCGCGTACTGGTCGTGGCCGATGCCATCGGCCTGGGGCTGTTCGGGGTGCTCGGCACGCAACTGGCGCTGGATGCCGGCGTGCCGGTGTTCGTGTCGGTGATGATGGGCGTGATCACGGCCGCGTTGGGCGGCCTGCTGCGCGACGTGGTGTGCAACGAAGTCCCGATGCTGCTGCGGGACAACCGCCCGTACGCGACCTGCGCCTTCCTCGGGTGCTTTCTCTACGTGGGACTGACCCACACCAGTCTGCAGCCGAGCGTGTCCGTGGTGGTCACCACGCTGGCGATCGTGGCGGGACGGCTGGCGACGCTGCGCTGGAACATCACCCTGCCGCGCTGACCGGCGCGGGTGCGCCGGCGCTCAGACCGCCGCTTCGTTGGTCTCGCCAGTGCGGATGCGGATCACCTGCTCCACCGCCGTCACAAAGATCTTGCCGTCGCCGATCTTGCCGGTCTTGGCCGCCTTGACGATGGTGTCGAGCACCTGGTCGACCTGGCTGTCGGCCACCACCACCTCGATCTTGATCTTGGTCAGGAAGTCGACCACGTATTCGGCGCCGCGGTACAGCTCGGTGTGGCCCTTCTGGCGGCCGAAGCCCTTGACCTCGGTGACGGTCAGGCCGGTCACCCCCACGTCAGCGAGCGACTCGCGCACTTCGTCCGGGTTGAAGGGATTGATGATGGCGGTGATCTGTTTCATGGCGTGTCTCGCTGACTAGTTTGTAAGGTACTCAAGCGTCCAATAATACTGGAGACGGGTGATGCGTACATCCCGGGCAATGCCGTCGACCGCATCCAACAGGGCCCGATCGTCGGGGAAATTCTTCAGAACGTCGTGCTGGCTGCCGTCATCGAGCGGACGGCGCTGCCAGGTGTTGCCGGAATCGTCCGCATAGGCGATCGGCGTGCTGGAGCCGGGCACATACTGATTATCGAACCACAGCACGCGCACGCCGGGCCCGAGCGCACCATGCAGCCGCGCCAGATGCGCGCGCAAATCCTGCCGCGGCACATGCGACCACCAGCAGCCCGCCGTCATCGCGTCGAACCGGCCGGGCGCGAAGGGCAGCGCATCGTTGTCCGCGAGCACGAACGATGCCCCGGCGATCTCCTTGGCGCGCGCAATGCGCACCACGGTGTCGTTGACGTCGGTGCCGACGATGCTGCGTGCCTGCACCATCGCCGCCGTCCAGTAGCCGGTGCCGCAGGCAAGGTCCAGCACCCGCGCGCCGCGCGTGAGATCGCGCACACGCGCCCTGAGCCACGCCAGATCGCCCTGCCGCTCCGGCTTCGCATAAATGCGTTCGTACTCGGGGGCGCGCCTGGCGTAGTAGTCGAGCATGGTGTCGGCGGCCTACTCTTTGAAGCGCGAGGTGATCGGGTACCGCCAGTCCCGGCCGAACGCCCGCTGTGTCACGCGGATGCCCACCGGCGCCTGGCGGCGCTTGTATTCGTTGATCTTGATGAGCCGCACGATCTTCCGCACGTCGGCCTCGGCAAACCCCGCGGCGATGATGTCGGTCACGGGCTGGTTCTGCTCCATGTAGCGCTGCACGATGGCGTCGAGCGCGGCGTATTCGGGCAGGCTGTCCTGGTCGGTCTGGTTCTCGCGCAGCTCGGCCGACGGCGCGCGCGTGAGGATGCGCTCGGGAATCACCTCCGACCGCGCATTGCGATAGCGGCACAGCCGGTAGACCAGCGTCTTGAAGATGTCCTTGATGACCGCGAAGCCGCCCGCCATGTCGCCGTACAGCGTGCAGTAGCCGACCGCCATCTCGCTCTTGTTGCCGGTGGTCAGCACGATGCGTCCGGACTTGTTGGACAGCGCCATCAGCAGCGTGCCGCGGATGCGCGCCTGGATGTTCTCTTCGGTGGCGTCTTCGGGCAGGTTGCGGAATTCTTCCGCCAGCACGCCCCCGAACGCGTCGAACATCGGCATGATCGGGATCTCGTCGTACCGCACGCCCAGGCGGGCCGCCATATCGCGCGCATCGAGCCATGAGATGTCGGCCGTATAGCGCGACGGCATCATCACCGCGCGCACGCGGTCGGTGCCCAGTGCATCGACAGCGATCGCCAGCACCAGCGCCGAATCGACGCCGCCCGACAGCCCGATGATCGCCCCCGGGAAGCCGTTCTTGCCGATGTAGTCGCGCACGCCCAGCTTGAGCGCTTCGTACACCTGCGCCTCCAGCGTCGCCTCCGGGGCGATCTCGCCGGGCAGGGGCCTGGCTCCATCGAAGCGCACGTAGCCCACGCCTTCGACGAACTGCGCCATCCGCGCCACCGGCTTGCCGCCTGCGTCCAGCACGAAAGAGCCGCCGTCGAACACCAGTTCGTCCTGCCCGCCGACCAGGTTCACGTAGACATGCGGCAGGCCCGACTCCTTCACCCGCGCGCCGATGATCTGCTCGCGCAGGTCTTCCTTGTCCAGGTGATACGGCGACGCATTGGGGACCAGCACCACCTCCGCGCCCGCCGCCTTGGCCCAGGCCGTGGCCTGCGGATACCACGCGTCCTCGCAGAGGATCACGCCGAAGCGCGTGCCCTCCACATCGAACACAAAGGGCTCGAAGCCGACCTGGAAGTAGCGCTTCTCGTCGAAGACTTCGTTGTTGGGCAGCTCGAGCTTGTGGTACTGGCCGCGCACGCGGCCATCGACCGCCACCGTGGCGGTGTTGGTCGGCTTGGGAAGCGCGCTGCCCGGCGCCGGCGCTTCGAACGACAACTGCGGATGGCCGATCAGCACGTGCAGGCCCGGGAAAGCGGCCAACTCGGCCACCAGCGCATCCAGCGCGCGTGACGTGGCGTCCAGAAAGGCCGAGCGCAGCAGCAAGTCTTCGGGCGGATAGCCGGTCAACGACAGCTCGGGCGTGACGAGAATGCGCGCACCGGCCTGGTGCGCCTCGCGGGCCGCCGCGACGATGCGGGCGGCGTTGCCGACAAGATCGCCAACGGTGCAGTTGATCTGGGCGAGAGCGACGAGAACGGTCATGGGGGCGATGTCGGAGGCGAGCGCGGCGTCCCGGGCAGGAATTAGAATAGGCGGGATGACCTCCCGCCCTCTCGTTCCCGAGCCCGAAACCCGCGCCGGATCGCGGCATTATCGCACGCGGCTGGTAACCGATCTGCTCGAGATCGGGCGCGCCAAGTGGGACAACCTGCTCGCGCGGCAGCCCGGTGCCACGCCCTTCCTGCGCTTCGATTTCCTGCACGCACTGCACGCCAGCGGCAGCGCCTCCCCCGAGACCGGCTGGTCACCGCAGTACCTGACCCTGTGGGAAAGCGACCCGGGCGGCTCCGGGGATGAAGTCTTGGCCGCGGCCATGCCGCTCTATGTGAAGGACCACTCGTACGGCGAATATGTGTTCGACTGGGCGTGGGCCAATGCGTACGCGCAGCACGGGCTGGAGTACTACCCGAAGTGGCTGTCCGCCGTGCCGTTCACGCCGGTGCAGGGCGCACGGCTGCTGGCGCGCGATGCGACGGCCCGCGCCGCGCTGCTCGAGACCGCACTGGCCATGGCACGGCAGAGCGGGCTATCGTCGCTGCATGTGCTGTTTCCCACCCCCGACGAAGCCGGGCTGATGCACGATGCCGGCATGCTGCTGCGGCAAGGCGTGCAGTTCCACTGGTGCAATGGCGGCTTCTCCAGCTTCGATGGCTTCCTGGCCGCACTGGAGCAGAAGAAGCGCAAGAACATCCGCGCCGAACGCCGCCGCGTGCACAACGCGGGCATCACCTTCCGCCACGTGCCGGGCGCCTCGGCCACCGAGGCCGACTGGCGCTTCTTCCACCGCTGCTATCGGGCCACCTACCGCGAACACCATTCGTCGCCCTACCTGAACCTCGACTTCTTCCTGCGGATCGGCCAGGCGATACCCGAAAACCTGCTGCTGCTGGTCGCCATGCGCGATGGCCGCGACATCGCCAGTGCGTTGCTGGTGATCGATCCGCGCCCCGAGGCATCGGTGATGTACGGCCGCTACTGGGGTGCGATCGAGCACCACCCATACCTGCACTTCGAGACGGCGTATTACCAGCCACTGTCGTACTGCATCGAGCACGGCATCCGCACCTTTGAAGGCGGCGCCCAGGGGGAACACAAGATGGCCCGCGGTTTCGAGCCGGTAGCCACGCAGTCGGTGCACTGGCTGGCCCATCCGGCATTCGCGGATGCGGTCGGCCGTTTTCTTGATCATGAAACGGCCGGCATGGAGGCGTATCTGGACGAACTGACAGACCGTTCACCGTTCCGGCGACGATCTGGATGAGGAGGGAGAAATTTGCCCCGGCAGCGATTGGCAGCAACAGGCCCGGCTGGCGGGAAACCACCACCGCACCCGAGGCGGGCACGGCCGGCAAGGATTATCGCGTCGCGGTCTTCGGCGGGGTGGCGCAGTACGCCGACACGGCGTCGGCATGAGCGGCCACCGCGCGCTCGCCCGCGTGGGCAGCATCCGGCGGCCCCACCAGCAGCGCCCAGACCGTGAACGCGGCCATGGCCGCGGCGGAAAGAACGGGGACAACCACAGTCTTGTTTAACATCGCATTACCATGGATTGGAGTCAAACTTGACGGGCAGTCTAGAGCGCACCATCGCAGCGAGCAATTGAGCTTTACTTAAGTCTCTGTGTAGTCTAGTTGCGCGTCTTCATTATGCGTTTTCCGGCAAACGGGATGTGCATTACATAACCCACACCCCGCTGCCCGCAAAGCCAGCTGCTAGAAGGGTCTGCGGGAAACACCGTCACGCTGCGCCATCGGTTTTCAAACAAAACATCCTGGCAATCCACAAGGAATGCCGGGATGATCGAGATGACACCGTACAACAAAAAAAGAAGAATTCTTACTTCTTATAGTTGGCTAGGCGTTGTTGCATAAAGGCAAGCGCCAATAGCCGGCGCTGTGCCAAGGCCATTGCCGAGAAATCGGCGAGCCTTGCCCAATTGGGCGGTTTGGATTGTGTTGCGGAAGGGGAAGGAAGAGAAAAGACAGGGGACCGGCAAGAGCTAAATGGCGTCCGAGCCCCCAACAGCAACCGCATGGCGTCCGCCGGCCGGACACCGTCGCCTGCGGCGGCGTGGTGATGATCAGCCAGCGACATGCCCCGTGGCCGGCGGCCCTCCGGCCACGCGGGCGAATGCCGATATCGCCCGGATCAGGCCGCGGTGGAGGTCAGCATGCCCTGCCGCTCGATGAAGCGCACGACCTCGTCCAGCCCAGCCCGCTCCTTCAGGTTGCACATCACGAATGGGCGGTCGCCGCGCATCTTGCGCGTGTCGCTTGCCATCACCTCCAGCGAGGCACCAACATACGGCGCGAGGTCGGTCTTGTTGATGATCAGCAGGTCCGACTTGGTGATGCCCGGGCCGCCCTTGCGCGGAATCTTCTCCCCGCCGGCCACGTCGATCACGTAGATGGTCAGGTCCGACAGCTCGGGGCTGAAGGTCGCGGCCAGGTTGTCGCCGCCGGATTCGATGAAGACGACATCGGCATCCGGGAACTTGGCGAGCATGCGGTCGACGGCTTCGAGGTTGATCGATGCATCTTCGCGGATGGCAGTGTGCGGGCAGCCGCCCGTTTCCACGCCCATGATGCGCTCGGCCGGCAGCGCGCCGGAGAGGGTCAGCAGGCGCTGGTCTTCCTTGGTGTAGATGTCGTTGGTGATGGCGACGAGGTCATAGCGCTCGCGCATGGCCTTGCACAGCATCTCCAGCAGCGTGGTCTTGCCGGAACCGACGGGGCCGCCCACGCCGACGCGCAGGGCGGGCAGTTTCTTGGTACGCATGATGAGGTTCAGGAACGGAAGAGTCGTGAGTATTGCGTCTCGTGCCGGGCCGACAGGACGCCGAGCCCGGGCGAGAAGGTCGAGAGTTCGGGGGGATGGCAAGCCGCGCGCCGCTCGGCTTCTTCCGCCGCCCGCCCCACCGCCGCATGCAGGCCGAACAGGATGCGCTGGCCAGCCGCCTGCCCCAGTGGAATGGCCTTCACCGCCGCGGCCACCTGGTTTTCCACCCAGGCGAAGCCGTATGCCGTGAGGCCGTCGCATGCTTCGATGCCCAGCGCTACGGCGGCGGCGGCAAAGGCGGTCGGGAACGTGATGGCGGCACGGGCGGCCAGTGCGTCGCGCATGGCTTGGTCGCCCCACCCCATCTGCGCGATCAGGCGGGCGAGCGACCAGCCCATCTGCGCGGTCTCCAGCCGCAGTTCGCGGGTCTCGCGCGTGGCCAGGAACCAGCCGTCGCGCTCGGCCACCGCGTCCGGGCGGCCGGCCTGCCAGTCGGCGTACTGCAGCAGCCACAGCGGGGCCTCGCAGGCCGCCAGCACCGCCAGGCCTTCGGCGATCCATCGCGCGACAGACGCCTCATCGTGCACGTGGCGCGCCTCCACCGCCGCTTCCAGCCCCTGCGAATAGCTGAACGCCCCCACCGGCAGCGCCGGCGAGGCGAGGTGCAGCAAGGCGGTCAGCCGCGCGGCGCTAGTCATGATGATGGTGGTGCGCGTGACCGCAGCCGGGGCCGTGCACATGACCCTGCCCTTGGTCATGGTCGTGACCATGGCCGTGGTTGTGATCGTGGTTGTGATCGTGATCGTGGTCGTGCGAATGGCCGTGATGTTCCTGATACAGCGCCTGCGCGGCGGCGTAGTCTTCCTCGAACGTCGCGTCGTGGCCATGGCGATGGCCGCCGCCATACGCCCCCGCCTCGGGTTCGAACGGAGCTTCCACGTGCGTGACGGTCACGCCCAGGCGCACCAGCATGTCTTCGAGCACGGGGTCGGCTTCGAGCTGCAGCGCGTCGGCCGCCACCTGCACCGGCGTATGGCGATTGCCGAGGTGGTACGCCGCGCGCATCAGCGCCAGGCGGCTGTCGCTGGTGACGCGCAGCACCTGCTCGGGCGCGGCCTGCACTTCCACCAGCGTGCCGTCCTCGGCGACCAGCACGTCGCCGCCGCGCATCACGGTGCCGCGCGGCAATACGACGGCGACTTCGCGTCCGTCATCCAGCGTGGCGCGCAGGCGGCTGCGGCTGCGCGCCAGGAACGGCAGCACCAGCTTGGGCGCGCGCCTGACCAGCACGGCGGCCAGGCCATGCGGCGCGGGAAGATGTTTATCGATCGACAGCATGTTCAGAACAGGAAATAGCGCTGCGCCATCGGCAGCACCTCGGCCGGCTCGCAGGTCAGCAGCATGCCGTCGGCGACGACCTGGTAGGTCTCGGGATCGACCGTGATGCTGGGCTGCCAGTCGTTGTGGATCATCTGCGCCTTGGTGACCGCGCGCGTGCCCCGAACGACGGCGGTCGTCTTGGCGAGGCCGTAGCGCTCGGCCACGCCGGCCTGCGCCGCCGATTGCGAGAGGAAGCTCAGCGACGACCGCGCCAGCGCGCCGCCCGCCGCCGCGAACATCGGCCGGTAGTGCACCGGCTGCGGCGTCGGGATCGACGCATTGGCATCGCCCATCGCCGCCGAGGCAATCATGCCGCCCTTGAGAATCAGGCTCGGCTTGACGCCGAAGAAGGCCGGCTTCCACAGCACCAGGTCGGCCCACTTGCCGACCTCGATCGAGCCGACCTCGTGCGCGATGCCGTGCGTGACGGCGGGGTTGATCGTGTACTTGGCGACGTAGCGCTTGACGCGGAAGTTGTCGTGGCCGCCGCGCGCGTCGTTCGGGTCGCCGGCCAGCTTGCCGCGCTGTACCTTCATCTTGTGCGCGGTCTGCCAGGTGCGCAGGATCACCTCGCCGACGCGGCCCATGGCCTGCGAGTCGCTCGAGAGCATCGAGAACGCGCCCAGGTCGTGCAGAACGTCTTCGGCGGCGATGGTCTCGCGGCGGATGCGGCTCTCGGCAAAGGCGATGTCCTCGGCGATGGAGGCATCAAGATGGTGGCACACCATCAGCATGTCGAGGTGCTCGTCCAGCGTGTTGACGGTGAACGGCCGCGTCGGGTTGGTCGACGAGGGCAGCACGTTGGACTCGCCGCAGACACGAATGATGTCCGGCGCATGGCCGCCGCCCGCCCCTTCGGTGTGATACGTATGGATGGTGCGGCCCTTGAACGCGGCGATGGTCGCCTCGACGAAGCCCGATTCGTTGAGCGTGTCGGTGTGGATGGCGACCTGCGTGTCGGTGTCGTCCGCCACGCTTAAAGCACAATCGATGGCGGCGGGCGTCGAGCCCCAGTCCTCGTGCAGCTTCAGGCCGATGGCACCGGCGTCGATCTGCTCGCGCAGCGCGCCCGGCAGGCTGCCGTTGCCCTTGCCCAGGAAACCGATGTTCATCGGGTAGGCGTCGACCGCCTGCAGCATGCGCTGCAGGTACCACGGCCCCGGGGTGCAGGTGGTGGCATACGTGCCGGTGGCCGGCCCCGTGCCGCCGCCGATCATGGTCGTCACCCCACTGTTGAGCGCCTCGTCGATCTGCTGCGGGCAGATGAAATGGATATGCGTATCGACCCCGCCCGCCGTGACGATCATGCCCTCGCCCGCGATGATCTCGGTGCCCGGCCCGATGACGATGGTCACGCCCGGCTGGATGTCCGGGTTGCCCGCCTTGCCGATGTCGGCAATGCGGCCGTGCTTGAGGCCGATGTCGGCCTTGACGATGCCCCAGTGGTCGATGATCAGCGAGTTGGTGATGACCGTGTCGGCGCAGTCCTTCGATTCGCGCTGGCTCTGGCCCATGCCGTCGCGGATGACCTTGCCGCCGCCGAATTTCACCTCTTCGCCGTAGACCGTGTAATCGCGCTCGACTTCGACGATGAGGTCGGTGTCGGCCAGGCGGACGCGGTCGCCGGTGGTCGGGCCGAACATTTCCGCATAGGCGCGGCGGGTGATCTTGAGTGCCATGTCCGTTCCCTCAGAGCTTGCTCATCACGCGGCCGGCGAAACCGTAGACCACGCGGTCGCCGGCCAGCGCCACCAGTTCCACGGTGCGCTCCTGCCCCGGCTCGAAGCGCACGGCGGTGCCGGCGGCGATATTGAGCCGATAGCCGCGCGTGGCCTCGCGGTCGCAGCGCAGCGCGTCGTTGACCTCGTAGAAGTGGTAGTGCGAGCCGATCTGCACGGGGCGGTCGCCGGTGTTGGCCACCGTCACCGTCCGCGTGGGCCGGCCCGCGTTGAGTTCGAGATCGCCGTCCTGCGGCAGGAGTTCGCCGGGGATCATGGCGCGCCCCTCAGACGGCAGCCGCCAGCAGGCCGGCGCCGTACAGCGCCACGCCCGCGCCCGACAGGCGTGCCAGCCATGCCAGGCGCGGCTTCAGGGCAAACCCGGCGCCGATGCCGGCCGTGTGCAGCAGCGCCGTCGCCGCGGCAAAGCCGCTTACGAAATACGGGAACATCGCCTGCGCGCCGGCCGGGAATTCCGTGCCGTGCGCATAACCGTGGAACAGCGCGAAGCCACCGCACAGCAACGCGCCGGCCCACTGCGGCATCGCCGCGCGCGTGGCGATCAGCAGGCCGAACACCAGCAGCGACGCCGCAATCATCGGCTCGACCATCGGCAGCGCCATGCCACCCGCGCCCAGCAGCGCGCCCATCACCATCAGCGCGACGAACGCGACCGGCGCCCACAGCGCGTCACGCACCGAACGCGAGGCCAGCGCGCTCCACACCCCCACGGCCACCATGGCCAGCAGGTGATCGGCACCGGTCAGCGGATGCAGGACGCCGGCCAGCAGGTTGCCCTCGGCGGTATGGCCCGGATGCCCCGGGTGCGCGAACGCGACGGAAGCGCCCAGCGTGAGCGCGATGGCAGCCGCGGGCCGGAGGAAGCGTGACAGGGAGTGCGTCATGGCAGGACTCGTTATGGGTTGGTGTTCAGACGTCAGACAATCGGGTAGTGGACGGTGACCAGCTTGGTGCCGTCGGGAAAGGTCGCCTCGACCTGGATGTCGGGGATCATCTCGGCCACGCCGTCCATCACGTCATCGCGCGTGAGGATGGTGGTGCCGTAGTGCATCAGGTCGGCCACGGTCTTGCCGTCGCGCGCGCCTTCCATGATGGCGGCGCTGATGAGGGCGACCGCCTCCGGGTAGTTGAGCTTGAGGCCGCGGGCCTTGCGGCGGTCGGCCAGCAGGGCGGCGGTGAAGATCAGCAGCTTGTCTTTTTCGCGCGGGGTCAGTTCCACGAGAGGCTCTCTAGCGAAAGGGTTGAATGCGGACGGGCGACGCGCTCATGTCGCCCACAGGCGCAGCGGACGGCCCGCCACGCCATGGATCGGTTCGCGCAGCGCCAGCCAAGTCTTCGACAGCAAGGCGCGCGCATCTTCGGGCCGCCGCGCCAGCACGCGCAGCAGCAACACGTTGGGCCGCCCGGGCAGGTCCTGCACCAGGCAGGTCACGCCGGCACGGATGTCGTCGTTGTAGGGCAGTTGCTCGGCCAGCGCCTCGGCAAGGGCTTCGGTGGCGCCCTCGCCCACGGCCCACAGCGTGCCGACCACGTGAAAGCCGGCCATGCCTGTCATCGCACCCAGCATGGGCGATTGCGCATCGAAGGCCGCGGCCTCGATCCACAGCGGCTGCCCTTCGCAACGCAGGCGCGTGTGCATGGCGACATGGCCATCCTGCCAGGACTCGCCGGCAGCATGACGACCCAGCATGGTGGTGTCCCAGCCGATGGCGCTCGCGCCCGGCGCGAGGTCCAGCGTCAACTCGATGACCGGACATACCTGGTTGAAGACGATGTTCTCCTGCGGCAGCCAGTCGAGCCGCGCGCCGACGCCCAGGCGGATGGCGACCCGCTGCGTGGCGGTGCGGCCGAGCGACTTGTACCACTTGGTGGCGCCCGGCGTGGTCAGCACCGCGTGCGCATCGGCGCCGAGTTCGATGCTGATGTCGAGCACGTCGCCCCCGGCGATGCCCGCGGGCGGATGCAGCAGCACGACATGGCAGACGCCCTCGCCTTCCGGGTACAGCGCCTTCTGCACGCGCAGCGGCCCCCGGTGCCGGCACGACGCCAGCACGGTGCGCTCGCCACGGCGTGCGAACGCGAGCCGCAGTGAGGCTTCCCAGGAAGCGAACGCATCGATCCGTGGCGGAACGGGAAAATCGGGATGGCGCATCGATCGTGCAACGCGGCAGCGGAATGGAACTTCATCATAGCGAGATGCCGGCCGTTTGGCACGGCCTCGCGCCCGACTTTTTCGCCGCGCGCAGAGAATCAGACCGCCACCAACTCGCGTACGCCATCGGCCTCCATGTTGGCGCCATCGCCCTGGGCGACGACCTCGCCGCGGCTCATGACAACGTAGCGGTCGGCGATGCGCCGCGCGAAATCGTAGTACTGCTCGACCAGCAGCACCGACATGCCGAACTCGTCCACCAGCCGGCGCAGCGTGCGGCCGATCTCCTGGATGATGGACGGCTGGATGCCCTCGGTCGGCTCGTCCAGGATCAGCAGGCGCGGCTCGCTCATCAGCGCGCGGCCGATGGCCAGTTGCTGCTGCTGGCCGCCGGACAGGTCGCCGCCGCGCCGCCCCTGCATCTCCTTGAGCACCGGAAAGAGCGCATAGATCGAATCCGGCACCCTGGAGGGCGCGCGCTTGGCTGCGGCGCCGATCAGCAGGTTCTCTTCCACCGTCAGGCGCGGGAAGATCTCGCGGCCCTGCGGCACGTACGCCAGCCCCTGCGAGACCCGCTCGTATGCAGGCAGCTTCTGGATGGCCCGGCCTTCCCAGTCGATCGTGCCGCTGGCCGCCGGCAGCACACCCATCAGGCACTTGAGCAGCGTGGTCTTGCCCACGCCGTTGCGGCCGAGCAGCGTGGTCAGCTTGCCGGCCGGCACCTCGAAGCTGACGTTGCGCAGGATGTGGCTGCCGCCGTAGTACTGGTTCAGTTGCTGGATCTGCAGCATGTCAGCGTCCCAGATAGGATTCGATCACGCGCTCGTCACGCTTGACCGCGTCGAGCGTGCCCTCGGCCAGCACGCTGCCTTCGGCCAGCACGGTCACGCGGCCCACCTCGCCCGCCAGCGCGGCGACGAACGCCATGTCGTGCTCCACCACCATGATCGAGCACGTGCCGCGCAGGCCATTGAGCAGGTCGGCCAGTTGCATCGTCTCTTCATCGGTCATGCCGGCCACGGGCTCGTCGAGCAGCAGCAACTGCGGCTGCTGCATCAGCAGCATGCCGATCTCCAGCCGCTGCTTCTGGCCGTGCGACAGCAGGCCGGCGGGCCGGTATGCCTCGGCCTCCAGCCCGATGCGGCCGAGCGTCGCTTCGATGCGGCGGCGGCCGTCGCTCAGCAGGCGCGCGCGCAGCGACACCCACCAGCGCTTGTCGGCCTGCATCGCCAGTTCGAGGTTTTCCCACACGCTGTGCTGCTCGAACACGGTCGGCTTCTGGAACTTGCGGCCGATGCCGATCTGCGCGATGCGCGGCTCGGTCAGGCGCAGCAGGTCGATGGTCTGGCCCAGGTAGACGCGGCCGGTCACGTCCGCGTTGCGCGGTCCGGTCTTGCCGGTGATCACGTCCATCATCGTGGTCTTGCCGGCGCCGTTGGGGCCGATCACGCAGCGCAGCTCGCCGTGGTCGATCGACAGCGTCAGGGCGTTCAGCGCGCGGAAACCGCCGAAGCGCACCGTCACGTCTTCCAGGTACAGGATGGCGCCGTGCGAGACATCGATGGCATCCGGCTCGACCAGGTGACCCATGCCGGTGGTGGTGCCGGTCTCCGCGCGATCAGGAAGTTCGGTAAAGGTGCTCATGCCTGGTCTCCGGCATGGGGGGCAGCGCCGGCGGCAGGCCGGGCCGCGGGCACCTCGTGGAGGATGTTCTCTCGCCGCAACTGTCTGCGCAGGCGCAGCAGGCCCAGCACACCGTTCGGCAGGAACAGGGTCACCAGCACGAAGACCGCGCCCAGCACGAACAGCCAGTATTCGGGCACCCAGGCCGTCAGCACGGTCTTGGCGCCGTTGACGAGGAATGCGCCGACGATCGGGCCGACCAGTGTGCCGCGCCCACCCACGGCCACCCACACCGCCATCTCGATCGAGTTGCCCGGCGACATCTCGCCCGGATTGATGATGCCGACCTGAGGCACATACAGCGCCCCCGCGATGCCGCACAGCACGGCCGAGAAGGTCCACACGAACAGCTTGTAGCTGAGCGGGTTGTAGCCGGAGAACATCACGCGCGCCTCGGCGTCGCGGATGGCCGTCACCACGCGCCCGAACTTGGAGGTGACGATGGCCCGGCATGCGATCAAGGCCAGTACCAGCACGATAAAGGTGGCGACGAACAACACCGTGCGCGTGGACACCGCTGCAATCGGGAATCCGAGGATGCGCTTGAAGTCGGTGAAACCGTTGTTGCCGCCAAAGCCCGTTTCATTGCGGAAGAACAGCAGCATGGCCGCGTAGGTCATGGCCTGCGTGATGATCGACAGATACACCCCCTTGACGCGCGAGCGGAAGGCGAAGAAGCCGAACAGCCACGCCAGCACGCCCGGCACCAGCACCACCAGCAGCGCGGCCCAGACGAAGTGCTCGGTGCCGTGCCAGAACCAGGGCAGCTCCTTCCAGTCGAGGAAGACCATGAAATCCGGCAGATCGCTCTGGTACACGCCTTCGCGGCCGATGGCGCGCATCAGGTACATCCCCATCGCATAGCCGCCGAGCGCAAAGAACAGGCCGTGGCCAAGGCTCAGGATGCCGCAGTAGCCCCACACCAGGTCGAGCGCCAGCGCGGCCAGCGCGTAGCACATGATCTTGCCCACCAGCGTGAGCGCATAAGCCGACAGATGCAGCGGATGCCCCTCCGGCACCACCAGCGCACACACCGGCACGCCGATGCAGACCAGCAGCGACACCGCCGCCAGCGCGGACCAGCCCCGCCGCGACAGCAGCGGCATGCGCGCGGGAATCTCCAGCGAGAACGAACCTTGCGGACGTTGCGGACGTTGCGCCATGTCAGGCCTCCGCGCTGCGGCCCTTGAGGGCGAACAGCCCCTGCGGACGCTTCTGGATGAACAGCACGATCAGCACCAGCACGAAGATCTTCGCCAGCACCGCGCCATAGAACGGTTCGATGAACTTGTTGATCAGCCCCAGCCCGAACGCGCCGATGATGGTGCCGGCGAACTGCCCCACCCCGCCCAGCACCACCGCCATGAAAGAGTCGATGATGTAGCTCTGCCCGAGGTCCGGCCCCACATTGCCGATCTGCGACAGCGCGCAGCCGCCCAGACCGGCGATGCCCGCGCCGAAGGCGAAGGCGTAGCTGTCCACCTTCCACGTGCGCACGCCCACGCACGCCGCCATGGCGCGGTTCTGCGTGGTGGCGCGCACGAACAGGCCCAGCCGCGTGCGGTTGAGCACCGCCCACGCCATCGCCACCACCACCAGCGCGAAGGCCAGGATCACCAGCCGGTTGTACGGCAGGATCAGCCCCGGATAAAGCGCGATGCCGCCGCTCATCCAGCTCGGGTTGGCCACCTCCACGTTCTGCGCGCCGAACAGGCTGCGCACGGCCTGCATCAGCAGCAGGCTGACGCCGAAGGTGGCGAGCAGCGTCTCCAGCGGCCGGCCGTACAGGTGCCGCAGCACGCTGCGCTCCAGCGCAAAGCCGACCACCGCCGCCGCCAGGAACGCCGCCGGCAGCGCCGCCGGCAGATACCAGTCGAACGCGCCGGGAAAGTGGTTGCGGAAGATCGTCTGCACCACATAAGTGGCATACGCGCCGATCATCAGGAATTCGCCGTGCGCCATGTTGATGACGCCGATCAGGCCGTAGGTGATCGCCAGCCCCAGCGCGGCCAGCAGCAGCACCGAGCCCAGGCTCAGCCCGGCGAACAGGTTGCCGGCCAGTTCGGCCTTGCGCTGCTGCGCCGACAGGCTGTCGAGCGCGCCCTGCGCGGCGGCGCGCAGCGCGTCGTCGGCGCCGCTGTCCTTGGCCAGCAGCGGCAGGATGCGCTGGCGCGTCTGCGGGTTGGTGTCGCCGGCGAGCAGCCTGAGCGCCTCGAGCTTCTCGGCGTGCGTGCCGTCGTCGAGCGCCAGGTTGGCCCACAGCAGGTGCAGGCGGGTGCGCAGCTCGGGATCGGTCTCATGCTTGCGGGCCGCATCGACCACCGTGCGCGATGCCGTCTCCGGATGCGCCAGCAGCGTATCGATGGCCTGGGCGCGCACGGCGCGATCCGGCGCTTGCAGCACGAAGCCGCTGGCCGCGCTGTCCACCTGGGCGCGCAGCGCGTTGTTCAGGGTCAGCGACTGCAGGTCATCGGCCTTGACCGCAACCGGCTGGCCGCTGATCGCATCGAGGTAGCGCTCGCCCTCCTGGCGCACCATGCCGGCGGCGGGCGCATAGAACAGGGCATCGTTCTGCAAGGCCTGCAGGATCGGTCCGGCCTGTCCGGCGGGCGCGGCGGCCAGGGCGTCGAGCACCTTCACCTTGGCGTCGAAGTCGTCTTCGGCCAGCGGCTTGAGGTCGGCCTGGGTCAGGGGTCCCCCCGCAGCCCACGCCGATGCGGCGGGCGCGGCGGCCAGGCAGAGGGCGCACAGCAGTGCGGCAAGAAAGCGCGTCATGGCAGTCCGATGCGCGACGGCCCATGCGTTCATGCGGGGGCCGTCACATCATGCAGCGTCATTCAATGGGCCGGTCACGTCCGGGTGGCCGGCCCGCTCGATCACATCACCTGATCGGGCTTGCCCTCGTTGCCCGAAATATACGGGCTCCACGGCTTGGCGCGGATCACCGTCGGCGTCTTCCACACCACGTTGAACTGCCCGTCGCCGCGCACCTCGCCGATCATCACCGGCTTGGACAGGTGGTGGTTGTTGTTCATCACCAGCGTGAAGCCCGACGGCGCCTTGAACTGCTGGCCGTACATCGCCTTGCGGACCTTGTCCACGTCGGTCGAGCCAGCCTTCTCCACCGCCTGCTTCCACATCATGATGGCGACATAGGTGGCTTCCATCGGGTCGTTGGTGACGCGCTTGTCGCCGCCCGGCAGGTTGTTGCTCTTGACCCAGGCCGCCCACTTCTTCTTGAAGTCGTCGTTGACCGGGTTCTTGACCGACATGAAGTAGTTCCACGCCGCCAGGTGGCCGACCAGCGGCTTGGTATCGATGCCGCGCAGCTCCTCCTCACCCACCGAGAACGCCACCACCGGCACGTCCTTGGCCTTCAGGCCAGCGTTGCCGAGCTCCTTGTAGAACGGCACGTTGGAGTCACCGTTGATGGTCGACACCACCGCCGTCTTGCCACCCTGCGCGAACTTCTTGATATTGGCGACGATGGTCTGGTAATCGGCATGGCCGAACGGCGTGTAGACCTCTTCGATGTCGCTGTCCTTCACGCCCTTGCTGTGCAGGAAGGCGCGCAGGATCTTGTTGGTCGTGCGCGGATACACATAGTCGGTGCCGAGCAGGTAGAAGCGCTTGGCGCCGCCGCCCTCCTTGCTCATCAGGTATTCCACCGCCGGGATCGCCTGCTGGTTGGGCGCCGCCCCCGTGTAGAAAACGTTCTTGGACATCTCCTCGCCCTCGTACTGCACCGGATAGAAAAGCAGGCCGTTCAGTTCCTCGTACACCGGCAGCACCGACTTGCGCGACACCGAGGTCCAGCAGCCGAACGTCACGGCCACCTTGTCCTGCGTCAGCAGGCCGCGCGCCTTCTCGGCAAACAGCGGCCAGTTCGAGGCCGGGTCCACCACCACCGGCTCCAGCTTGCGGCCCAGCACGCCACCATGCCTGTTGATCTCGTCGATCGTCATCAGCGCGACGTCCTTGAGCGACGTCTCCGAGATGGCCATGGTGCCCGATAGCGAATGCAGGACGCCGACCTTGATCGGCTCCCTTGCCTGGGCAGACGCGAAATTCGATACCGATAACAGCGCTGCGGCGGCAACGGCCGACAGCTTCAGCAGCTCACGACGTTTCATTTCGGCTCCTTGGTTGTTGGTGGCGAGAACGCCCCCCAGGGTGCCAAAAGTGCAACTAGCGTGCCATCACATTTCGCTCATGGAGCGTGAATTTCGCCCCAAAACCGTGCCGGAGCCGCGCCAAATCTGCGCATATTGCGTAGGCAACGCCCGCAGGCGGGGCGCGAATAGACAAGCACAAAACTGTCGATTCGCAAGAAAAAAGCTGACTCTCCTCATGGAAACGTCAGCTTTGCGGTCCGGCAGCGATCGCCGCGCGGACTCAGGAATAGCGGCGCGAAATCGACTCGGCCACGCACACGGGCCGCTCCTGCCCTTCGCGCTCGATCGTCACGTTCCAGGTCATCTGCGCGCCGGTCAGCGCGGGCGCATCCGGCGATGACGGCAACGGCGGCAGCATCTCCATCCCGAGCAGGCTCACCCGGGCGCGCAGACGGCTGCCCACTGGCACCGGCGCCGTGAAGCGGACCTTGTTCAGGCCGTAGTTCACGCCCATCTTCACATCGGGCATGGCGAGCGCGTTGTGCATCAGCGCCGGCAGCAGCGACAGCGTCAGGAAGCCGGGCACCACCGGCGCGCCGAACGGCGACTCACGCCGGGCGCGCTCCACATCCACGTGAATCCATTGGTGGTCCCCCGTGGCCTCGGCAAACTGGTTGACCTGCTGCTGCGTGATCTCCACCCAGTCGCTCACCGCGACCTCCTGGCCGACCAATCCCCGCAGCTCGTCGAGCGATTCAATGACGCGCATCGTTGTCAGTCCCCTCAATACCCGGCTCAGGCTGCCGGACGGCGGCCGAACATGCCCATGCCGACCAGGGTGCAGACCAGCTCGCCGCGCTGGTTGCGCGCCTCCCAGCGATTGACCGCCACGCCACGGTCGGGCTTGGACTGCGACGGCCGCACCTCCAGGCAGGTGCTCGACACCGACAGCGTATCGCCCGGATACACCGGCTTGAGCCAGCGGATCTCGTCCACGCCCGGCGAGCCCATGCTGGCCGCCTTGCTGAGGAAGCTCTGCACCATCAGCCGCATCATCACCGCGCAGGTCATCCAGCCGCTGGAGATGAGGCTCCCGTAGATGCTGCGTCGGGCCGCCTCCGGGTCGACATGGAAGGGTTGCGGGTCGTACTGCCGGGCGAAGGTCAGGATCTCGTCCTCGGTCACCGTGTAGGTGCCCATCTCCATCGTGTGGCCGACTTCGAAGTCGTCGAAGTAGAACGCGTACGGTAGTGTGGCTTCTGCCATGTCGTCTCCTCTGTCGCCGCGTCCGCTGCGCAGACACCGCCTCTCGAAAGACAACGCCCCGCCGATGCGCGAGGCGCTGGGGTTGCGTTACGCGGCGTTGCGGAAACCCGGCAACGACGCAAAGCGCGCCAGGTGATGATCGACATCGCCAAGCGTGGTGTTGATCATCGTCAGCCGCTTGAACATGTGCGCGGCGGGCAGCTCGTTGGTCACGCCCATGCCGCCGTGCAGCTGCACCGCCTCCTGACCCACTTCACCGGCCGCCTGGCCGACGCGCGCCTTGGCGGCCGACACGTAACGGCGGCGTGCCTCGGCATCGCCGTCTTCAAAGTGCGCCGCCGCGAGATAGGTGATCGAGCGCGCCTGCTCCGCGTGGATGAACATGTCGACCATGCGGTGCTGCAGCGCCTGGAAACGCGCGATCGGCACGCCGAACTGCTGGCGCGTCTTGGTGTATTCCAGCGTGGCGGCGTTCAGCGCGTCGATCAGGTCGATCGCCTCGGCGCACAGCAGCACGCAGCCGAAGTCCGCCACCGCATCGATGATCTCACACGCTTCGCCGGCCTTGCCGAGCAGCGTGGCCGGCGCATTGTCGAAGCGGATGTCGGCGGCGCGCAGATTGTCGATGGTGCGGTAGTCCTTGACCGTCACGCCCGCGGCCTCGCGATCGACCAGGAACAGCGACAGGCCCGATGTGTCACGCGCCTCGCCGCCCGTGCGTGCCGACACGACCAGCTTGTCGGCCTGCCCCCCGTGCACGACCACGGCCTTGGCGCCCGACAACGTCCAGCCGCCACCCTGCTGCGCCGCGCGCGTGGTCACATTGAACAGCTCATAGCGCGACTGCGGTTCGCCAAAGGCCACGGCCAGCTTCAGCGCGCCGCCCGCCACCGGCTCCAGCAACGCGTCCTGGCCGCCCGCCAGCTTGAGCGCCTGCGTGCCCAGCACGGTGGCCGCGTACGGCTCCACCACCAGGCCACGGCCCAGCTCCTGCATCACCACCAGCAAGTCCATCGCGCGGCCGTCGAAGCCGCCCTGCGCCTCCGGCACCGGCAGCGCGGTCAGGCCCAGCTCGGCCAGCGCGTCCCAGTGCGCCTGCGACACGCCCCCGGCCGAATAGACGACCTTGTTGCATGCCTCGAAACCGTAATCCTTGTCGACGAAGCGGCGCACCGCATCCGCCAGCTGCTTCTGTTCGTCGGTGAACGAGAAATCCATGGTGGTCTCCGCTGTTCGTTCTGTTCTGGTCAGACGCCGAGGATCATCTGGCTGATGATGTTGCGCTGGATCTCGTTCGACCCGCCATAGATCGAGGTCTTGCGATAGTTGAAGTAGTACGGTGCCAGCGGCGCGGCATCGTTGTCGCCGGTGACGGCGCGCGGCGTCTCGCCTTCCAGGTAGTCCGGGTCGAACGGCTGCGCATATGGCCCGACCGCCTCGACCATCAGTTCGGTCAGCATCTGCTGGATCTGCGTGCCCTTGATCTTGAGCAGCGACGCCTCGGGGCCCGGCCCCCTGCCCGCGCCCTCGCTCGACACCACCCGCAGCACGGTGATCTCCAGCGCCATCAGCTCGATCTCCAGCGACGCCACCTTGGCGGCGAACACGGGGTCTTCCAGCAGCGGCCTGCCGTTCTTCTGGTGCTGCAGGGCGACGCGCTTGAGGAAGGCCAGCTCGCGCTTGGAATGCCCCACGCGCGCGATGCCGGTACGCTCGTGGCCCAGCAGGTACTTGGCATACGTCCAGCCGCGGTTCTCTTCGCCGATCAGGTTCTCGAGCGGCACGCGCACGTTGTCGAAGAACACCTCGTTCACCTCGTGCTCTTCGTCCAGCATGATGATAGGCCGCACGGTGATGCCCGGCGTCTTCATGTCGATCAGCAGGAACGAGATGCCCTCCTGCTTCTTGGCGTCCGGATCGGTGCGCACGAGGCAGAAGATCATGTCGGCGTGCTGGCCGAGCGTGGTCCAGGTCTTCTGGCCGTTGACGATGTAGTGGTCGCCCTCGCGCACCGCGCGGGTCTTGAGCGAAGCCAGATCGGAGCCGGAACCGGGCTCGGAGTAGCCCTGGCACCACCAGTCGGTGCAGTCGAGAATGCGCGGCAGGTAGTAGCGCTTCTGTGCCTCGTTGCCGTACTTCATGATGACGGGCGCCACCATGCTGACACCGAACGGCAGCACGCCCGGCGCGCCGATGCGGGCGCATTCCTCGTCCCAGATGTGCTTCTGGATCGGGCTCCAGCCGGTGCCGCCCCACTCGACCGGCCAGTGCGGCGCCGACCAGCCCTGACCCGCGAGCGCCTTGTGCCAGCGGACGAAATCGTCGCGGTTCAGGCGGCGGTGGTTCAGCACCTTGTCCTGGATGTCCTGGGGCAGATGCGCCGCCAGCCAGCCGCGGACGGCCTGGCGGAACGCATCGTCGGCCGCCGAGTAGTTCAGATCCATGCCTGTCTCCTGTGGTATCGCCTCCACCGCGGCAACCGGCGGGGCGGTTCTCGGACCGGCGCGGACCTGATGCGCGCGCGACTAATGCACAGGCTGCTTGAGCGCGTCCGGCACCAGCAGCGGCATCACCTCGATGCCCTCCTCTGCCAGTTCCAGCGCCTCTTCGTGCGATGTCGTCCCGCGAATGCTTCGCTCCGGCGCCTCCTTGTAATGCATCCTGCGCGCCTCTTCCGCAAACCGCTCGCCCACGTCCTCGGTATGGGCCAGGATGTGACGCACGGCCTTGAGATAGCGCTGCTGCAGGGCCGCCGGCGTGCCGCCCTCGCCTTCGGCCGTCTTCGCGGTGCCCCCCCTGCGGGTCGGCATCCGACTTCGACGACAACAGGTTCAGGCGCGGTGCGCTCGGCACGCGCTCGACCTCGGTGTGAGCGCAGACCGGGCACGTCAACAGCCCACGCTCGCGCTGCGACTGCAGGTCGGCATCGGAGTCGAACCAACCTTCGAAGCGATGGTCATTGGCTCAGCGGAGGTCCAGCACTTTCATGATCGGTCCAGCGCATGGGGAGCATGTGTATCCCCGATCGGAAAATATGTGAACGGTCGTGCTAATTTTTTCGCACGATCGTTCGTCTCGGCGGCGAAGATCCGTCAATGGGGGCGCCCGGCAGCACATCAAGCCACCGGGAACAATCACAAAAGCGGCTTAAGCTTCGCCCGGCGTCCACGTACCCGACAGGATCTTCTCCAGCCAGAATACGCCGATGATGGTCTTGACGTCGGAGATCCTGCCGGTGCGCACCCAGTCGATCAACTGGCCGGCCGGCGCGACGAAGGTCTCAAGGAACTCACCCTCGTCCAGCGCGCGTTCGCCCTGCTGCAGATCGCGGGCGAGGTAGAGATCGATGAACTCGGTGGAATACGAGATGACCGGGTGGGTGCGCGTCAGGAAATCCCAGCGCCCTGCCGCGTAGCCCGTCTCTTCGCGCAGCTCGCGCTTGCCACAGGCCAGCGCGCCTTCCCGCGGGTCGAGCTTGCCCGCCGGGAATTCGATCATCACCTGCCCCACCGGATAGCGGAACTGGCGCTCCATCAGCACGGTGCCGTCGTCGAACAGCGGGATCATCATCACCGCGCCCGGATGGATCAGATACTCGCGGCTGGCATTGCGGCCGTCCGGCAGGCGGACGATATCCCGCTTGAGCGTCAGGAACTTGCCCTGGTGCATCAGCGCCGAGGCCACCTGCGTTTCGCGCAGGCCGGCATCCGGATCGGACACGGCCTCGTTGGCATCGGCGGACTGGCGGGCAGGATCGGGTTTCATGGGAACCTCGGACGCCGGAACATTGGCGTGCCCGGCTGGAAATCAACGACGTTGGTGGCGCACCAGATACTGCCAAGTGAACCCGGGAAAGGCGAACACCAGCATCAGGCAGGCGGTGATGGCGTAGAACTGCCAGCCTTGGGGAAAGGCGTTGCCCTGGCCCGATTCGATGCCGAAGCCGATCAGGCCGACCACGGCATACATGACAATCAGCTCGACGCCGCACAGCCAGAACGGTTTGCGCGGCCAGCGTGCCGGCAGCAAGGCCAGCACGCGCTGGTTGACGAACGGCAGGTTGGCACAGATCAATGCCAGCACGATGACAAACAGGCCGCCTGTCGAAGTGCCCATGCCGTTCGCCGCCTTCAGGAAGCCAGCGTCAGGCGGATGGCCTGGTAGCACAGGCCCATCAGGCTGGCCGGGAACAGGCCCAGCGCCAGCACCAGCAGGCCGTTGACCGACAGCAGCGAGCACAGGCCGAACGTCGCCTGCAGCGGGCCGTCGTCGGCCGGCGCGTCGAAATACATCGCCTTGATGACGCGCAGGTAGTAGAACGCGCCCACCAGCGAGAACAGCACCGCCACGATGGCCAGCCACGACATGCCGGCATCGACCACCGCGCCCAGCACCGACAGCTTGGCGTAGAAGCCCACCGTCGGCGGCAGGCCCGCCAGCGACATCATCATGAACAGCATCAGCAGCGCGAACCACGGGCTCTTCTTCGACAAGCCCTTCAGGTCGGCGATCTCCTCGGCCTCATAGCCCTTGCGCGCCAGCAGCAGGATGATGCCGAAGGCGCCCAGCGTGGTCAGCACGTAGGTGATGGCGTAGAACATCGCCGCGCTGTAGGCCTGCGCGGTCAGGTCCGGCTTGCCGCTGCTCACGCCCGACAGCATGCCCAGCAGCAGGAAGCCCATGTGCGACACCGTCGAATACGCCAGCAGGCGCTTGAAATTGGTCTGCACCACGCCGGTGATGTTGCCGATGGCCAGCGACGCGATGGCCAGCACGATCAGCATGTTCTGCCAGTCGAACGCCAGCGGCAGCAACCCTTCCACCAGGATGCGCAGCGTCATCGCGAATGCAGCGACCTTGGGCGCGCCGGCGATCAGCAGCGTCACCGCCGTCGGCGAACCCTGGTACACGTCCGGCACCCACATATGGAACGGTGCGGCACCCAGCTTGAACGCCAGGCCGGCCACGATGAACACGACGCCGAACACCAGGATCGTCTTGTTGATGTCACCGGTTTCGATCGCGTGGAAGACCTTGCCCAGGTCCAGCGACCCGGTCGCGCCGTACAGCATCGACATGCCGTACAGCAGCAGGCCCGAGGCCAGCGCGCCGAGGATGAAGTACTTCATGCACGATTCCGACGACACGTTCGAGCGACGGCGCAGCGCCACCAGCGCGTACGAGCCCAGCGACAGCAGCTCCAGGCCCAGGTACAGGGCCAGGAAGTTGTTGCCCGAGATCATCACGATCTGGCCCAGCAGCGTGAACAGCGCGAGGATGTAAAACTCGCCGCTGAACATGTCGCGGTCGGCGAGATAGCTGCGGGTGTAGACGAAGGTCACCAGCGTGGTCAGCGCGCAGAACGACGACAGCACCTGCGCCATCGGGTCGAACACGGCCATGTTGCTGAACACATAGTGCGTCTCGCCCGAGGCGGCCTGCACGGCAAACCAGAGGGTCAGCGCGAGCGTGGTGAACAGGCTCAGGCCGTAGGCCGGGCTGTTGCTCTGCTCGCGGCGGAACACGTCGGCCAGTTGGATCACGGCGATCATCACCGACAGGAGAATAATCGGCAACAACGGCGCCCAGTTCATGTTTTGCATGATCGTTTCGACTCCCCGCTTACAGCTTGGTCTGGGCCACGTGGGTGAGGAGATTCACCACGGACGCATGCATGACATCGGTGAAAGGCTTCGGATACAGGCCCATGTACAGGGTCGCGATCGCGAGTACGCCCAGCATGAAGAATTCGCGCGCATTCAGGTCTTGCAGCTCGGCCACGTGCTTGTTCGCCACGTCGCCGAAGATCACGCGCTTGACCATCCACAGCGAGTACGCGGCGCCGAAGATCAGCGCGGTGGCCGCCAGCAGGCCGATCCAGAAGTTGAACTGGACCGAACCCAGGATCACCATGAATTCGCCCACGAAACCGGAGGTCGCCGGCAGGCCGCAGTTGGCCATCGCGAAGAACACCGACAGCGCCGCGAACTTCGGCATCGTGTTCACCACGCCGCCGTAGTCGGCGATCTGGCGCGAGTGCACGCGGTCGTACAGCACGCCGATGCACAGGAACATCGCGCCCGAGATAAAGCCGTGCGAGATCATCTGCACGATGCCGCCCTCGACGCCGATCTCGTTGAAGATGAAGAAGCCCAGGGTGACGAAGCCCATGTGCGCGATCGAGGAATACGCCACCAGCTTCTTCATGTCGGCCTGCACCAGCGCCACCAGGCCGATGTAGATCACGGCGATCAGCGAAATCGCGATGACGAAGGCCGCCAGGCTATGGCTGGCATCCGGCGCGATCGGCAGCGAGAACCGCAGGAAACCGTACGCGCCCAGCTTCAGCATGATGGCGGCCAGCACCACCGAACCGCCGGTCGGCGCTTCCACGTGGGCGTCCGGCAGCCAGGTGTGCACCGGCCACATCGGCACCTTCACGGCAAACGCCATGAAGAAGGCGATGAACAGCAGGATCTGCTCGTTCAGCGACAGCTTGACCTGGTGCCACTGCAGGATCTCGAACGTGCCGCTGTGGAAGTACAGGTACAGGAACGCAACCAGCGTCAGCAGCGAACCCAGCAGCGTGTACAGGAAAAACTTGATGGCCGCGTACACGCGGTTCGGGCCGCCCCACACGCCGATGATGATGTACATCGGGATCAGCGTAGCTTCGAAGAACACGTAGAACAGCAGGCCGTCGAGCGCCGCGAACACGCCGATCATCAGGCCGGAGAGAATCAGGAACGCCGCCATGTAATGCGCGACGCGCTCGGTGATCACCTCCCACGCCGAGATCACGACGATCACGGTGATGAACGCCGTCAGCACCACGAACCACATCGAGATACCGTCGACCCCTAGGTAGTAGCTGATGTGGAAACGCTCGATCCAGGTCGATTTCTCGACGAACTGCATCGCCGCGGTCGACTTGTCGAAACGCGTGATCAGCGGCAGCGTGATCACGAAGCTGATCAGCGAGCCGATCAGCGACATCCAGCGGACATAACCGGGATTGCGGTCTGAGCCCGAAGCCAGCACCAGCACGCCAAAAAAGATCGGCAGCCAGATCGCAAAAGACAGAACCATTTTTCATTATCCCTTATTTGCCCGCCACGAACACGAAGTACGTCAGCAGCAGCACGGTGCCGACGATCATCGCGAACGCATAGTCATAGATGTAGCCGGACTGGAGCAGGCGCACCACGCTGGCGAACCATCCCACCAGACGCGCGCTGCCGTTAACGACCACGCCGTCGATCACACCCTGATCGCCGCCCTTCCACAGGCCACGGCCGAACTTGACCGCACCGTTGGCGAAAACGATCTCGTTGATCTTGTCCATGTAGTACTTGTTGTCCAGCAGCTTGTAGAGGCCAGAGAAACGCTTGGCGATCGCTGCCGGGATGTCCGGGCGCTTCAGGTAGAAGAACCACGACAGCACCACGCCGGCCGCCAGCAGGATAAACGGTGCCGAAGTAAAGCCATGCAGCGCCATCCCGACCCAGCCGTGGAAGTCTTCGCCCAGCACCCTCATCGCCTCGTGGTTTTCGGCATTGAAGATGACGTCGGTGAAGGCCACGCCGTGCTTGAAGAACTCGCCGAACAGCATCGGCTGGATCGCCATCGCACCGATGATGACCGACGGAATCGCCAGCAGCACCAGCGGCACCGTCACCACCCACGGCGACTCGTGCGGCTTCTGGCCCGGCGCCAGGCCATGGTGGTGATCGGCGGTATCCTCCTCGTCCACATGGTTGCCCTCGTGATGCGAGTCTTCCTTGCCGAAGCGCTCCTCACCGTGGAACACCAGGAAGTACATGCGGAACGAATAGAACGCGGTCACGAACACGCCGGCCAGCACCGCCCAGTAGGCAAAGCCCGCGCCCGGCAGGTGCGACTCGCGCACGGCCTCGATGATCGAATCCTTCGAATAGAAGCCCGCGAAGAACGGCGTGCCGATCAGCGCCAGCGAGCCCACCAGCGACGTCAGCCACGTGATCGGCATGTACTTGCGCAGGCCGCCCATGTTGCGCATGTCCTGGTCGTGGTGCATGCCGATGATGACCGAGCCCGCGCCCAGGAACAGCAGCGCCTTGAAGAACGCGTGGGTCATCAGGTGGAACACGGCCACCTGGTAGGCCGAAGCACCCAGCGCCACGGTCATGTAACCGAGCTGCGACAGCGTCGAATACGCCACCACGCGCTTGATATCGGTCTGGATGATGCCCAGAAAGCCCATGAACAGCGCAGTGATGGCACCGATCACCAGCACCACCGACAGCGCGGTGTCCGACAGCTCGAACAGCGGCGACATGCGCGCGACCATGAAGATGCCTGCCGTCACCATGGTGGCCGCGTGGATCAGCGCGGAGATCGGGGTCGGGCCTTCCATCGAGTCCGGCAGCCACACGTGCAGCGGGAACTGCGCCGACTTGCCCATCGCGCCGATGAACAGGCAGATGCAGGCAACCGTCAGCATCTGCCAGTCGGTGCCGGGGAAACCGATGGTGGCAAGCTTCTCGCGCGCCGCGAACACATCGGCGTAGTTCAGGCTGCCGGCGTAGGCCAGCAGCAGGCCGATGCCGAGCACGAAGCCGAAGTCACCCACGCGGTTGACCAGGAACGCCTTCATATTGGCGTAGATGGCCGTCGGACGCTTGAACCAGAAGCCGATCAGCAGGTACGACACCAGGCCCACCGCTTCCCAGCCGAAGAACAGCTGCAGGAAGTTGTTGCTCATCACGAGCATCAGCATCGAGAAGGTGAACAGCGAGATGTACGCGAAGAAGCGGTTGTAGCCCGGGTCTTCCTGCATGTAGCCGATGGTGTAGATGTGCACCATCAGCGAGACGAAGGTCACCACGCACATCATCATCGCGGTCAGCGAATCGATGAGGAAGCCGACTTCCATCTTCAGCGAGCCGACCGTCATCCATTCGTACACGGTGCCGCTGTAGCCAGCGCCGTTCACGACGTCGGACAGCACCAGCGCCGACAGGATGAAGGCGATCGCAACACCGAGGATGGTGACGCTGTGGGATGCCGCGCGACCGATCTTCTCGCCAAAGAACTTGGTGCCGAACAGCCCGGCGATCGCCGCGCCGGCCAGCGGCGCGAGCGGGATCGCCAGCAGCAGGTTGGGATTGAGCGTGGTAGCCATGGAGCTTCTTATATTTGGATGCGGCGATCAGCCCTTGAGGCTGTCCAGATCGTCGACGTTGATGGTGTCCAGGTTACGGAACAGCACCACCAGGATGGCGAGACCGATCGCGGATTCCGCCGCGGCCACCGTCAGGATGAAAAACACGAACACCTGCCCCGCCAGGTCGCCCAGGTAATGGGAAAACGCGACGAAGTTCATGTTGACCGCGAGCAGCATCAGTTCAATCGCCATCAGCAGCACGATGACGTTCTTGCGGTTCAGGAAGATACCGACGATGCTGATGGCGAACAGGACGGCGCCGAGCACGAGGTAATGGGCGAGCGATAGCATGTGAGTTCTCCCGGGGCTCAGCGGTTGGTCTCGGTCGGCGCCGCGGGCGCGGCCTTCTCTGCCGGCATCGAGACCAGGCGGACGCGATCCTTGCGCTGCACGCGGATCTGGTCGGCCACCTTCTGGGCCTTGCTGTCCTTGCGGCGGCGGGCGGTCAGTGCCACGGCGGCCACGATCGCCAGCAGCAGCACCGCGCCAGCGACTTCAAACGCGTAGATGTAGTCGGTGTAGATCAGCTTGCCGAGTGCCTGGGTGTTGGGGCCCGACAGCGTCTTGGGCAGCTCCTGCACCGGCTGCGAGCGGCCCATGAAGGCCTTGGTCAGGACCACGGACATTTCCATGATGATCACGGCGCCCACGAACGCGCCCATCGGCACGTAGGTCCAGAAATCGCGCCGCAGATTCTCGATATCGACATCGATCATCATCACCACGAACAGGAACAGCACCATCACCGCGCCCACGTAGACCAGCACCAGCGTGATGGCGAGGAATTCCGCTTTCAGCAGCATCCAGATCGCCGCCGCCGTGAAGAACGACAGCACGAGCAACAGCGCCGCGTGCACCGGGTTCTTCGCGGTGATGACCTTCAGCGCCGACAGCACCAGCACCAGCGAGAAACAGTAGAAGATGATCGTCGTGATTTCCATGATCCTGACGCGGGCCGTTTAGCGGCACGCGTTCATCCAAAGCCGCGGCGGCATGACACCGCCGCAACTGGCTGGCCCACGAGGAGCCGTTGTCCAACCGGAATTTCAACTGCGCCGCCCGCGACCTGCGTTGCGGGCGTCTTGAATCTGCATCAGCGGTACTTCGCGTCGGCCGCCTTGTTGGCGGCGATTTCCGGCTCGAAGCGGTCGCCCACGGCCAGCAGCATCTCCTTGGTGAAGTACAGGTCGCCGCGCTTCTCCCCGTGGTATTCCAGGATATGCGTCTCGACGATGGCGTCCACCGGACACGCCTCTTCGCAGAAGCCGCAGAAGATGCACTTGGTCAGGTCGATGTCGTAGCGCGTGGTGCGGCGGGTGCCGTCGTCGCGCAGGTCCGACTCGATCGTGATGGCCAGGGCCGGGCACACCGCCTCGCACAGCTTGCACGCGATGCAGCGCTCTTCGCCGTTCGGATAGCGGCGCAGCGCATGCAGGCCGCGGAAGCGCGGCGACAGCGGCGTCTTCTCTTCCGGGAAGAGCACGGTGATCTTGCGCACGAACAGATAGCGCCCGGTCAGCGCCAGCCCCTTGAAGAGTTCCTTCAGGAGCAGGCTGTTAAAGAATTCCTTGATGGCAAGCAACATGGTGCCTTCCTATTGTCCCGTTACTTCCAGATGTTCCACGGCGACACCAGCCAGATGGCAACGATGATCAGCCAACCCACAGTGAGCGGAATGAATATCTTCCAGCCCAGGCGCATAATCTGGTCATAGCGGTAGCGCGGGAACGACGCACGCAGCCAGATGAAGACCGACAGCAGCAGGAAGACCTTGATCAGCAGCCAGAAGAAGCCCGGGACCCAGTTGAACACCGGCGCGTCGATCGGCGAAGCCCAACCACCCAGGAACATCGTCGCCGTCATCGCCGAGATGACGATCATGTTGATGTACTCGGCCAGGAAGAACAGCGCGAACGCCATGCCCGAGTACTCGATCATGTGGCCGGCCACGATTTCCGATTCGCCTTCCACCACGTCGAACGGATGACGGTTGGTTTCGGCCACGCCCGAGATGAAGTACACGCCGAACATCGGCAGCAGCGGCAGCCAGTTCCACGACAGGATGTTGATGCCGTGGTTGGCGAAGAAGCCGCGGTTCTGCGAGTTGACGATGTCCGACAGGTTCAGGCTGCCGGTGACCATCAGCACCGTCACGAGCGCGAAGCCCATGGCGATTTCGTACGAGATCATCTGTGCCGAGGCGCGCATCGCGCCCAGGAACGCGTACTTGGAGTTCGAGGCCCAGCCGGCCAGGATCACGCCGTACACGCCCACCGAGCTGATCGCCATCACGTACAGCAGGCCGGCATTGATGTTCGACACCACCGCCTCGGCCTGGAACGGCACCACCGCCCAGATCGCCACGGCCGGCATCAGCACCATCAGCGGCGCGATGATGTACATGCCACGGCTGACCGCGCTCGGCACCATGACCTCCTTGAGCAGCAGCTTGAGCACGTCGGCGATCGGCTGCAGCAGACCGAACGGACCCACGCGGTTCGGGCCCAGACGCACGTGCATCCAGCCGATCAGCTTGCGCTCCCACAGGATCAGGTAAGCCACGCACAGCAGCAACGGCACGATGATGCAGACCGCACGCACCAGCGCCCAGATCAGCGGCCACCAGCCACCGAAGGTCGCCGTGCCGAAAAAAGTAATCGACTCGATCATGTTGACCCTTACACCGTAGCCGCCAGCGCGGAAGATTCGACCTTTTCAACGCTCACTGCGCCGAACATCGGGCCTAGTTGCGCCGATGCCTCGGTCGCGGCCGGCACGCGGATCACGCCGGAGGCCAGCGTCCGGTCCAGCACTGCCGGCAGCACCACGCTGCCCTGCCCTTGCGTCACGCGGACAGCGTCGCCGACAGCCAGGCCCAGCTGCTCGAACAGGTCGGCCGGCAGGCCGGCGCGCACTGCGGCACGGGACGCGGCCGTCAGTTGCAGCGAACCGGCACGACGCACGATCGGATCGGCATGGTAGATCGGCACGTCAGCCAGACGCTCGATGCCGCCCGCGGCTGCGGCCGGTGCAGCGGTCTGTGCGGCCGTCGCGTTCGACAGGCGCCCGGCAACCGGCTTGGCCAGCACGTCGTCACGCACGGCTTCCGACGTGTCGTACTCGAACCCCGGCAGACCCAGCAGGTTGCCCAGCACACGCAGCACCTTCCACGCCGGGCGCGAATCGCCCAGGCTGCGGACCACGCCGTTGAAGCTTTGCGGCAGCCCTTCGCAGTTGACGAAGGTGCCCGAGGTTTCCGTGAACGGCGCGACCGGCAGCAGCACGTCGGCGTATTCCATCGCGGCGCGCGAGGCGAACGGCGACAGCACGACCACGGTGTCGGCCTGCTCCAGCGCGGCACGCGCCTGCGACGGATCGGCCGCATCGAATTCCGGCTCGGCGCCCATGATGACGTAGGCACGGCGCGGCTGCGCCAGCATGGCGGCGGCGTCCAGGCCATTGCCTTGCGGCAGCGCGCCGGCGATGTAGCCGCCGACAGTGTTCGCGGCTTCGGTCAGGAAGCCCAGCATCGCGCCGGTCTGCTGCGCGACCCACTGGGCCAGCGCATGCAGCTTGGAGAATTGCGGGTGGGCCACGACGGCGTTGCCCAGGAACACAGCCTTGCGCTCACCCGAAGCCAGGCTCGCGGCAATGCGCTTGGCAACCTCGCCGGCTTCGACGCTGTCGGTGCCGCCCGGACGGGCGACGTTGCTGGCGGCAGCGATCGCCACGGCCACTTCCGACAGCAGCGACAGCCACTGCGACGGCGCACCCAGCAACTGCGTCGCCGGCATCAGCAGGTCTTCGCCACCGGCACCGATCACGCTCAGCTGCGCGCCCTTCTTGCCGGCCTGGCGCAGACGCGCGGCCAGCAGCGGATGATCCTTGCGCAGGAAGGCGCCCACCACCAGCGTACGCTGCAGCAGCGACACATCGGCGATCGGCATGCCCAGCCACGGAGCGCCCGTCGGCCGGGCGGAGAAATCGGACTGGCGCAGGCGGAAGTCGACGTTGTCGCTGCCGATGCCGCGCACCAGCTTCTGCAGCAGGAACAATTCTTCCAGCGTGCTGTGCGGGCTGGCCAGCGCACCGATCTGCTCGGCACCGTGGTCGCGCTTGACGGCATTCAGGCCGTTGGCGACATACTCCAGCGCCGTGGTCCAGTCCACGGTCTGCCACTGGCCGCCCTGCTTGAGCATCGGCTGGGCCAGGCGCTCTTCGCTGTTGAGGCCTTCATAGGCGAAGCGGTCCTTGTCGGACAGCCAGCATTCGTTGATGGCTTCATTTTCCAGCGGCAGCACGCGCATCACGCGCTGGTTCTTGGTCTGGACGATCACGTTGGCGCCCAGGCCGTCGTGCGGCGACACCGACTTGCGGCGCGCAAGCTCCCACGTACGGGCCTGGTAGCGGAACGGCTTGCTGGTCAGCGCGCCGACCGGGCACAGGTCGATCATGTTGCCCGACAGCTCGGAGTCGACGGTCTGGCCGACGAACGTAGTGATCTCGGAATGCTCGCCGCGGTTGAGCATGCCCAGCTCCATCACGCCGGCGACTTCCTGGCCGAAGCGGACGCAGCGCGTGCAGTGAATGCAGCGCGTCATCTCTTCCATCGAGATCAGCGGGCCGACGTTCTTGTGGAACACCACGCGCTTTTCTTCCTGGTAGCGCGATTCGGACTTGCCGTAACCGACCGCCAGGTCCTGCAACTGGCACTCACCACCCTGGTCGCAGATCGGGCAATCCAGCGGGTGGTTGATCAGCAGGAATTCCATCACGGACTTCTGCGCCTTCACCGCCTTCTCGGAACCGGTGAAGACCTTCATGCCCGCGGTGACCGGCGTGGCGCAGGCCGGCAGCGCCTTGGGCGCCTTCTCGACCTCGACCAGGCACATCCGGCAGTTCGCCGCGATCGACAGCTTGCGGTGATAGCAGAAGTGCGGGATATAGGTGCCCGCCTGGCGAGCGGCCTCCATCACCAGGCTGCCTTCGGCAACCTCGACCTTCTTGCCATCGATTTCGATTTCAACCATGTTCTGCCACGCTTAGATGTAGGTGGGCACCATGCACTGCTTGTGCTCGACGTGATACGCGAACTCGTCCCAGTAGTGCTTGAGCATGCCGCGGACCGGCATCGCGGCGGCATCGCCCAGCGCGCAGATGGTCCGGCCCATGATGTTCTCGGCCACGTTGTTGAGCAGGTCCAGGTCTTCCTGGCGGCCCTTGCCGTGCTCGATGCGATCGACCACGCGGTACAGCCAGCCGGTGCCTTCGCGGCACGGCGTGCACTGGCCGCACGATTCCTCGAAATAGAAGTACGACAGGCGCAGCAGCGACTTCACCATGCAGCGCGTCTCGTCCATCACGATGACGGCGCCCGAGCCCAGCATCGAACCGGTCTTGGCGATGCCGTCGTAGTCCATGTCGGTCTGCATCATCACGTCGCCCGGCACCACCGGCGCCGACGAACCACCCGGGATGACCGCCTTGATCTTCTTGCCGCCGCGCATGCCCCCCGCCAGCTCCAGCAGCTTGGAGAACGGCGTGCCGAGCGGGATTTCGTAGTTGCCCGGGCGCTCCACGTCGCCGGACACCGAAAAGATCTTCGAGCCGCCGTTGTTCGGCTTGCCCATCTTCAGGTAGTTGTCCGGACCGATGCTCAGCAGGAACGGCACCGCGGCAAAGGTTTCGGTGTTGTTGATCGTGGTCGGCTTGCCATACAGGCCGAAGCTGGCCGGGAACGGCGGCTTGAAGCGCGGCTGGCCTTTCTTGCCTTCCAGCGATTCGAGCAGCGCGGTTTCCTCGCCGCAGATGTACGCGCCATAGCCATGGTGCGCATGCAGCTGGAAGTTGAAGCCGGAGCCGAGGATGTTGTCGCCCAGGAAGCCGGCGGCGCGCGCCTCTTCCAGTGCTTCTTCAAAGCGCTTGTAGACGTCCCAGATCTCGCCGTGGATGTAGTTGTAGCCCACGGTGATGCCCATCGCGTAGCCGCCGATGGCCATGCCCTCGATCAACGCGTGCGGGTTGTAGCGCAGGATATCGCGATCCTTGAACGTGCCCGGCTCACCCTCGTCCGAGTTGCAGACCAGGTATTTCTGGCCCGGGAACTGGCGCGTCATGAAGCTCCACTTCAGGCCGGTCGGGAAACCCGCACCGCCGCGCCCGCGCAGGCCCGAGGCCTTCACGTCGGCGATGATCTGCTCGGGCGAGATCTTTTCCGTCAGGATGCGCTTGAGCTGCTGGTAGCCACCGCGCTTGACGTAGTCTTCGAGATGCCAGTTGTCGCCGTTCAGGCCGGCGAGAATCAGCGGCTGGATGTGTCGATCGTGCAGGGAGGTCATTTACTTGCCTGCTCCATTGGTCGGCGCCTTCGACTGCAGGTCGGCGATCAGCGCGTCGAGCTTCTCGTTGCTCATGAAGCTGCACATGTGGGTGTTGTTGACGATCATGACCGGAGCGTCACCGCACGCGCCCATGCACTCGCCTTCCTTGAGCGTGAAGGTGCCGTCCGCGGTCGTCTCGTTGAAGCCGATGCCCAGCGTCTGCTTCAGGTAGTCGGCCGCACGCTCGCCGCCCGACAGCGCGCACGGCAGGTTCGTGCACACCGACAGCTTGAAGCGGCCCACCGGCTTGGTGTCGTACATGTTGTAGAACGTCGCCACTTCCTCGACCCACACCGGCGGCATTTCGAGGTACTCGGCCACGAACTGCATGACTTCGGGCGAGACCCAGCCTTTCTCGCTCTGCGCGACCGCCAGCGCCGCCATCACGGCGGACTGCTTCTGGTCGGCGGGATATTTCGCGACCGCCCGGTCGATTTCCTTGAGAGCTTCTGCTGATAGCATTTTCGTTGCGATTGGTGCGGGACGCGAGGCTCTCGCCCCGGCGTGCGTCCTCGATTCACAGCCGCGCCTGCCAGCGCGTCAAACCATTGTTTCCTGCCGGTTCAGCGGTCGATCTCGCCGAACACGATGTCCTGCGTACCGATGATCGTCACCGCATCGGCGATCATGTGGCCCTTGGCCATCTCGTCAAGCGCCGCCAGATGCACGAAACCCGGTGCGCGGATCTTCAGACGGTACGGCTTGTTGGCGCCATCCGAGATCACGTAGATGCCGAACTCGCCCTTCGGGTGCTCGACGGCGGCATACGCCTCGCCCTCGGGCACGTGCATGCCTTCGGTGAAGAGCTTGAAGTGGTGGATCAGCTCTTCCATGTTGGTCTTCATGTCGACGCGCGACGGCGGTGCCACCTTGTGGTTGTCGGTGATCACCGGCCCCTGGTTCTTGCGCAGCCACTCCACACACTGGCGAACGATGCGGTTGCTCTGGCGCATCTCTTCCACGCGCACCAGGTAACGGTCGTAGCAATCGCCGTTCACGCCCACCGGGATGTAGAAATCGACGCGGTCGTACACCTCGTACGGCTGCTTCTTGCGCACGTCCCACTCAATACCGGAGCCACGCAGCATCGGGCCGGTAAAGCCCTTCTGCAGTGCCCGCTCCGGGCTCACCACGCCAATGCCGACCAGGCGCTGCTTCCAGATCCGGTTGTCGGTCAGCAGCGTTTCGTATTCGTCGACGTACTTCGGGAAGCGGTCAGTGAAGGCCTCGATGAAGTCCAGCAGCGAGCCCGAACGCGTCTCGTTCAGGGCGGCCAGCGCCTTCTCGTTGCGCACCTTGGATGCCTTGTATTGCGGCATCGAGTCGGGCAGGTCTCGGTACACGCCGCCCGGACGGTAATACGCCGCGTGCATGCGTGCACCGGACACCGCCTCGTACATGTCGAACAGGTCCTCGCGCTCGCGCAAAGCGTACAGGAACACCGCCATCGCGCCCACGTCCAGCGCGTGCGAACCGATCCACATCAGGTGGTTCATGATCCGCGTGATCTCGTCAAACATGACGCGGATGTACTGCGCGCGCAGCGGCACCTCGATGCCGAGCAGGCGCTCGATGGCCATCACATAGGCGTGCTCGTTGACCATCATCGACACGTAGTCGAGACGATCCATGTACGGCACGTTCTGGATCCAGGTCTTCTGCTCGGCGAGCTTCTCGGTGGCACGGTGCAGCAGGCCGATGTGCGGATCGGCGCGCTGGATGACTTCGCCGTCCAGTTCCAGCACCAGGCGCAACACGCCGTGCGCGGCCGGGTGCTGCGGGCCGAAGTTGAGGGTGTAGTTCTTGATGTCAGCCATGATCGGGCGCCCTTCAGTGCTTCAGGCCACCGTATTGATCCTCGCGGATCACACGCGGCGTAATCTCGCGCGGCTCGATGGTCACCGGCTGGTAGATCACGCGGCGCTGCACGGGGTCGTAACGCATTTCCACATAGCCCGACACCGGGAAATCCTTGCGGAACGGGTGGCCGATGAAACCGTAGTCGGTCAGGATGCGGCGCAGGTCCGGGTGGCCTTCGAAGACCAGGCCGTACAGGTCGAACGCCTCGCGCTCGAACCAGTTGGCGGCATCCCAGATATCGACCACGGACGCCACGACGGGGAGATCGTCGTCCGGCGCAAACACGCGCACGCGCAAGCGCCAGTTGTGCGTGACCGACAGCAGGTGCGACACGGCGGCAAAACGCGGGCCGTTCCAGGCACCGTCACCGTAGGCGGAATAATCCACGCCGCACAGATCGATCAGCTGCTCGAACTTGAGCGTGGCATCGTCGCGCAGCGTGCGCATGGTTTCCAGGTAATCGGCCGCCTTCACCACGAGCGTGATTTCGCCGACGGCCTCGGTCAGGCCCTGGATGCGGTTGCCGAGCGCCTTCTCTAGCGCAGCCTTCAGGGTGGCAAGCTTGTCGGTCATGTCAGCCCTTGCGCGCGATGGTATTGGTGCGGCGGATCTTCGCCTGCAGCTGGATGATCCCGTAGATCAGCGCTTCGGCTGTCGGCGGGCAGCCCGGCACATAGACGTCGACCGGCACGATGCGATCACAGCCGCGCACCACGGAGTACGAATAGTGGTAGTAGCCGCCACCGTTGGCGCAGGAGCCCATCGAGATGACCCAGCGCGGCTCGGCCATCTGGTCATAGACCTTGCGCAGCGCGGGCGCCATCTTGTTGCACAGCGTGCCGGCCACGATCATCACGTCGGACTGGCGCGGCGACGGGCGGAACACCACGCCGAAGCGGTCCAAGTCATAACGCGACGCGCCAGCGTGCATCATTTCCACCGCGCAGCAGGCCAACCCGAAGGTCATCGGCCACAGCGACCCGGTACGGGTCCAGTTGATCAGCTTGTCAGCGGTGGTGGTGACAAAGCCTTCGTTGAGTACGCCTTCGATCGCCATTTCACATCACTCCCAATCGAGCGCGCCTTTTTTCCAGATGTAGACGAAGCCCACGAGAAACTCGAGAAGAAACACGCCCATCGCGAAGAAGCCCGGCCAACCGATCTCGCGCAGCGCCACCCCCCAGGGGAAGAGGAACGCGGTCTCGAGGTCGAACAGGATGAACAGGATGGCGATGAGGTAGTAGCGCACGTCGAACTTCATGCGCGCGTCTTCGAAGGCTTCGAAGCCGCACTCGTACGGCGAGAGCTTGTCAGGATCGAGATTGTTCGGCCCGAGAACTCGGCCGATGGTCATCAGTACCAGGCCAAGGCCGACACCGACGATGATGAACAGCAGAACGGGGAAATAGGCTTCGAGGTTCAAGGGACGCCCGCCTTTTTGAATGGTTGCAACAAGCACTGCCCGCAGGCGGCGCCTTGTCGCCCCATCGAAGGCGCCGGATCCGCAGCCTCACGACGCCCTGACTGCCACGCCGTTTTGCGGATGAGGCCTGCGCGGAACAAATCCCGTTGAACAGACCACGAAAATGATTGGTGCCGACGGCGAGACTCGAACTCGCACAGCTTTCGCCACTACCCCCTCAAGATAGCGTGTCTACCAATTTCACCACGTCGGCTGGGGGAAGAAACCTTTTTCAGGAAGCCGGTCAGGCCATGCGCCGTCTCCGTTTTCCTTATTGTTTCAAGCCTCGCATTCTACCGCAAAGCAACGCTTTTGTTCAATGCACAAACAAAAAACTTGCACCGTTGGGGCGCACCGAAAAACCGCACGGCACGCCCACCAGCGGGACGTCGGGTTATTTCGGTACAGCCGGCGCCGATGCAGAGGCCGGCACCGATGCTGCGGGCGCGGAAGCCGCCGGCGAAACCGGTGCGGCACCGCCCATGACACCCGCCGAAACGTTACCCTTGCTGGTGCCGATCAGCGTCAGCGTCAGGGTGGCGATAAAGAACACCGTAGCGAGAACAGCCGTCGTACGCGACAGGAAGTTGGCCGAACCGGTAGCGCCGAACAGGCTGCCCGACGCGCCGGAGCCGAAGGCCGCACCCACGTCGGCGCCCTTGCCATGCTGCAGCAGCACCAAACCGATCACGCCGAGCGCGCTCAGGATTTGCGCCACCAGCAGCAGAGTCTTCAGAATTGCCATTTCGCTTCTCTCAATAATGTGTTGTGGCCCCAAGGGCCCCAACGAACGGCGATCTCGGGGCCGATCAGGCCCTGCCGATCACCAGGAAATCTTCGGCCTTCAGGGATGCGCCGCCGATCAGGCCGCCATCGATGTCCGCCATCGAAAACAGTTCGGCCGCGTTGTCCGGCTTGACGCTGCCACCGTACAGAATCGGCATGCGCTGCGCGACACCGGCGTCGCAGGCAGCCACGCGGCCACGCAGGAAAGCATGCACCGCCTGCGCCTGCTCGCTGGTCGCGGTCTTGCCGGTACCGATGGCCCAGACCGGCTCATAGGCCACGACGATGCGGCCCAGTTGCTCGAACGACAGCGACTCCAGCACCGCGTCCAGCTGACGGGCCACGACTTGCTCGGTTTCCCCGGCTTCGCGCTGCGCCAGCGTTTCGCCGACACAGACGATCGGGGCGATGCCGTGCTCCAGCGCGCGCAGCGCCTTGGTCGCCACTTGCGCGTCGGTCTCAGCGTGATACGTGCGGCGCTCGGAATGCCCGACGATCACGTAGCCGCAGCCGAATTCCGACAGCATCGATGCCGCCACCTCGCCGGTGAAGGCGCCGCGCGTCTCGGCCGACACATCCTGCGCACCCCAGGCCACCGCCGAGCCGGCGAGCAGCGACTGGCATTGGGCCAAGTACGGGAACGGCGCGCAGACCGCCAGCGCGGCGCGGGCCTGGCCGGCCGCCTTGATCTTCTCAAGCAGTTCGGCGTTGCCGTTCAGGCTACCATGCAACTTCCAGTTGCCCACCACCAGCTTCGGTCTTGCGCTCACGTTGTTGTTCCGCCAGGTCGACAGTCAAATAAACCCGACATTCTACCGTGGCGGCAAAAACGGGGGCAATTTTGTCGCCTGGGCGCGACCATATGCTGGCGCTAGCCCCAGGTCAGCATGATCTTGCCGATGTGCGCACTCGACTCCATCAGCGCGTGCGCCTGCGCGGCATGCTCCGCCGGCATCATCTCGTGGATGACCGGCCTGATGCGGCCGGAAGCCAGCAGCGGCCACACCGTTTCATACAGGTGCGCGGCGATCGCCGCCTTGAACGCCACGGGACGGGGCCGCAACGTTGAACCCGTCAGCGTGATGCGCCTGCGCAGGATGTCGCCCAACGGCACCTCGGCCTTGGCGCCGCCCAGCAGCGCGATCAGTACGATGCGGCCGTCATCCGCCGTGCAGGCGATCTCGCGCGCGACGTAGCCGCCGCCAACCATGTCGAGCACCACGTCGACGCCGCGCCCCGTCTCGGCCTTGACGATCTCGACGAAATCCTCGGTCTTGTAATGGATGGCGCGCGAGGCACCCAGCTCGATGCAGGCGGCGCACTTCCCGGCGGTGCCGGCCGTCGCGAACACGCGGTAGCCGAGCGCAGAGGCCATCTGGATGGCCGTGGTGCCGATACCACTGGAGCCACCCTGCACCAGCAGGGTCTCGTCCCTGCCATGCGCCCCCTGCCCCAGTTGGCCACGGTCGAAGACGTTGGACCACACCGTGAAGTAATTCTCGGGCAGCGCGGCCGCCTCGATGTCCGACAGCCCCGCTGGCACCGGCAGCACCTGGCCGAGCGGCGCCGTACAGAACTCGGCATAGCCGCCACCCTGCACCAGGGCGCAGACGCGATCACCCGTTTTCAGGCCATACCGATTGTCGGCATGCGTAAGATCGCCGCCGACGATTTCGCCAGCCACTTCCAGGCCCGGGATATCGGAGGCGCCCGGCGGCACCGGATAGTTGCCGGTCCGCTGGAACACATCGGGCCGGTTCACCCCGGCAGCGCGCACGCGGATCAGCACTTCGCCGGCCTTCGGCTCCGGCATCGGCCGCTCGGTCGGCTTCAGGACTTCGGGACCGCCGTACTGCGCAATTTCAATCGCTTTCATGACCGTCGGCATGCGGGAATCGGGATTACGATGCGGTGCGCTTGGGCTCGACAAAATGCTGCGGGATGCCACGCGTGGTCTCGCGCAGGATCTCCTGCTTGCCATGGACGATGGCGTCGGCGATCTTACCGAGATGCAGCTTCAGCCACATCTCGGTCTGCGAGCCCGGCCGGTAGTCGGCCGGACCGAAGCTGTCGACACGGGCGCTTGCCCGCAGGTTGTCGGCCTGCTCGAAGGAGCGCGTACTGTCGGGGTTGTAGACCGCATAGGTACGGCCGCCACCCTTGCGGGCGACAGAAAACGCCGGGATGTCGCTCGGGCCGTCGGCCACGTAGATCATGTTGGAGAACGGCACGCGTCGCTCCTCCTCGGCAATCGACGCATTCACGTTGACCGCCTCGGGGTGCTTGTTGACGCCCTTGTTGATCTCGAACAGCGCGCGCGTCTTGGTGGTGTTGTCGATGGCGTAGATGACCTCGGAGATCACCGGGCGGCCGGCCGCGTCCGGTGCCTCCAGGAACTCGCATCCCCACACCCCATCAATGTGCGGGGCAATCGGCGAGCCTTTGATCATCTCGGTCAGCCCCGTGCTGACGATGTAGTGCTCGAGCTTGATATCGAAGGCTTGATAGGCCGGGTTGCCGGCGACCCAGGCCTTGCTGCGCTCGAAGAACTCCGCCACACCGGGAAAGAATTCCAGCTCAGCGCCGAGCCGGCGCAGCGTGGCGTTGTCGAGCCCGGCCATGCGGGCGTCGCGCACGTGGCGCAGCAGCACGTTGAGATAAAAGGTCTCGTGGTTGACCTTCTGGCCGCGCGACTCGATGTGCTTGGAGCCGGCGCCCACTTCATCCCAGAAGCCCTGCTCGGCAATGTTGTAGCGCTCGAACAGCGGCACTTGCATGTAGCGCGGAATCAGCGTCTTGTCGAAATCCCAGACGATGGCGATGCGGTTTTGCTCGAACAGGCGGCTCATGGTCGGTCGCGGAGGTGGAACCCGCGACGCAGTGTAAACAAAAAAACGGCTGGACAGTGTCCAGCCGTTTCCGTGGCGGCAAATCCCGCGCTTACTGCTGCTCTTGCTGCTGTTGCTGCGACACGGCGTCGCCGGCACCCGGTGCCTGCGGCGCGGCGGCCGGCACATCGCCTTCCTCGGCCTTGGCGGCCTTGATCGACAGACGCATGCGGCCCTTTTCGTCGGTGCTCAGCAGCTTCACGCGCACCAGCTGGCCTTCCTTGACGTAATCCGACACCTGGTTGACACGCTCGTTGGCGATCTCCGAGATGTGCAGCAGACCGTCCTTGCCCGGCAGGATGTTGACGATCGCGCCAAAGTCCAACAGCTTGAGCACGGTGCCGCTGTAGATCTTGCCCACCTCGGCTTCGGCCGTGATGCCTTCGATGCGGCGCTTGGCTTCGGCCATGCCCTCGGACGAGGTCGACGCAATGGTGATCGTGCCGTCTTCCTGGATGTCGATCGTGCAGCCGGTTTCCTTGGTCAGCGCCTGGATGGTCGAGCCGCCCTTGCCGATCACGTCGCGGATCTTCTCCGGATTGATCTTGACGGTGATCATGCGCGGCGCATGCGCCGACAGCTCGGTGCGTGCGTGACCCATCGCGGACTGCATCTTGCCCAGGATATGCAGGCGGCCTTCCTTGGCTTGGGCCAGCGCGACCTGCATGATTTCCTTGGTGATGCCCTGGACCTTGATGTCCATCTGCAGCGCGGTGATGCCGTTGTCGGTACCGGCCACCTTGAAGTCCATGTCGCCCAGGTGATCTTCGTCACCCAGGATGTCGGTCAGCACGGCGAACTTGTTGCCGTCCAGGATCAGGCCCATGGCCACGCCGGCCACGTGCGCCTTGACAGGCACGCCAGCATCCATCAGCGCCAGGCAGCCGCCGCACACCGACGCCATCGACGACGAACCGTTCGACTCGGTGATCTCCGATACCAGGCGGATCGTGTAGGCGAATTCGTCTTCCTTCGGCAGCACCGGGATCAGCGCGCGCTTGGCCAAGCGGCCGTGGCCGATTTCGCGGCGCTTCGGGCTGCCCACGCGGCCGGTTTCGCCGGTGGCGAACGGCGGCATGTTGTAGTGGAGCATGAAGCGGTCACGGTACTCGCCGGACAGCGCGTCGATGATCTGCTCGTCGCTCTTGGTGCCGAGCGTGGCCACCACCAGCGCCTGCGTCTCGCCGCGGGTGAACAGCGCCGAGCCGTGCGCGCGCGGCAGCACCGAGGAGCGGATCTCGATCAGGCGCACCGTGCGGGTGTCGCGGCCATCGATACGCGGTTCGCCGTCCAGTATCTGGCCGCGCACGATCTTCGATTCGAGCTCGAACAGGATGTTGTCGACTTCGACACCGTCGGCTTCCACGCCGGCGGCGGCCAGCTTCTCGGCAACCGACTTGTAGACTTCCTTCAGCTTCTGGCTGCGGGCCGACTTCTGGCGCAGTTGGTAAGCCGCTTGCAGGTCGGCCAGGCCCAGTTCGGACACCTTGGCGAACAGCGCTTCGTTCTTCGGGGCAGCTTGCCAATCCCACTCCGGCTTACCGCCTTCGCGCACCAGGTCGTGGATGGCATTGATGGCGATCTGCATCTGCTCATGGCCATACACCACGGCGCCTAGCATGAGGTCTTCCGACAGCTGGTTGGCTTCCGATTCGACCATCAGCACGGCACGCTCGGTGCCGGCGACCACCAGGTCCAGGTCCGAGTGCGCCAGTTGCGCGCGGTTCGGGTTCAGCAGGTACTGGCCGTCCTTGTAACCCACGCGGGCAGCGCCCACCGGGCCGTTGAACGGCAGGCCCGACACGGCCAGCGCGGCGGAGGCGGCCACCAGCGCCGGGATGTCGGCCGGCACTTCCGGGTTGATCGACAGCACGTGCACGACCACCTGGACTTCGTTGTAGAAGCCTTCCGGGAACAGCGGACGCAGCGGACGGTCGATCAGGCGCGAGGTCAGCGTCTCGTTTTCCGACGGACGGCCTTCACGCTTGAAGAAGCCGCCCGGGATCTTGCCGGCGGCGTAGGTCTTCTCGATGTAGTCGACGGTCAGCGGGAAGAAATCCTGGCCCGGCTTGGCGCTCTTGGCGCCCACCACGGTGGCCAGCACCACGGTGTCGTCCATGTCGAGCAGCACGGCGCCGCTGGCCTGGCGGGCGATCTCGCCCGTCTCCATGCGCACCTTGTGGTTGCCCCACTGGAATTCCTTGACGATCTTGTTGAACATGTCTTCTCCTGTTCGGTATGCGCGGCGCGCATCGTTGCTTGCGCCGCGACCAACACGCTCCGGAAGACGGTGCGGTTGCAGAGGTGTGTTTATGCCATTCCAGCGCGGTGCTGACGCCCAGCGCCGTGCTGGAATGACACAAGACTCTGCTTCCTGCCGTCCCCGGTCCCCGGCAGCCAATCAGCCGGCTGCCATCGCTTGCCGGTTGCCCGGCACGGCCGCGAACGCGACCGCAAAAAACAAAATGCCTGCATCAGCATGCTGACGCAGGCACTTGTTCGTCACGCACAGCGCGTGAGACCCACCATTACTTACGCAGACCCAGCTTCTCGATCAGCGAACGGTAGCGGTCGGCATCGTTCTTCTTGAGGTAGTCGAGCAGACGGCGACGGCGGCTCACCATCTTGAGCAGACCGCGGCGGCTGTGGTGATCCTTCATGTGCGCCTTGAAGTGCGGGGTCAGCTCGTTGATGCGAGCGGTCAGCAGCGCGACCTGCACTTCGGGGCTGCCCGTATCGTTGGTGCCACGGGCGAATTGCTTGACAACCTCTTGCTTGTCGATATCAGCGACGGACATTGCTTTTTCCTTTGACTTGCGGACACTGCAGCGACCTCAGCAGACGCCACCTGTGCCGTGTTGAACAAAAAATCTTGCCGGCTCGACCGGTCCCCGGCCGGACAGCAAGGGCGCGATTATAGCCCAATTCCCCCGCCCGATGACAGCCTCGCAGCGGATTGCATCAATAGCGCGCCATCCGGCACGTGGTGGGCAAAGCCGTTTGCGCCGAGGGAATCACTTTCAGCGTCCGGAAACCGTAACCGGATCCCTCGATGTCGAACGGCGCACCCGGCGTGCCCGCGCGCGCCATCTGCATGACAACGAGCGGCTGGATGGCCTGGTGATCCTCGACCCGTAGCATGAGGCGATAGAAGCCGGCGTCGAGCGAAGCGCCTTCCAGCGCACGCGCAACCGCGCCGGCTTCGGTTGTGCCGGCACGTTCGATGGCGGCGGCCAGCATGTCGATCATCATCTGGTCGCGCAGCAGCGGATAGTCGTCTGCCGGCGCCGGGTAGCGCGCGCGGAACGCCTTGTAGAACGCGTCGGACCTGGCGCCGCCCAGATTCGGATGCCACTCCGCCACCGCCACGACCCGGCCGACACCCGCCTCGCCCATCGCTCCCGGGGCGCCCAGCGAATTGCCGTAAAAGGTAAAGAAGCGGGCTTTCAAGCCGGCATCGCGCGCCGCCTTGACCAGCAGTGTCAGGTCATTGCCCCAGTTGCCCGTGATGACCGTATCGGCGCCAGACGCCGCGATGCGGGCCACATAGGGCGCGAAATCCTTCACCTTGCCGATCGGATGCAACACCTCGCCTGCGATGGCGATGTCCGGTCGCTTCTCGCCCAGTTGCCGGCGCGCCAGTTGTGCCACTTGCCGGCCGAAGGTGTAGTCCTGGCCGATCAGGTAGACCTTTTTGACGGACGGATCGGCTCGGATCACTTCGGTCAGCGCATGCATGCGCATGTCGGCCGAGGCATCGAAACGGAAATGCCAGAAGCTGCATGCCTCGTTGGTCAGCGCCGGGTCGACGGCAGCGTAGTTGAGGAACAGCACGCGCGCGTCCGGATCGCGATCGTTGTGGCGCGCGATCGACGTCGACAACGCCGCCGCGGCTGCCGAGCTGTTTCCCTGCAGGACAAAACGAATGCCCGCATCGGTGGCCGCCTGCAGCTGCAGCAGGGACTCATCGACCGTGTTCTTGCTATCAAATTGCGCCAGCGCGAGCGGATGGCGCCCGTCCGGCAACCTGACCCCGCCACGCGCGTTCACGCCCTCGATGGCCATGCGCAGATTGCGATCCACCGCCTCGCCCGCGTTGGCGAACGGGCCGGACAGGCCTTCGATCAATGCCAGCCGGATCGGCGCGGCCTCGGGCTGGGCGCCGGCGGCGGCGCACAGCCCCATGGCCGCCAGCGCAGCCATCAATAGACGAAACATATGGCAACTCCCCGTGAGGAGCGGATGGTAAAACATGGCGCCGCGCCAGCACAAGCCGCGTTCCGCCCTACACTCAAGACATTGCAGGAGAACGCATCATGAAAGCGCGTCCGATCGTTCGCATGGGTGTGGCGGCCATGGCGTCGGTGCTGGCTGCCGGCTGTACAGTGCTCGCCCCCATCCCGACCGGCCAGGCCCTGATCGGCCAGCCCGCGTCCGCCGTGGAAGCGCGCTTCGGCAAGCCGCCCGAACAGTACCCGCGCGCCGGCGGCGGAACGCGCTGGCTGTATCCGACCCAACCCTATGGGCAGTTCACCTACGCCGCGGATTTCGACGCCTCGGGGCGCCTGGTGTCATTCCGGCAGATCCTGACCACGCTGGATTTCGCACAGATCCGCGTCGACACCGCAACGCAGCAGGATGTGCTGCGGACGTTCGGCAAGCCCGAGGAGACCGCCTACTTCCACCTGATGGACCGGCAGGTGTGGTCCTATCGCTTCAAGCACGAAGGTGTGTGGCCGTCGCTGATGAACTTCTATTTCGACCGTGACGGCGTGGTGCGGCTCACGCAGGTCAGCCCCGACCCGATGTACGACCACGACGCCGACTCGCGCTTCTGAACACCGCGGCGCCCGCAACGGCAACATCCACGCGAGGCGTATCACCTGGCGTGGATGCTCGGGTCAGCCATGCCGTGGATCGCACGGACATCGCCTTCAAAGACGGCCGGCTCCGGATGGCGCTGTTGACGCATCCGCTGCCGCCGCCCCCGCTTCGCGGCCCGGTGGGTAACCGGGTGCGCGCTCTGTTGTGATCGTGTTCAGGCCCGGGCTGGCTCCTGCATGTGTTCGTTGAACCCCGCGACCGGCGGTCAGATCTGCGGGTTGAGCTTCTCGCTGCTCCTGTCCTGCAGCTTGTTCAGCGCCGCCAGGTAAGCCTTGGCCGACGCCGCGACGATGTCCGGATCGGTGCCCACGCCGTTGACGATCCGGCCCGACTTGGACAGGCGCACCGTCACCTCGCCCTGCGCCTGGGTGCCGGTCGTGATGGCGTTGACCGAGTACAGCAGTTGCTCGGCGCCGCTGGCGACCTTGCTCTCGATGGCATTGAGCGTCGCGTCGACCGGGCCGTTGCCCTCCGCCTCGCCCGTCACTTCCTTGCCGTCGGCGACGAACACGATGCGTGCGTGCGGCCGCTCGCCGGTCTCCGAACGCTGCGACAGCGACACGAAGCGGAAGTGCTCGCCCTCGGCGTGCTGCGCTTCGTTCGAGACGATGGCGACGATGTCCTCGTCAAAGATCTCGGCCTTCTGGTCGGCCAGTTCCTTGAAGCGCTGGAACGCGGCGTTCAGCTCGGCCTCGGAATCGAGCTCGATGCCCAGCTCCTGCAGGCGCTGCTTGAACGCGTTGCGGCCCGAGAGCTTGCCCAGCACGATCTTGTTGGCCGTCCAGCCCACGTCTTCGGCGCGCATGATCTCGTAGGTGTCGCGCGCCTTGAGCACACCATCCTGGTGAATGCCGGAGGCATGCGCGAAGGCGTTGGCGCCCACCACCGCCTTATTCGGCTGCACCACGAAGCCGGTGATCTGCGAGACCAGCTTGGAGGCCGGCACGATCTGCGTGGTGTCCACACCGATGTCGAGGTTGAAGTAGTCGCGGCGGGTCTTGACGGCCATCACCACCTCTTCGAGGCTGGTGTTGCCCGCGCGCTCGCCCAGTCCGTTGATCGTGCACTCGACCTGGCGCGCGCCGCCCAGCTTGACCGCCGCCAGCGAGTTGGCGACCGCCATGCCCAGGTCGTTGTGGCAGTGCACCGACCAGACCGCCTTGTCGGAGTTGGGGATGCGCTCGCGCACCGAGCGGATCAGCGCGGCGTAGCCTTCCGGCACCGCATAGCCGACCGTGTCCGGCAGGTTGATGGTGGTGGCCCCCTCGGCAATCACGCCTTCCAGCACGCGGCACAGGAAATCCATGTCGGAGCGGCTGCCGTCTTCCGGCGAGAACTCGATGTCGTCCGTGAACTGGCGCGCGAAGCGAACGGCCAGGCGGGCCTGCTCGTACACCTGGTCCGGCGTCATGCGCAGCTTCTTCTCCATGTGCAGCGCGGACGTGGCGATGAAGGTGTGGATGCGGAACTGCCCCGCCGGCTTGAGCGCCTCGGCAGCGCGGGAGATGTCGCGGTCGTTCGCGCGCGCCAGCGAGCAGATGCGGGAATCCTTGACCGACTGGGCGATGGCGCGGATGGCCTCGAAGTCGCCGTTGGAGCTGGCAGCAAACCCCGCCTCGATCACGTCCACCTTCAACCGCTCGAGCTGCTTGGCGATGCGGATCTTCTCTTCCTTGGTCATCGACGCCCCGGGCGACTGCTCGCCGTCGCGCAAGGTGGTGTCGAAAATAATCAGTTTGTCGCTCATGGCGGCTCCTTCGTGGGGTGACGTTTTTGGCGTCGGTCTCGGTGTTGATCTCGGGCGGTTCTTTCCGCGGCGCAGAATGCAAAACGCCCCGGCGTGCATGGTTGCAGGCCGGGGCGCTGTGACTCCTGTTTCGCGAAGACTAGGCTGTTCCTGGTTGCCTGTTCTGCGATTTCCTATGCGCGTGTCCCGACCTGACGACCTAGTAGGCCATCAATCGAGACTAGCGTAATCAGAATGGAAATCGGGCGCGAAAGCATGCCGACGACTATAGACGAATTCAAAAACCGGCGCAAGCGCGCAAGACGAAACCTATGGCGATCGGCATGAGCAGCCGATCGATCACTCGTCGGAACCCGGCTCAGTCTCGCGCGGCATACGCGGACTGCCCGGCTGGCCATGCAGCGCGCGCCAGCCCCACAGCACGTAGCCGGAGACGGCGTAGACGACAAACAGCCCGAACAGCGCCACCGGCGGGTCGCTCGACACCACCACGAACAGCACCAGCACGAGCACCATCACGCCGAACGGCACCCGATGCCGCACGTCCAGCGCCTTGCCGCTGTAGAACGGCGCATTCGACACCATCGACAGCCCCGCGTACAGCGTCAGCCCGAAGGCGACCCACGGCATCCACAGCTCCTTGACCGGCAGCTTGTTGTCGATCGCCAGCCAGACGAAGCCGGCAATCAGTGCCGCGGCAGCGGGGCTCGGCATGCCCTGGAAGAAGCGCTTGTCGACCACGCCGATGTTGGTGTTGAAACGCGCCAGCCGCAGCGCCGCACCGGCGCAATAGACGAAGGCCGCGAGCCAGCCCCACTTGCCCAGGTCGCGCAGGATCCACTCGTACATCACCAGCGCCGGCGCCACGCCGAAGGAACACATGTCGGACAGCGAATCGTACTGCTCGCCGAAGGCACTCTGCGTGTTGGTAATGCGGGCAACACGGCCGTCCATGCCGTCGAGCACCATGGCCGCGAAGATGGCGATGGCGGCGGTCTCGAAGTTCAGGTTCATCGCCTGCACAATGGCGAAGAAGCCGGCGAACAGCGCGGCCGTCGTGAAAGCGTTGGGCAGCAGGTAGATGCCGCGCCGGCGTGGACGCACAATCTCCAGCTCGTCGTCCGGGCGCGGCTGGTTGTGGCGCAACGGACGCAGATGCATCACGTTGCTGGCGGTAAAGCGCTTCTTGCGCCGGTTGAACGCGGGCATGATGGCCTCCGGGTCAGTCCAGCTCGGCGAGCACCGTCAGCGTGGCGGACACCTTCTCGCCGATGGTCACGCGCGGGCGCGCCGTGAGCGGCAGGTACACGTCGACGCGCGAGCCGAAGCGGATGAAGCCGTAGCGCTGGCCGCGTGCGAGCGTCTCGCCGACTTTGGTATAGCAAAGGATGCGGCGCGCGATAAATCCGGCCACCTGCACCGACGTGACGATCTGGCCATCGGCGCGGCGCAGCACCACGGCGTTGCGCTCGTTCTCGAGCGAGGCCTTGTCCAGGTCGGCGTTGACGAACTTGCCCGGGAAGTACTGCACCTGCTGCACAGTGCCGTCCACCGGCGCGCGGTTGGAGTGCACGTTGAACACGTTCATGAACACGCTGATCTTCAGCGCATCGTGGTCAGCGTGCGGATCGCGCACCTGCTCGACGGCGACGATGCGGCCGTCCGCGGGCGACAGGATGGCGTTGGCCTGCGTCGGCACCGTGCGCGCCGGATCGCGGAAGAACTGCAGCACAAACAACGTCAGCAACCAGAACGGCCACGCCCAGCCAAGGCCGGCGGCGGCATGGACGATGAGCGTGACGATGAAGATCCCGCCCAGGTACGGCCAGCCCTCGCGCGCGATGATGGGGTGCGGATACGTGTTGTTCAAAATCAGACCTCCAGAAGCGTCGTGAAGGAAATGCGGCATTCTAGCCGACACACGATGGCGACAGCACCGCAAGCGCCCCGCAATCGACGTCAGCCAGCATAAAAAAAGCCAGCCCGCGGGCTGGCTCCGTCGCACGAGGCGCGATCGATCAGTTCTTGGACTGGTCGACCAGCTTGTTCTTGGCGATCCACGGCATCATCGCGCGCAGCTTGGCGCCGACCTGCTCGATCTGGTGATCGGCGGTCAGGCGGCGGCGCGAGATCAGCGTCGGGGCGCCGGCCTTGTTCTCCAGCAGGAAGCTCTTGGCGTATTCGCCCGACTGGATGTCGGCCAGGCACTGCTTCATGGCCTTCTTGGTCTCGGCCGTCACGACGCGCGGGCCGGTGACGTACTCGCCGTACTCGGCGTTGTTCGAAATCGAGTAGTTCATGTTGCCGATGCCGCCTTCGTAGATCAGGTCGACGATCAGCTTGAGCTCGTGCAGGCACTCGAAGTAAGCCATTTCCGGCGCGTAGCCGGCTTCCACCAGCGTCTCGAAACCAGCCTTGATCAGCTCGACGGTACCGCCGCACAGCACGGCCTGCTCGCCGAACAGGTCGGTTTCGGTCTCTTCGCGGAAGTTGGTCTCGATGATGCCGGCGCGGCCGCCGCCGTTGGCGGTGGCGTACGACAGGGCGATGTCACGGGCCGAGCCGGACTTGTCCTGGTGGACAGCGATCAGGTGGGGCACGCCGCCGCCCTGGGTGTAGGTGCCGCGCACGGTGTGGCCCGGGGCCTTCGGCGCGACCATGATGACGTCCAGGTCGGCGCGCGGGATCACGGCGCCGTAGTGCACGTTGAAGCCGTGGGCGAACGCCAGCGCGGCGCCCTGCTTGATGTTGCCGTGCACTTCGTTCTTGTACACGTCGGCGATCTGCTCGTCCGGCAGCAGGATCATGACGACGTCGGCGTCCTTCACGGCCTCGGCCACTTCCTTGACCTGCAGGCCGGCGTTGACGGCCTTGTTCCACGACACGCCGTTCTTGCGCAGGCCGACCGTCACCTTCACGCCCGAGTCGTTCAGGTTCAGGGCGTGGGCGTGGCCTTGCGAGCCGTAGCCGATGATGGTGACGTTCTTGCCCTTGATCAGGGAGAGGTCGGCGTCCTTGTCGTAAAACACTTTCATGTTGATGTCCTGGTTTTCAAATATTCATGGGATCCGGCAGCAGGATGCTGTCGGCTCAAACCTTCAAAATGCGCTCGCCGCGGCCGATGCCCGAACCGCCCGTGCGGACGGTCTCGAGGATGGCGGTGCGATCAATGGCATCGAGGAACGCGTCAAGCTTGGTGCCGTTGCCGGTCAGCTCGATCGTGTAGGTCTTCTCGGTCACGTCGATGATGCGGCCGCGGAAGATGTACGCCGTGCGCTTCATCTCCTCGCGTTCCTTGCCGACCGCGCGCACCTTGACGAGCATCAGCTCGCGCTCGATGTGCGCGCCTTCGGTCAGGTCGACGACCTTGACGACTTCCACCAGCCGGTTCAGGTGCTTGGTGATCTGCTCGATGATGTCGTCCGAACCGGTCGTGACGATGGTCATGCGCGAGAGCGACGCATCCTCGGTCGGGGCGACCGTCAGCGTCTCGATGTTGTAGCCGCGGGCCGAGAACAGGCCGACCACGCGCGACAGCGCGCCCGGCTCGTTCTCCAGGAGGACGGAAATGATGTGACGCATTACAGGTCCTCCGCGCCGAGCAGCATTTCGGAAATCCCCTTGCCTGCCTGCACCATCGGCCAGACGTTCTCGGTCGGATCGGTCTGGAAGTCCATGAACACGGTCCGGTCCTTGAGCTTGAAGGCCTCGCGCAGGGCGGGCTCGACATCCGCCGTCTTCTCGATGCGCATGCCGACGTGGCCATAGGCCTCGGCCAGCTTCACAAAGTCAGGCAGCGCTTCCATGTAGGAGTGCGAGTAGCGGTTGTCGTACTCGATCTCCTGCCATTGGCGCACCATGCCAAGGTAGCGGTTGTTGAGCGCGGCGATCTTCACCGGCGTGTTGTACTGCAGGCAGGTGGACAGTTCCTGGATGCACATCTGGATCGAGCCCTCACCGGTGATGGTGACAACTTCCTTGTCCGGGAACGCCTTCTTGATGCCCATGGCATATGGCAGGCCCACGCCCATCGTGCCCAGGCCGCCGGAGTTGATCCAGCGGCGCGGCTCGTTGAACTTGTAGAACTGCGCGGCCCACATCTGGTGCTGGCCCACGTCGGAGCAGATGAAGGCATCGCCCGCGGTCAGCTCCAGGATATTCTCGACCACGTACTGCGGCTTGATGATCTCGGAGGTGCGGTCGTACTTCAGGCAATCGATGCTGCGCCACTGCTCGATCTGCTCCCACCACTTGGCGAGCGCCGCCTTGTTCGGCTTGGCCTCGCCCGCCTGGATCTGGGCGATCATCTCCTGCAGCACGTCCTTGACGTTGCCGACGATGGGGATGTCCACCTTGACCCGCTTGGAAATGGACGACGGATCGATGTCGATGTGGATGATCTTGCGCGGCTGCGAGGCGAAGTGCGCCGGGCTGCCGATCACGCGGTCATCGAAGCGCGCACCAACGGCGATCAGCACGTCGCAGTGCTGCATGGCCATGTTGGCTTCGTACGTGCCGTGCATGCCCAGCATGCCGAGGAACTGCTTGCTGGTGCCCGGGAACGAGCCCAAACCCATCAGCGTGTTCGTCACCGGATAGCCGGTGAGTGCCGCCAACTGGCGCAGCTCTTCGCTGGCATTGGCCAGCACCACGCCGCCGCCCGTGTAGATGTACGGACGCGCGGCCTGCAGCAGCATGCTCACCGCCTTGCGGATCTGGCCGGAGTGGCCTTTGTTGACCGGGTTGTACGAGCGCATCTCGATGGTCTTCGGATACTCGTACTTGCACATGTCGCGCGAGACATCCTTGGGGATGTCCACCACCACCGGACCCGGACGGCCGGTCGAGGCGATGTAGAACGCCTTCTTGATAGTCGAAGCGAGGTTGCGCACATCCTTGACCAGGAAGTTGTGCTTGACGATCGGACGCGTGATGCCGACGGTGTCGCATTCCTGGAAGGCGTCCTGGCCGATGGCGTGCGTCGGCACGTTGCCGGTGATGATCACCATCGGGATCGAATCCAGGTAGGCGGTGGCGATGCCGGTCACGGCATTGGTCACACCCGGACCGGACGTCACCAGGGCGACCCCGACCTTGCCCGTGGCACGCGCATAGCCGTCGGCCGCATGGACCGCCGCCTGCTCGTGGCGCACCAGGATGTGTTCGATCTTGTTCTGCTTGTAGAACGCGTCGTAGATATAGAGCACCGCGCCGCCTGGATAGCCCCAGACGAACTCGACGCCTTCTGCCGCGAGAGCGTTGACGAGGATGTCAGCCCCCATCATGTCGGCAGATGAACCGCTATTGGCGTGGGAAAATTCCGCGCTTGGCATATTCATGTCAGTCCTTTGCAATTTTCGGCAAAAAATTGTTCGGATGCTCTCTACCGGGCTTGTGGCGCGGGTTCGAGCGGTGCGCGTCTGCATGGATGGTCCGCCTGTTGAGCGGCCAGATGAGACAACCACAGATGTTGTGAACCGGCGATGATACTGCAATGCCGCAGGCCGGTCCAGCGGCCGCGCCATTCGCCACAGCGCGGGGCCCGCCGCACCGCCGGGCTGTCCGGCGACCCGCATTTTTGCTAGCATCGCACCATTTTTGGCGGCTTGGCCGCACTGTTCGCGCGCATCATTCATCACATTCTGCTGCGCGGCACCCCACAGGACTCGCTCCCGCCGTTGTATGGCCTCTGAACAGGAACTGTCGGCCTTCCTCATAAGCGTCGAAAAACGCGCCTTCAAGCAGGCAGTGTTCGCTGTCCGCGACGACGATGCCGCCCTCGACATCGTCCAGGACGCGATGATCAAGCTGGCCGAGAAGTATGGCGACAAGCCCGAGGCCGAGCTGCCGCTGCTGTTCCAACGCATCCTGCAGAACACGATCCACGACTGGTTCCGGCGCACCAAGGTGCGCAACACCTGGGTCAGCCTGTTCTCCAGCTTCCGCACGGACACCGACGGCGACGAAACCGACCCGCTCGAACTGATCGAAAGCGAAGCCGGCTCCACTGCGGCGGAGAGCAGCGCCGACAAGGTCGAGCGCGCCCAGGTGCTGGAAATCCTGGAGCGCGAAATCGGGAAGCTGCCGGCACGTCAACGGGAGGCATTCTTGATGCGTTACTGGGAAGACATGGATGTTGCCGAGACAGCCCAGGCCATGGGCTGTTCCGAGGGCAGTGTGAAGACGCACTGCTCGCGGGCAACGCACGCCCTCGCGCAAGCGCTCCGGGCGCGAGGAATCCGACTATGAACCCAGCAGAACTCCGAGAACGCCGCTTCGCGCACGCCGTCCACACCGCTCTGAACAAGTCGGCGGGACAATTGCCGCCCGATGTCCGCGACCGCCTGGCGGCCGCGCGCCGGACGGCGATTGCGCGCAAAAAGGCCGAGGCGCCGCAGACGGTCCAGGCTCCCGCCCTGGCATTGCCGGGCGTCGGTTCGATGTCGCTGGACGCGGACGGCGATGCGCCGTCGACGGCACGCAAGGTACTCAGCCTGCTGCGCCGCCTGGGTCTGCTGTGGCCGGCCATCGCGCTGGTCGCCGGGTTGGCGGGCATCTATCAGTGGCAGCAGCAACAGCGCGTGGACGAGCTCGCCGAAGTCGACACCGCGATGATGCTCGACGACCTGCCGCTAGCCGCCTACGCCGATCAAGGCTTCCATCAGTACCTCAAGCGCGATCAGTAAAGGCTGATCGATGAGTCACTTTCAACGCACCCCCGGCCAAGCACCGCGAGGCGATCGAACCCTGCGTCGCCGTCTGGCCGGCGCAGCGTTCGTCTGCGCGGCGGGCGTCATCGCTGGCGTCGCGGCGGCGCAGGTGGCGGTGGTTTCAGGCCCAGCCACGGTAGCCCCTGCGGCGCCCGCCAGCGCACCGGCCGTCGTGCCGGCAGCACCTGCGACGAACCCGCAGCCTTCGGTCCACCCGAACTGGTCCGAACTCGGCATCGTGCAGCAGCGCATCCTGGCGCCGCTGGCCCCGGAGTGGAACAGCATGCCGGAGCTGGCGCGCAAGAAGTGGCTGCAGATCGCCCAGGCCTATCCGAAGTACACGCCCGCCCAGCAGCAGCGCCTGCAGACGCGCATGGCCGACTGGGCCAAGCTGACGCCGGAGCAACGCCACCGCGCGCGCGAGAACTACCAGACCTCCAAGTCGCTGCCGGTGCAGAAGAAGAGCGAGGCGTGGCAGAACTATCAACAACTGCCCGAAGAGCAGAAGAAGGCCCTGGCCGCCGCAGCCAAGGCGCAGAAGCCTCCGTCTGCGGTGACGGCGCTGCCGGGCAATACCAGCCTGGCCAAGGATGCCGCCAAGGCGATCCATCACGGCGCGCGAACCCGGCCCGGGACCACGCGCTCGACCCCGAATCCGCTTGCACCGCCCAAGCCGGCCACTACGGCATCGGCCCCGGTTGCCGCGCCCGCCCCGGCTCCGGCCGCCGCCCCCGCGAGTTTGCCCGCGCCCGCAATGACGCCACACCCGGCGACGCTGCCCGCCAACCCGGGCGGCGAAATGGGCAATCCGCCGCCGTCCACTGTGCTCGGCGGGTAGGGCCGGCGGTACGCCCCTTTGGCATAATCGGGACGCGCGCCCTCCCCGATGCCGGCGCATGACACCTCTGCAGTCCGTCTGCGGAGCCCTGGATACCGATGGCTGCCACTTCTCCTGCTTCCCCCGTCGCCGCCGGCGGGGCGATCGATGCATCGACCGTACCGACCTTGCGCCGGCGCCTTGCCGCGATGCTCTATGAGGGCCTGCTGCTGTTCGGCGTGCTGTTCGGTGCCACGGCACTCTTCCTGATCCTGCGCGCGATCGTGCCGCCGCTGGCGCGCACGGGCGATGTGGGGCTGCAGGTCTGGGGCTTCCTCGCGCTCGGGCTGTACTTCGTCGGGTTCTGGCGCAAGCGCGGACAGACGCTGGCGATGCAAACGTGGCGCATCCGCGTGGTGAGCGCGGACGGCGCGCCGGTGTCGCTCGGGCAGGCCGTTGCGCGTTACGTGCTGGCGTGGATCTGGGTGGCCGTGGCGGTCGTCGTCATCCATGTCAGCGGACTCTCGCGCTGGGCGGGGGCCTGCGTCGCGCTGGCGTGCGTGCTGGCGTGGGCTGCGCTGGCCCCGCTCGATCCGCAGCGCCAGTTCCTGCACGACCGGCTGGCCGGCACACGGCTGATACGCGACTGATCACGCCGTCGACCAGCCGACTCCACCATGACCCGCGCCAGCCTGCCCGCCGCTCCGGTTCCCTGGGCCTCGGTGACGGCGGCGAATGCGCGCCGGGCGGCCGTCGTCCTGCAATGTGCGGCAACGCTGGGTATCGTGTACGCGGTGCACCGGTGGGGCGCCCTGGGCTGGCGCTGGGCCGCCGCCGTTGCGCTGGGCGCGCTGGTCGGCAGTTACCTGGTCTCGGTCGGCTGGGCCTTCGCCATCGCGCTCACGGGCCTCGGCGCGAACGGGCCGGATGAACCGGAGTGGAGTCGCATGACCGTGCCGCCAGAACAGCGCCTCGGTATCGGCGGCGCGCTGTCGTGCTGGCTGCGCGAGTGCGCATCGGTGGCCTGGATGTTCAACGTGCTGCAGCCGTTCCGCGCACGGGCCGCGTTTGTGCCCGCCGCGCCCGGCGCGGTTCGCGTGCCGGTCCTGATGATCCATGGCTACGGCTGCAACCGCGCGGTCTGGCTGCCGATGCAGCGCACGCTGGCCGCGGCCGGTCATCCCACCGGGGCGATCGACCTGATGCCGCTGCTGGGCGACATCGACCACTATGCCGGCGATATCGCCGATGCGGTGACGAAGATGACGCAGCGCTACGGCCGCGCGCCGGTGCTGCTCTGCCACAGCATGGGCGGGCTGGCGGCGCGGGCCTTCCTGCGGCAGGTGCGCGAGGCGCTGCCGGTGGCCCAGGTCATCACGCTGGGCACGCCGCATCGCGGCACAGCGATGGCGCGCGCGGGCCGCGGACGCAATGTCCGGCAGATGGCCTGGGGCAATCGGTGGCTGCGCGAGCTGGCCGCCGCCGAGACCCAGGCAACGCGTGCCCACATCACCTCGATCTTCTCCTGGCACGACTCCATCGTCGGACCGCCCGGCGCTTCGTGGCTGACGGGCGCGCGGCATGTGCCGCTGTCCGGCATCGGCCATGTGTCGCTGCTGTGCGACGCACGGGCACGCGACGCGGTGCTGGCGGAGCTCGCGCGCATCGATCCGCTCGGCCCGGCATTCTCGGCCTGAAATCCACGCGGGGCGCGGTTCTCGAACGGGCCGGCCATGCGCCGGAGGCCGTGGCGTCATGTGACGGTCATGTTTCTGACACGGCTCGTTCATACGACGGTGGCGAAATCCGTCCAACGCAGCCACCGTTGCCGACATGGTCTTGCCAACTCGCCCCGGTTTTCTCCGCCGCCTCGCGCAACGCTTGCGCGCCACACCCGCCATCGGTTCCGACTGGAACGCCGCTGCGCCCCTGATGCAGATGGCCGCCGGACGGGGCGACGTGCGCGACCACGAAGCGCCTGCCGCCGCGCCGCTACCGACGATGGCCCCCGACCACCTGGCGCAGACGGACACCGATACGCCCACGGAGAAAGTCCACCGCTACCGCACCATCTGGCTGTCGGACATCCACCTCGGCACGCCGGGCTGCCAGGCGACTTACCTGCTGGACTTCCTCAAGCACAACGCATCCGACACGCTGTACCTCGTCGGCGACATCGTCGACGGCTGGCAGCTGCGCCGCGGCTGGTACTGGCCGCAGGCGCACAACGACGTGGTGCAGAAGGTGCTGCGCTGCGCACGCAAGGGCACCCGCGTGGTGTTCATCCCGGGCAACCATGACGAGATGGCGCGCCAGTTCCACGGCCTGAACTTCGGCGACATCGAGGTGGCCGAGGACGCCGTCCACGTGACCGCCACGGGCAAGCGCCTGTGGGTGGTGCATGGCGACCTGTTCGACGGTGTGATGCAGCACGCGCGCTGGCTCGCCTACGTGGGGGACACGCTGTACACGCTGATCCTGGCGATGAACCGGCATTTCAACCGCATCCGCGTGCGGCTGGGGTTCCCGTACTGGTCGCTGTCGCAATACCTGAAGCACCAGGTGAAGAACGCGGTCAACTACATCAACTCGTTCGAGCGCGTGATGACCGACGAGGCACGCCGGCGCGGCTGCGATGGCGTGGTCTGCGGGCACATCCACAAGGCCGAGATCCGCGAGATCAACGGTCAGCTCTACTGCAATGACGGCGACTGGGTCGAGAGCCTCTCGGCGCTGGTCGAAACCATGGAGGGCGAGCTGCAGATCGTCTACTGGACGCATCTGCTCGATACCCCACGCGCCTACCGCCGCGCACGCCGTGCCGCGGCCACCGCTGCCTGACCGGAACCCTCATGACCACCGTCGACCTCATCCAGTCCGCCCCTGCCCACTCGACACCCGCTGCCCAAGGAGAACCCGTGAAAGTCATGATCGTCACCGATGCCTGGGAACCTCAGGTCAACGGCGTCGTCCGCACCCTCACCTCGACGCGCCGTGAACTCGAAGCCATGGGCCACGTCGTCGACATGATCACGCCGCTCGAATTCACGACGGTGCCGTGCCCGACGTATCCGGAAATCCGGCTGTCGATCCTGCCCGCCAAGCGCGTGCGCCAGCGCATCGTGGCGTTCGCGCCGCAGGCGCTGCATATCGCCACGGAAGGGCCGCTCGGCCTGGCCGCGCGCGCGTATGCGCTGCGCCACAAGCTGCCCTTCACGACGGCGTACCACACGCGCTTTCCGGAGTACGTGCAGGCGCGCTTCGCCATTCCGCTGGCGTGGACGTATCGCTTCCTGCGCTGGTTCCATGGCTCCGCGCGGGCCGTGATGGCGCCGACGCCCGTGGTGCTGCGCGACCTGGAGGCCTACGGCATCACCAACGGCGTGCTGTGGACGCGCGGCGTGGACCTGGACGTCTTCACCATGCAGCGCCCGAACGCGCTCAACACGGCGCACCCGATCTTCCTCTACGTGGGACGCGTGGCGGTGGAGAAGAACGTCGAGGCCTTCCTGGCGCTGGACCTGCCCGGCTCCAAATGGGTGGTGGGCGAAGGCCCGGCGCTGGCCGGCCTGAAGGCCAGGTACCCGAACGCCAACTACCTGGGCGTGCTCAAGCAGCCGGAACTGGCCAAGGTGTATGCGTCGGCCGATGTGTTCGTGTTCCCGAGCCGCACCGACACCTTCGGCCTGGTGCTGCTGGAAGCGCTGGCCAGCGGCCTGCCCGTCGCGGCGTATCCGGTGACCGGACCGATCGACGTGCTAGGCGACGCGCCGGCCGGCGTGATGCGCGAAGACCTGCGCGAGGCCTGCCTGGAAGCGCTGCGCATCGACCGCGCCACGGCCCGCGCCCATGCCGAGCGCTTCTCGTGGCGCGCGGCGTCCGAGCAGTTCCTGGCGCACCTGCGCCCGTTGCCCGCGGCGCAGGCGGCCGACGCCCAGGCAGCGCAGCCCTCCACCGCCACGGGGGCCTGACGTTTGCGGTCCATGAAACCCACCACGCCGCCGGAACGCCCAGCGCCGCCGCCCGCGGCGGGCGCCTACTCGCCCGCCGACAATCCGCACAAAGGCAACCGGGGCCTCACGCGAGCGTGGTTCGCGCTCAAGCATTCCATCAGCGGCATCCGCTTCGCCATCGACGAGGAAAGCGCGTTCCGCCAAGAACTGACGCTGTGCGCCATCCTGCTGCCGTGCGCCTTCATCATCCCGGCCACGGTGGTGGAACGCATCCTGATGATCGGCACGCTGGTGCTGGTGCTGATCGTCGAGCTGCTCAATTCCAGCGTGGAAGCGGCGGTGGATCGCATCTCGCTGGAGCAGCACGGGCTGTCCAAGCGTGCCAAGGACTTCGGCAGCGCGGCGGTCATGCTGGCCCTGCTGCTGTGCGCGGGCACCTGGGTGGCGATCGCGTGGCCGTGGGTGGCATCGCTGCTACGCTGAGCGTGCACCGCGCGTGGTCCTCGCGGCCGACGGGGATCGTTGCCCCAGCACCATCTCTTATAATCCGGGCAACAACATGCCACGGAGACAGGGCCCCGCGCCTTGGCAGTTCAATGGAAACCAAGCAGCACGCTACCGGCCCCCGCCGCACCCGCGACCGCATCCTCGAAGTGTCGCTGCGCCTGTTCAACGAACTGGGTGAGCCCAACGTCACGACCACGACGATCGCCGAAGAGCTGGAGATCAGCCCGGGCAACCTGTACTACCACTTCCGCAACAAGGACGACATCATCAACTCGATCTTCGTCCAGTTCGAGCAGGAGATCAGCCGCCGCCTGCGGCTGCCGGAGGACCACAAGGCCACGCTGGACGAGACCTGGGGCTACCTGCAGTACATGTCGGAGTTCATCTGGAACTACCGCTTCCTGTACCGCGACATCAACGACCTGCTGGCACGCAACCGCATGCTGGAGTTGAACTTCAAGCGCATCATCGAGCAGAAGCGCCATTTTGCGATGGACATCTGCCACCAGTTCATCCAGGACGGCGAGATGGAGGCGACGCCCGAGCAGGTCGACGTGATCTGCACCAACATGGTCGTCGTGGGCACCTACTGGCTGTCGTTCCAGTTCGTGCAGCATCCGCGCCAATACAACGACCCGAACGCCATCCGCGACCACCTGCACGGTGCGAGCTACCACATCCTGTCGATTCTCGCACCCTACCTGCGCGGCAAGCCCCGGCGTGCCTTCGATCTGCTGGCGGTGAGCCGCAGCAGCGCTCCGCCGGTTGCAACCACCCCCACCAAATGAAATCGATCTGCGTCTATTGCGGTTCCAGCCCGGGCGTGCGCCCGGAATACAAGGCCAGCGCCATCGCGCTGGGCAACGAGATGGTCGGGCGCGGGCTCACGCTGGTCTACGGCGGCGGCAACGTCGGCCTGATGGGCATCGTGGCTGACGCCGTGCTGCAGGGCGGCAACCCGGTCATCGGCATCATCCCCAAGTCGCTGGTGCGCAAGGAGGTCGGCCACAAGGACCTGACCGAGCTGCACATCGTCGACAGCATGCACCAGCGCAAGCAGATGATGGCGGACCGCGCCGGCGCCTTCATCGCCATGCCGGGCGGCATCGGTACCTACGAAGAGCTGTTCGAGACGTTCACCTGGCTGCAGCTCGGCTATCACGGCAAGCCGATCGGCCTGCTCAATGTGGCGGGCTTCTACGACAAGCTGCTCGCCTTCATCGACCACGCGGTGGAGGAAGGCTTCCTCAAGCGCCACGATGCCGACCTGCTGCACGTCAGCGACGATCCCGTCGCCCTGATCGACAGGCTCGAGCGCGCGCCGCGCCATGCGGTCGACAAGTGGGCGGAACGGCGCGAGCGCACCTGAGCCCGGCGCCCCCCGCGAGACGCTAGAACGACGCGCCCGGCTGGGTCAGGAAAACGATCTCTTCGGGCGTCGACACGCGGCCGAGCACGGCATTGCGATGCGGGAAGCGCCCGAAGCGGGCGATGATGTCGCGATGCTTGTGCGCCCACACCAATGAATCGGCATCCCCGTCCTGATCGCGCAGGCGCGTGAACAGGCGGACCGACTCGTCCTGCACGGCCAGCGCCTCGCTGTGCTCGAACGGCAGGTAGCAGAACATGCGGTGGAAGCGGGTGGGCAGCTCGGCATCCCAGCCGGCGGCCACGACGATGCGCGCGGTGTGCAGCGCCGCCGCATCGCTGGCGAAGGCGCGCGGCGCGGCGCGGAACATGTTGCGCGGGAACTGGTCGAGCACCACGATGCGCGCGATGGCCTCCAGCGGCGTGTCCATCCAGGAGTCGGCGTTGCCGGCGCAGAGCGCTTCCCACAGCGGCAGGAAGCGTGCGCGGACGTCGGCGTCGAAGGCTTCCGATTTGTCGAACCACGCCGCGCGCGGGGCGGTGATCGGCGCAGCGCCGAACCAGAAGGCGAGGACATCGTCTGCGGTAGGCAGGCCGATCATGGAGGTCTCCGGGGGGGATCGTCGCGGTCGGGGCGGTGCGCTAGCGCGGCACGTTGCGCATCCAGTCGGCGGTCTGCCAGAGGGCCTGCATCAGGCGCAGCTGCAGGGCTTCGTCGATGCCGAGGTCCTGCATCGCCAGGGCCATGCAGCGCATCCACTGGTCGCGCTCCTGCGTGCCGATCTCGAACGGCAGGTGGCGCGCGCGCAGGCGCGGGTGGCCGAAGCGCTCGATGTAGTGGCTGGGGCCGCCCAGCCAGCCGCACAGGAACCAGAACAGCTTGTCGCGCGAGCCTTCCAGGCTGGGCGGATGCAGTGCGCGCAGCACGGCGAACTCCGGCTCCAGGTCCATCAGGTCGTAGAAGCGGTCGACGAGTTCGCGCACGCGCGCCTCGCCGCCGAGCAGGTCGAAGGTCAGGGTTTCCTGGCCGGAAGCGGCATCAGTCATACAGCATCACATCTGTCATACGTTCGTTCAGGCATCGCGCAATGTAGCCATGGCCGGACGCCGCAGCACCTCGCGCAGACCCAGCCAGCCGCCCGCGAAGGCGCACAGCATGCCGGCCGCGATGCCCACCGGCAGGATCGCCGGGTTGAAACGATACGGGAAATCGAACACATACACCGACAGCACCCAGCCGATGGCGATGGCACCGACGTTCGCCATCAGGCCGGCCAGCCCGCCGACGATCAGCACCTCGGCATACTGCGTCTGCCGCACCACGGCCGAGCCCGCGTCCAGCGCGCGCAGCACGTCCTGCACCTGCTGCAGGATCAGCTCGGTATCGACCACCGTCAGGTTCGGGAACGCTTGCACCAGCCTGGCGGGCAGATCGGCCCGGCCCGCGGGAATGCGGAACGCCGTCACGTAGGTCTGCGGCATGTCGCGCAGCGCCACCGGCGGCAGGATCACGAAGAAATTCACGCGCATCGAGCTCCAGTCGAGCTTGCGCAGCGAGGTGATGGGCGCATCCACCGTCTGCCCGGCGACATCGAAGCGCAGCACGTCGCCCAGGCGCAGATTGAGCGTCTTGGCGATCCCCTCCTCCACCGACGCCTCGGGCCGCTGGCCGCTGAACCACTGCCCGGCGACGATGCGATTCTCGGGCGGCCTGGCAGTGGCGTAGGACAGGTTGAACTCGCGCTCGACCAGGTTGCGCGCGCGCGACTCGGCATAGGAATCGCGGCCGATGATCTGGCCGTTCACCTGCGTCAGGCGCCCGCGCACCATCGGATACAGCTTCGGATCGACCACGCCCGCCTGCGCCAGCACCTGCGACACCGGCGCCACCTGGTCGGGCTGGATGTTGATGATGAAGCGGTTGGGCGCATCGGCCGGCGTGGCGTTGTGCCACGAACGGATCAGGTCGTTGCGCGTCATGGCGAGCAGCAGCAGCGCCATCAGCCCGACCGCGAGCGAAACCGTCTGCAGCACGCTCACGCCGCGGCGCCGCTCCAGCACGGCCAGTGCGAAGCGCCAGCCTACCGCCAGCGCACGTCCCCGGCCGAGCGATACCGCCAGGACCCGCAGGCCGCCCACGGCCATCAGCGCGAAGACCACGATGGCCCCGCCAAACCCGGCCGCAGTCAGCACGCCCAGCTTGAGATCACGCGCCGACACCACCAGCAGCGCAAAGAACGCCGCCGTGCCCAGCGCATAGCCACCCCAGGCGGCGATGGCGCGTTCGCCGGCATCGCGCCGCAGCACCCGCAGCGGCGCCACGCGCACCAGGCTCAGCAGCGGCGGCACAGCAAAGCCCACCAGCAGCACCAGCCCCGTCGCCAGGCCGACCAGCGCCGGCCACACCGACGGCGCCGGCAGCGACACCGTCACCAGGCTGCCCAGCGATGCCACCAGCAGCCAGTGCGCGCCATAGCCCAGCGCCACGCCCACCGCCGCGCCGATCACGCCGACCGCCAGGAACTCCAGCGCGAAGACGCCGAGAATCTGGCCCTGCCGCAGCCCCAGGCATTTGATGATGGCCACCGCATCGGTATGCCGCGCGGTGTAGCGCCGCGCCGCCATGGTGATCGCCACCGCCGCGATCATCGCCGCCAGCAGCGCGACGAGGGAGAGGAAGCGCTCGGCGCGGTCGAGCGTCTCGCGCATCTGCGGCTGGCCGTTCTGCAGCGACTCGATGCGCACGCCGCGCAGATGGCGCGCCTGCAGTGCATTCTCGGCCCAGGCGCGGAAGGCGGCGGTGGCGGCGTCCGGGCCGGCCACCAGCAGGCGGTAGGTCACGCGGCTGCCATAGGTGACCAGGCCGGTGGACGGCAGGTCGGACATGGGCAGCATCACGCGTGGCGCGAAGTTCATGAAACCGGAGCCGCGGTCCAGCTCCTGGGTGATGACATGCGCAACCTTGAAGCTGCGCGTGCCGAGCCGGATGGCCTCGCCCACGCGCACGCCCAGCGCCTCCAGCAATGGGATCGACCCACACCGTGCCCGCCTCCGGAATCGTGCGGACGGGTGCGCCCGCGGCTTCGCGCGCATTGCTCACATTGACGGTGCCGCGCAGCGGATAGCCGGTATCCACCGCCTTGAGCGCCACCAGCTGCGACGCGGGCTCGCCCGACGCACCGGCCGCGAGCGCACTGGCCATGCTGGGAAACGTGGCCGTGTGCGAAACGCGCAGGCCGCTCGACGTGGCATGCGCCTCGATATCCGGCGGCAGCGGCAGATAGGAGACCACCACCACGTCGGCACCCAGCAACTGGCGGGCATCGTGCTCCAGCCCGGCGTGCATGCGATCCGCCAGGAAGCTGACCGAGGCCAGCGCGGCCACGGCCAGCACGAGCGCGATCAGCAGCAGGTTCAGCTCGCCGGCGCGCCAGTCGCGGCGCAGCATGCGCAGCGACTGGGCGGTGATGGAAAAACGGGACATGGACAAGACCGGTGGAAAGCGCGGGCCCCGCGCGACACCCGCCATGTTCGCACGAGTTACCGCATGGCCGCCCGGGGCTCGTCGGCGTGCCAGGGCAGCGCCTGTTCGGTGGTCGTCAGCGCGACGTGCTCGGGGGCGCGATAGCCGGCCAGGTGGCTCAGTCCCTCGCGGAAGGCGGGCGAGCCGATGCGCTCGGTCAGCTCGCGCACCCAGGGCGCCAGGGCGTCGTTGCGGCGCACCGCGAGATAGTACGTCTCGCGCGTGAGCGGCACGAAGTGCAGGCCGTGCGCTTCGGCGCCCGGACGCAGGCCGAAGCCGACGTCGGCGCGGCCTTCCTGCACCGCCACGGCGATCTTGTCGCTGGAGAACTCCTGCTCATCGTAGCCGTTGATCTGGTCGGGGTACAGGCCCTCGGCCACCAGCAGTTGGTCGAACAGCAGGCGCGTGCCGGAACTGCGCTGGCGGTTGATGAAGCGTGCGCGGGTGCGCGCCAGGTCGGTCAGCGACTGCACGCGCCCGGCCCACTGCGCCGACATCATCAGCCCCTGCTCCCGGTCGGCCAGCGCGATCAGCCGCACGGCGGTGGGCCGCAGCCACTTGCGCAGGGTCTGGTGCGCGATCGAACCGCTGCCCTGCTGCGGCGCAACATAGAAGCCGGCCACCTCGCACTGCTTTTCCTGCAGGCAGATCAGGCCTTCGACGGCGCTGCAGAACACGGCATCCAGCTGGCCGGCGTCGGCCTGCCGGGCAAAGGTCTGTGCCAGCACTTCGACCGCCGGATCGTGGCTGCCGGAGAAGCAGATGCGCGCCTGCGGCTGCGCAGCGTCTTCCAGCTCCGACAGGAACTGTCCCATCGCCTGCCGCAGTTGCGGGTTGATCTGCTCGCGCAGCCGCATCTCCGCGCGCAGCATGCGTTCGCCGAACAGGGTGAGCGACGCGCCGCGCCCGCGCTCCATGTCGAGCAGCGTCCGCCCGAGCCTGTCTTCCCATCCGCGCATCACGCCCCATGCGTGGCGATAGGACAGGCCGACCTGCTGGGCCGCACGATGTAGCGAACCGGTCTCACGCACCGCGCGCAGCAGCTGGAACACCTTGCCATTGGCCCTCGGATTGTCGTCCGGACCGACCACCGGAAACACATCGAACTGGAATGTCATTATGTTGTTGGCTTCCTATTTACTTCCCCGAAAGGCGCGGGAACAATCCAACCGTTCCGGTGAGCGTCCTGGCCGCCGCACGCCGACATCATGCAGCATCCGACATAAAGCGTCCACGTTGCCCAAGACTCCTGCGCCATGTCCAGACTGTCCGCGATCCTCCGGTTTCCCGCTGTCCTCTGCATGACATTTGCCATCGCCGGCGCTGCATATGCAGGCGATCTCCCCATGGCCACCACCACCAGCACGGAAAACTCCGGCCTGCTCAAGATGCTGCTGCCCAAGTTCGAGGCCGCCACCGGGGTGCACGTGCAGGTGATCGCCGTGGGCACCGGCAAGGCGGTCAAGCTGGGCGAAGCCGGCGATGTCGACGTGGTGCTGGTGCACGCCCGGTCGCTGGAAGACGCCTTCGTTGCATCCGGCGGCGGCATCGACCGGCACGACGTGATGTACAACGACTTCATCCTGGTCGGCCCGGTCGCCGATCCGGCGCACGTGCGGTCGCAGCGGAATGTCATCCAGCGCATGGAGGCCATTGCCGCCGCCGGCGCGAAATTCGTCTCGCGCGGCGACAACTCCGGCACCGATGTCATGGAGCAGAGCTACTGGAAAACCGCCGGCATCGATCCCAAGGGTAAGCCCTGGTACGTGAGCGCGGGCCTGGGCATGGGCGAAGTCCTGAACATGGCCGCGCAGATGAACGCCTACACACTGTCGGACCGCGCCACCTACGGCGCCTACCGCGCCCGGACCGGGCTCGACATCGTGCTGGCCGGCGACCCGCGCATGTTCAATCCCTACGGCATCATCGCCGTCAATCCGGCCAGACACCCCGGCGTCAACTACGCCGACGCGACCAGGCTGATCGAGTGGATCACCTCAAGCGCCGGCCAGCAGGCGATCGCCGACTTCAAGGTGAATGGGGAGCAAGTGTTCTTTCCGAATTACGGGAAGGCGGTTGCCACCGGCAAATAAGACGCGCTGCACCAGGAAGCACAGGCTCAAGCCGCTGTCTCCAGCTGCGGATGCTGCGGCAACTCCGCCGCCACCTCGCCGATCATCCGGCGCAACCACATCACATCCGGCGCGGCGTGGCTGCGCTCGTGCCAGAGCTGGTAGAAGCGCATCTTGGGGAAGGCCACCGGGGCCGGCAGGATTCGGATCGGCAGGTATTGTGCGCAATGCGCCGCAAACTGCCGGCCGGTCGTGAAGACCAGGTCCGTGCGCATCAGCACGTAGGGCACCAACCCGAAATACGGCAGCGACACTTGGATATGCCGTTTCAGCCCCTGCTCCGCGAGTGCCTGGTCGATCATGCTGCGCTGCATGACGGCGTACGGCGCCGGGGCCAGGTGCGGCATCTCGATGTAGTGCTTGAGCGAGATGCCCTTGCGCGCGAGCGGATGCTGCGCACCCAGCATGCAGACGACTTCATCGTCGAACAGCGGCGAAATGTGCAGGTGTTCGGGCGGCGAGAGCCAGTTGCCGATCACCAGGTCCATGCCGCCCTGCTCCAGCGCGGCCAGGTAATCGACACCCGCGTTGAGCGGATGCACGATCAGCCTGGCCTGCGGCGCGTGCTTGCGCAGACGCTCGATGATGTTGGGCAGGAAAAAGGCATCGAGATAGTCGGGCGCGCCCAGGTGGAACGTGCGCGTGGTGGTGGCCGGATCGAATTCCTGCGATGGCCGGGCGATGCGCTCCATCGCCTCCAGGCTCTGCTGCGCCAGTGCCAGCAGCTCATGGCCGCGCTCGGTCGGCACCATGCCGTTCTTGCCGCGCACGAGGATGGCGTCGCCGGTGATCTCCCGCAGCCGCTTGAGCGTGTTGCTGATGGCCGGCTGCGACTGCCCGAGCTTGACGGCGGTGCGCGTCACGCTCTGCTCGGTCAGCAGCGTGTACAGGACGCGCAGGAGATAGGTATCGAGGTGGTCTTTGCCGTGCATCTGCATCCGGCGTGCGGGGGCGGCACGCCGCCAGGAAAATCGCGTGGGGGTCGCCTCAGTGTAAGTCACCTGTCGCGCGCGCCGCCAGATCGCGGCCGGTGGGTAAACCCCCGATTCTGGCGTTCCGATGCGGGTTATCACCTGGGCCGAATATTGCAGGAAGGGGGTGGTGCTATGGTTCAGTTACACACACGAGACAGGCGCGAAACCCTCATGGAGACTCAGTCCATCCGTTTCTTTCATCGCGGGCAGGTCCGCACCGTGACGGACGCTCCGATCACCCGGACGGTGCTGCAGTACCTGCGTGAAGACGCCCACTGTACAGGCACCAAAGAGGGGTGCGCGGAGGGCGATTGCGGTGCATGCACGGTGGTGCTCGGCGAGCTGCGGCAGGACGGCAGCGTCGAGCTGAAAGCCGTCAACGCGTGCATCCAGTTCCTGCCCACGCTGGACGGCAAGGCCCTGTTCACCGTCGAGGACGTGCGCGGCAAGGATGGCACGCTGCACCCCGCGCAGCAGGCGATGGTCGAGTGCCATGGCTCGCAGTGCGGCTTCTGCACGCCGGGCTTCGTGATGTCGCTGTACGCGCTGTACGAGAACACCGGCGCGGGTGCGGCAACCTCGCCGCCGCCCTCGCGCGAAGCCATCTGCGATGCGCTGACCGGGAACCTGTGCCGCTGCACCGGCTACCGCCCTATCATCGATGCCGGCCAGCGCATGTACGAACTGCCCGCGCCCGCCGGCATCGACCGCACCCGGCTGGCCGAGACGCTGCGCGCGCTGCAGCGCACCGACACCTTCTGCTACGCCCCCGCCGGCGCCGGGAATGCCCCGCGCTTCTATGCGCCGCGCACCGTCTCCACCTTCGCAGCGCTCAAGGCCGCCAACCCCGACATGCGCATCCTGGCCGGCAGCACCGATGTCGGCCTGTGGGTCACCAAGCAGTTCCGCGAGCTGGGCGACCTCCTCTACGTGGGCCAGGTGGCCGACCTGTACGCACTGGAAAAGCGCGACGGCTGGATCGAGATCGGCGCAGCCGCGACGCTGGAGCAAGCCTATGCCTTCCTCGCGGAGGATTACCCCGAGCTCACCGAAATGTGGCGCCGCTTCGCCTCGCTGCCGATCCGCAATGCCGGCACGCTGGGCGGCAACATCGCCAACGGCTCGCCGATCGGCGACTCGGCCCCGGCGCTGATCGCACTGGGCGCGCGCGTCGTGCTGCAGCGCGGCGGGGGTAAGGAAACGCGCCGCCGCGAACTGCCGCTGGAAGACCTCTACCTGGACTACATGAAGACCGCGATGGCGCCAGGCGAGTTCGTCGCCGGCCTGCGCGTGCCGGTGCGCGCGGGCCGCGATGCGCTGCGCTTTCGCACCTACAAGCTGTCCAAGCGCTTCGACGAGGACATCTCCGCGGTGTGCGCGGCACTGGCCATCGAACTGGACGGCGACATCGTGCGCAGCGCCCGCATCGCCTATGGCGGCATGGCCGCCACCTCGAAGCGCGCCGCCGAAACCGAAGCCGCCATGACCGGCCAGCCATGGAACGAGGCGACCGCGCGGGCTGCCATGGCAGCCATGTCGCGTGACTTCACTCCGCTGACCGACATGCGCGCCACCGAGCACTACCGCCGTACCTCGGCCGCCAACACGGTGTACCGCTTCTGGCTGGAAACCCGCCCCGATGCCCCGCTGCAGGCGGCACAGATCAACGTGCGCGCGGTCGAACTGGATACCCTGGCCGTGGCCTGAGCGGATCGCGAACGAGACATCGCATGAACAAGCAAACCGAGTCCTTCCTGCTGGCGGAAGCCGACATCGCGGCGGATGTACCGGCCCGGCGCGGTGCCGTGGTCGGCATCGCCCGGCCGCACGAGTCAGCGCACCTGCATGTGGCCGGCACCGCCACCTATACCGACGACATCCCCGAACTGGCGGGCACGCTGCACGCCGCGCTCGGCATGAGCACGCAGCCGCACGCGCGCATCGTGAACATGGACCTGGCGCGCGTAAAGCAGGCGCCGGGCGTGATCGCCGTGTTCACGTCGGCCGACATCCCGGGCACCAACGATTGCGGGCCGATCCTCCACGATGACCCGATCCTCGCCACCGATACGGTGCACTACATCGGCCAGCCGGTCTTCCTGGTGGTGGCCACGTCGCACGACGCCGCGCGCCGCGCTGCCCGCCTGGGCGCCATCGAATACGAAACCCTGCCCCCGCTGCTGACGCCGGAAGAAGCCCGCGCCGCCGGCCGCTCCGTGCTGCCGCCGATGCACATCAAGCGCGGCGAACCCGACGCGCGCATCGCCGCCGCGCCGCATTCGGAGGCCGGCCGCATGTCTCTGGGCGGGCAGGAGCAGTTCTACCTGGAAGGCCAGATCTCGTATGCCGTGCCCAAGGAGGACGACGGCATGCACGTGTGGTGCTCGACGCAGCATCCGACCGAGATGCAGCACGCCGTGTCGCACATGCTGGGCTGGCATGCCAACCAGGTGCTGGTGGAATGCCGGCGCATGGGCGGCGGCTTCGGCGGCAAAGAATCGCAGTCGGCGCTGTTCGCCTGCTGCGCCGCGCTGGCCGCGTGGAAGCTGGCCTGCCCGGTGAAGCTGCGCCCGGACCGCGACGACGACATGATGATCACCGGCAAGCGGCACGACTTCCGCTTCCAGTACGAAGCCGGCTACGACGACGAGGGCCGCATTCTCGGCGTCAAGGTCGACATGACCTCGCGCGCGGGCTTCTCGGCCGACCTGTCCGGCCCGGTGATGACGCGCGCCATCTGCCACTTCGACAACACCTACTGGCTGCCCGAGGTGCAGATCGACGGTTTCTGCGCGCGCACCAACACGCAGTCGAATACCGCCTTCCGCGGCTTCGGCGGGCCGCAGGGCGCGTTCGCCATCGAGTACATCCTGGACAACATCGCGCGCGCGGTCGGCCGCGACCCGCTGGATGTGCGCCGCGCCAACCTGTATGGCAAGGACAGCAACAACGTCACGCCGTACGGCCAGACGGTGGAAAACAACGTCATCCACGAACTGCTCGATGAACTGGAAGCCTCGTCCGATTACCGTGCGCGGCGCGCGGCCGTGCATGCGTTCAACGCGACCAGCCCGGTGCTCAAGCGTGGCCTGGCACTGACGCCGGTGAAGTTCGGCATCTCGTTCAACGTGAGGCATTTCAACCAGGCCGGCGCACTGGTGCATGTGTACAACGACGGCTCCATCCTGGTGAACCACGGCGGCACCGAGATGGGCCAGGGCCTAAACACCAAGGTCGCGCAGGTGGTCGCGCATGAGCTGGGCGTCGCCTTCGGCCGCGTGCGCGTGACGGCCACCGACACCAGCAAGGTCGCCAACACCTCCGCCACGGCGGCCTCCACCGGCAGCGACCTGAACGGCAAGGCCGCGCAGGATGCCGCACGCCAGATCCGCGAGCGCCTGACCGCCTTCGCCGCGCAGCATTACGAGGTACCCGTCGAGACCGTCGCCTTCGTCGCCGACCAGGTCGAGATCGGAGCCCAACCGGGTCAACTCAGCATGCCGTTCGATGAGCTGGTGCGCCTGGCCTACATGGCGCGCGTGCAGTTGTGGTCCGACGGCTTCTACGCCACGCCCAAGCTGCACTGGGACCAGAGCAAGCTGCATGGCCGCCCGTTCTACTACTTCGCCTATGGCGCGGCGGTATCGGAAGTGGTGGTCGATACGCTGACCGGCGAATGGCGCCTGCTGCGCGCCGACGTGCTGCACGATGCCGGCCGCTCGATCAACCCGGCCATCGACATCGGCCAGGTGGAAGGCGCATTCATCCAGGGCATGGGCTGGCTGACCACCGAAGAGCTGTGGTGGAACCCGTCGGGCAAACTGATGACGCATGCGCCGTCCACCTACAAGATCCCGACCGTCAACGACTGCCCGCCGGACTTCCGCGTGCGCCTGTTCAACAACGCCAACGCCGAGGACAGCATCCACCGCTCCAAGGCGCTGGGCGAACCGCCGCTGCTGCTGCCGTTCTCGGTGTTCTTCGCCATCCGCGATGCGGTGGCGGCGGCGGGCGACGGCCGCACCAGCCCGCCGCTGAATGCGCCCGCCACCTGCGAGGCAATCCTCAAGGCGGTGGACGCGCTGCGCAGCGCGCCCCTGTCCGCCTGACCCGACCCACCGCGCCCGGAGGCCGCCATGGACCACACCCAACTGCGCCCGTTCCGCTTCGCCGACGTGCTTGCCGCGGTGCAGGCGGGGCAGCCGTGCGTGCTGGTCACCGTGATCGAGGTGCAGGGCTCCGCCCCGCGCGAGCCCGGCACGCTGATGCTGGTGTGCGCCGATGGTTTCTTCGGCACCGTCGGCGGCGGCCACCTGGAGTGGCGCGCGATGGAAATCGCGCAAGCCATGATGAACGCGCCCGAGGCCAGCGGCGACGCGCGCCGGCAATGCGTGCACATTGCGCTCGGCCCGGCGCTCGGCCAGTGCTGCGGCGGCGTGGTGCGGCTGTCGCTGGAGCGGCTGGACGCGCGCGACACCGGCTGGATCACGCTGGCGGACGAGGCCATGCGCCAGCGCCTCAGCGTGCGCCGCTTCGTGCCGGCCGATGTGTCGCTGCCGGTCGAAGCGATCATCGGCGATGCCGCGGCGGCCGGCGTGCTGCCCGGCGCCGGCGGCTTCACGCAGACCGTCCTGCCGCCCGACCTGTCGATCGTGCTGTGCGGCGCCGGCCATGTCGGCCATGCCATCGTACGGGCACTGGCCCACCTGCCGTGCCGCGTGACCTGGGTGGACGAGCGCGACGCGATGTTCCCGGCCGAGGTGCCGGCCAACGTCATGATCAAGGCCACCGACACGCCGGAAGCCGTGATCGACGCCGCGCCCGCCGGCAGCTACTTCCTGGTGATGACGCACAGCCACGCGCTGGACCTCGCGCTGTGCGAACGCATCATGCGGCGCACCGACTTCGCCTACTTCGGCCTGATCGGCTCCAGGACCAAGCGCGCGCGCTTCGAGCACCGCATGGTCGAACACGGCGTGGACCCGGCGCGGCTGCCGGAGATGGTCTGCCCGATCGGCGTGGCCGGCATCGCGGACAAGGCGCCGGATATCATTGCGGTATCCGTCGTCGCGCAGCTGCTGCAGGTCCGCGAGCAGCGACAGCACGCGCTGGCCAGCGCGAGCAGCGGCGCGGCGGTTCCCTACCGAGTCCCGACCTCCGCCTGACACCATGCCGATCTCGCCCGCCCTCGCAGAACGCATCGCCACCAGCCCCAAAGCCGAACTGCACATCCACATCGAAGGCTCGCTCGAACCCGAACTAATGTTCGCACTGGCCGAGCGCAACGGCGTCAAGCTGCCCTACGCTTCGGTCGAGGCAGTGCGCGCCGCCTACGCGTTCAACGATCTGCAGTCGTTCCTCGACCTGTACTACGCCGGCGCCAGCGTGCTGCTGACCGAGCAGGACTTCTACGACATGACCGCCGCTTACGTGGCGCGCGCCGTGGCCGACAACGTGCGCCACGCCGAGATTTTCTTCGACCCCCAGACGCACACCGCGCGCGACGTACCGATGCACGTGGTGATCGGGGGCATCGTCCGCGCGCTGGACGATGCCGAACGCGAGCACGGCTTCTCCAGCCGCCTGATCCTCTGCTTCCTGCGCCACCTGAGCGAGGAAGACGCCTTCGACACGCTGGAAGCGGCCCTGCCCTATATCCAGGACCCGGCCAACCGCATCATCGGCGTGGGGCTGGATTCGTCGGAGCGCGGCAATCCGCCGGAGAAGTTCGCGCGCGTGTTCGCCCGCTGCAAGGCACTGGACCTGCGCCTCGTGGCCCACGCCGGCGAGGAAGGCCCGGCGCAGTACGTGATCGACGCGCTCGACATCCTCCAGGTGGAGCGCATCGACCACGGCGTGCGCGCCATCGACGATGCCGGCCTGGTCAAGCGCCTGGCCGCCAACCGCGTCGCCCTGACGGTGTGCCCGCTGTCGAACGAAAAGCTCAAGGTCTACCCCGACCTGCGCGACCACTCGCTCAAGCAGTTGCTGGACGCCGGCTGCGCGGTCACGCTGCACTCGGACGACCCCGCCTACTTCGGCGGCTACATGAACACCAACTGGCTCGCCACCTTCAACGCCCTCGGCCTGTCCGCCGCCGACGCGCACACGCTCGCGCGCAACAGCTTCGAGGCGTCCTTCCTGCCCGAGCAGGACAAAGCCCTGTGGCTCGCCAGGGTCGACGACCACTGGAAGCCCTCGCACTGAAACACCCAGAGACGACGATGACTGCAATGCCCCCCTCCCCCAACGCCGACGTCCACGCCTACCGCGGCCGCGTGCTGCATTTCCTGCACGATCCGAAGTACCGCGAGCACGATGCGTATCAATACTGGGAAGACGGGCTGCTGATCATCGCTGCCGGCAAGGTCGTGCGGGCCGGAGACTACGCCACCCTCAAGGACACCCTGCCCGCCGGCACGCACGTGCACGACCACAGCGGCAAGCTGATCGTGCCCGGCTTCATCGACACGCACATCCACTTCCCGCAGACGGACATCATCGCGTCGCCGTCGCCGGGCCTGCTGCACTGGCTGGAGACCTACACGTTCCCCGAAGAGCGCCGCTTCGAAAACCCGCAGTACGCGGCGGGCGTGGCAGCGTTCTTCCTCGATGAGCTGCTGCGCAACGGCACCACCAGTGCGATGGTGTGGAGCACCGTGCATCGCGGCTCGGCCGAGACGCTGTTCGAGCAGGCCCGGGCGCGCGGCATGCGCCTGATCACCGGCAAGGTGATGATGGACCGCAACTGCCCCGAATACCTGCGCGACACGGCCGAGAGCGGCGCGCGCGATTCGGCCGACCTGATCTCGCGCTGGCACGGCAAGGACCGGCTCGCCTATGCCATCACGCCGCGTTTCGCGCCGACTTCCAGCGAAGCGCAACTGGCGGCCTGCGGTGAACTTGCCCGGCAGTATCCGGACGTCTTCATCCAAACCCACGTCGCCGAGAACCCCGACGAAGTGAAATGGGTGGCCGGGCTGTTCCCCAACGCCCACAGCTATCTGGACGTCTACGACCGCTACGGCCTGTTGCGCCACGGCGCCTTCTACGGCCACGCCATCTGGCTGGACGACGGCGACCGCCAGCGCATGGCCGAGTCCGGCGCGGCCGTGGCGCACTGCCCCACGTCCAACCTGTTCCTGGGCAGCGGCCTGTACAACTTCCACGCCAACGACGCGCACCGCCTGACGCTCACGCTCGCCACCGACGTGGGCGGCGGCAGCTCGTTCTCGATGCTGCGCACCATGGGCACCGCGCACAAGGTCGCGCGCATGGGCGGCTACCACCTGACCGCGCTGCGCATGTTCTACCTGGCCACGCGCGGTGCCGCCGAGGCGCTCGGCTGGGAAGACCGCATCGGCAGCTTCGTGCCGGGCGCGGAAGCCGACTTCATCGTGCTGGACCCGGCCGCCACGCCGTTGCTGGCGCGCCGCAATGCGCGCTCGGAAACGCTGGAAGAGCTGCTGTTCTCGCTGGCGCTGCTGGGCGAAGACCGTGCGGTATCCGCCACCTACATCCAGGGCGAGCCGGCCAAATTTGCGGTTGGCGCGGGGGCCTGATCGCCGTATAATCGGGGCTTCCATTGGGGAGTAGCCGCTCGAAGTCGCCCCTTCGAGGGCCACGTCAACAGACTTGACCGTCGTCGCAATGGCAGACGGTTATGGCGTGGTCAGCCGCACTCAGGGTGCCCCGCACCCGGTGACGCGCCTGGCGAGACCGATGACACGCCTTTCCGGACAGGGCCGGGAAAGGTGCGTCATTGGTTCGTACACGGCCCGGACACCCACCACAACATGGAAGCCTTCCTCGTCTCCACCGGCATCGTCGCGCTCGCGGAAATCGGCGACAAGACGCAACTGCTGTCGATCCTGCTGGCCGCGCGCTTTCGCAAGCCGGTGCCGATCATCCTCGGCATCTTCATTTCCACCCTCGTCAACCACGCCTGCGCCGGCGCCGTGGGCGGCTGGATCACGCAGGTGCTCGGCGAGGACATCCTGCGCTGGATCCTGGGCGCGGGCTTCATCGCCATGGCGGTGTGGATGCTGATCCCCGACAAGCTCGACGACGAGGAAGCCCCGAGCGGCACGCAGCGCGGCCTCGGCATCCTGGGCACCACCATGGTCGCGTTCTTTTTTGCCGAGATGGGCGACAAGACGCAGATCGCCACCGTGGCGCTGGCGGCGCGCTTCCACGACGTCGTCGCGGTGGTCGCGGGCACGACCATCGGGATGCTGCTGGCCAACGTGCCGGCGGTGCTGCTGGGCGACAAGTTCGCTTCGCGCATGCCGATCAAGCTGGTGCACCGGATCGCCGCGCTGATCTTCCTGGCGCTGGGCGTGATGGCGCTGCTGGGCGTGGGCAAGTAAGACCGTTCGGCAAATCGTGGCCGACGGCCCCGGATCGGGGCGGATTCGATCCGGGAAGTCAGCCCCCGCTGCGTCCCGCGCGACCGGGGCTTTGCCGATTGGCCCGTTGACGCGCCCCACGCGGATCCGGCTTCGCCGTCGGCTTCACCACTTCCGCTTCGCGCCGGACACCTCCATGCCCGGCCAGTAACCTGCGGCGCTCGGTTCATCGCAGCGCGCGCCACAGCCGCCTTTACCCCGCGCCGGCCGTGATGCCGTATTGCATTCCTGCGCCCGTGCGTGATGCGCCGGACGGCAGCCTCTCGGCCCTCCGGCGCGGGCATGCCCGAAGAGGCGATCCGATGCCGTCCGTGCCGCACGCTTCATCGTTTCGATACCCATGCAGATTCGCAATGTCTATCGCTCCAGCGACACGCTTGCCCTTCCCAACGACACCCATGGCACGCCGGACCGCGGCAGCATGCCCCTGAGGCGGGTGCGATCCTCCAGCGATCGGCAGGCCCTGGGCCTGCTGCCACGCGGCACGCCATCGTCGGCCCCATCCGCCTTGCCCACCGTCGGCATCGGCAATGCCACCGGCCATGAAGCGCAGAGGACAGACCGGAGCGCCACCATGCTGGAGATGGAGCTCCATTCCGTCGATGCCGCTGGCGCCAGCCTGACGCCGCGCCTGGCGTTCAGGCTGATGGACGTAGCGGGCCGGATCGCGGAGCACTGCGCCATCGTGCCGCCGGCCGGGGCGCCGCATGCGCCGATGCCCGAGGCCTGGCGGTACCTGGACGTGCTGGCATCGCTGCGCCTGAAACTCAATCCCGCGCAACTCGGTCTGGCCCGTCAGATGCTGTTCCGCGCGGTCGAAGCCTCGCCCCACCCGGCGGCCGACAAGGCCCTGCTCTTGGACACCCTCAACGCGGCGACGCAGGCCGACGGCCCCGGGCTGGGCGAATACGTCGCCCAGCGTACATATGAGGGCCTGTGCCTCGATCAGCTGCAGTTAAAAGCGGACGGCGAGGCCGAACCGCCCGCCCGAACCTTCAACAGCATCCTGCCGAGCCTTGCGGCCAGCACGTACGACCACCATCCGCTGGGACGCACACTCCTGTGGGAAGGCGCGTGCAGGCTGTCCGATGGCCCCAACGCGGAACGGCGGCGCGCGGCGCTCCAGACCGTCGTGTTTTCCCTGCCGAACGTTCCCCGGCCGGGCGAGCAAAAGCTGGAAGCGTTGTTCGAATTCTTTCTGGCCATCGACGCCATGGGGGTCGATGAAGCCGCCCCCGCCAGCGCGCCTCGCGGCGCGTAAGACCGCGCCGGCAAGACCGGAAAAGAACGCATCGCCGATCTGCGCGATGGCTTGAAAGCACGAAGGGCTGACGGCCGGGTTCGGCCAGTAGCGTCAATCATGTCCAGTACCTTGGCAACCGCAGCAGCTGCAAAGGGCCGCTAAGCCCTCTATTCCTGGAGCGCAGCCCACATTTCCCGGTCGCGCTGTGCGGTCCAGATGCGTGGGTGCGCGATGCCTCCTGCCTCGTCGAAAGCGCGAGACACATCAAACGGCAGGCAATGCTCGTAGATGAAGACGCCACCGAATCGCGCATCCATCAACGAGCGCGTATGGTGCATCGCGCCTTTCAGGTCGAGGTCTTGGGCACGTGCTTCGCGGCCTGCCTTGAGCAGCGTGGTGACGAACTCGTTGGTGTACCGGATGGCATCGTCAGTTTCCCTCGCGGAAAGCAAAGCGGGACCTCGACCAGGCACGAGCCTCTCCGGCCCGAGGGCCCGCAGGGCTTCCAACGTCGCCGGCCACTGAGCCAAGTGAGCGTCGCCGCAGTAGCAAGCCGCTTCGTGCTCGACCAGATCCCCCGAGAACAACACCTTCTGCGATGGCAGCCAGACCACGGTGTCGCCCTTGGTGTGGCCTGCCCCCAGGTGCGCGATCCGAACTTCAAGGCCACCCAGCCACAGCGTGTGGCGCTTGCTCAAAGACCAGGGTTGGCCAAGTCAAACCGGGTATGGTTTCGACGCCGGCAAACAAGCGCGGGAACCGCTCGATCTCAGATTGCATGTCCTGCTCGCCGCGCTCGACAATCAAGTCGTACGTTCCCCGACTGGCGATGATCTGCTCGCACCCTTGCGCGAGGAACGCAGAGGCGCCCAGCACACGCACCGCATGATAGTGAGACAGCACCAGATGCCGGATCGGCGTGTCCGTGACCGCGCGAATCCTGGCAATCAGGTCTTGCGCCATCGTGGGGGTCGCTGTCGTATCCACCACAAGAACGCTGTCATCACCGATGATCACGCCGGCGTTCGGGTCGCCTTCCGCCGTATAGGCGTAGGCGTTCTCGGAGAGCTGGATGAAAGTTGCGGTCTTGACTTGCGTGTCGCCGTGGGATGCGAAGGTCTTGGTCATCTGGATTCTCTTGGTCATCTCGGGTTGTGATATCCCGCCGCCGATCACGCGGCACGTGTTGCAGCCACCGCCTTGATCTCGACAAAAAGCGTTGGCCTGGCCAGCGCGGCCACGCCGAGGATGGTCCAGGCCGGAGCATCCGCCTTGATGTAGCGATCCTTGATCTCGCGGAACGCCGCGAGCTGCCCGTCGACATCGACGTGATAGCTGACCAGCTCGACAAGGTCCTCAAAGCCGAGCCCAGCCGCCTGCAGGATCGCGCCCAACCTCTGGAATGCCAGATCGATTTGCGCCTCCACACGCGTGGGCACGGTCCCGTCTGCGCGGATGCCGATCTGGCCGGCGATGAACAGCAAGCCACCCGCCGCAACGGCCGGCGCATAGTTGAACGTCTTGAAAACCTCGGTGCTGCCGAAAACGGGGTGTGGATTCGAAAGGGCAACAGTTGCCTTGGTCGTTTTGGAAGATTGCATGGTGCGTACCTTGGGAAAGTGAGGATGCCGAGCGGACTTGCCTACGAGGCATTCAGCGACCCGCGCCGAACCTGATCCTGCTCCTGGGATTCGAAGAGCGCCTTGAAATTGCCTTCACCGAAGCCGTCCTCGCCGCGCCGCTCGATGAGCTCGAAGAAGATCGGGCCGATCTGGCGTCGGGTGAAGCGTTGCAGCAGGATCCTGCCGTCGCCCTTGCCATCGACGAGAATGCCGCGGCGCTCAACGCTATCGAGGTTCTGCCCATGACCGGGAACCCGGACGTCCAGATTCTGGTAGTAGGTCTTCGGCGGTGTATCCATGAAGTCGATCCCGGCCTTTTCCATGGCCGCGATGGTCTGCTCGATGTTCGAAGACAGGAAGGCGATGTGCTGAATGCCCTCGCCACGGTAGTCGCGGATGAACTCGTCGTTCTGGTTCAACACGCCCGGCTGGTCGTGCGCCGCGGCGGCAATCGGGATCGACACCTTCCCGCATGGGCTCACCATCGACCGGGCCCGCATCCCCGTTTGCCGGCCTTTCACATCCAGATACTGTTTCTGGACGAAGGCGAAGGTGTCTTTGTAGAAGTCGGCCCAGTGGTCGAGGTTCGCCGGCTTGACGATGTTCGAGGTGTGGTCGATTGCCTGGATAGCGGCATTGGCTACATCGACAGGCTGACGCGGCCGATAGGGTGTCGAGAACACCGACTCGATGTCGTGATCGACGAAATAGACCCGCTCCCTCAAACAACCACCAGGACACCACCTCAGCGGGTATACCCTATGTTGCAACCCAATTTGCGCACGCCTATAATTAGCAATAGGATTTGCGTATATAAGATCTACGCAAATCCGATTGCCTCGTCAGACGCATTCACTCTTCAAGGGGTCGCTCATGAAATTCGCTGCGAAACTGGTCGCGGCCGTGCTCGTCGCCGCATCCTTTGCCGGTCAGGCCGCTCGGGCCGAGACACTGCTGGTCGCGTGCGACACGGCGTTCGTGCCGTTCGAGTTCAAGCAGGGGAACCAGTACGTCGGGTTCGACATCGATCTCTGGAAAGAGATCGCCAAGGACGCCAGGATCGACTACAAGCTGCAGCCCATGGATTTCAACCGCATCCTGCCGGCGCTGCAGACGCGTAACGTCGATGCCGCGCTGGCTGGCATCACCATCAAGGACGAGCGCAAGAAGATCGTCGATTTCTCCGATGGCTACTACGACAGTGGCTTCATGCTGATGGTCCCGGCCGCCAGCACGATCAAGAGTGCAGACGACCTGAAGGGCAAATCGCTCGCCATCAAGACAGGTACCTCCGCCGCCGACTATGCGAAGGCGCACTTCACCGGCACGGAGCTGCGCCAGTTCCCGAACATCGACAACGCCTACCTAGTACTACAGCCGTAGCTCAAAATGGAGGAGCACATCCCCGCGCCCGGTAGTGACACTGCTGAGCGCGCCACTGATGCGCGCGCCGCCATCGCGACCATGGCAGCACCTGCTCGATTGACTGACGCGCACGCCAAGCCAAACCGCACAGCAAGCGCCGAATCTCTTGCAGGCTCAATGCGATCAAGCCTGCCGGTGTTTTTTTTTGCCCCGCACGCAGCACCGCCAAGGCCGCATGTGCCAACAGCGCCAGCGTGATGTGGCGGTACCAGCCTTGCCAGCGCCTGACCTCGTACTGGTCCAGTCCGCA